>JAZKJB010000246.1:0-1122 GCA_040384505.1 Bdellovibrionota bacterium | reverse complement strand
CCAGGAGGGATACGCGTCCTTCGCCGCCTTCATCGCCGCTTCTGCTTCCGCGACGCCTGCGACGTGAACGCGACCCACGACGTGCGAAGGTTTCGCGGGGTTGAGCGAATCGATGAAGCGTCCCGTTTTCACTTCCTTGCCGTTGATGAAGAGCGCGTGCTCTTGGCCGGAGGCATAAGACTTCGAGTCGCCGAGAACTTGTTTGATCCTCGCGCGGTTCTTCTCGATACCGAAATCCATGAGCGGTTCGTTCTTGAATCGAATCGTCTTGCTCGTTTCGAGCGAATAGGGATCAGACGACGTGGGCGAAAGCCCTTCCTTCGGATCCTTCAAGAGCTGCTCGGTCGAAGTGCCGTCGGCGAATTTCGAGCGGAGGAACGATTGGTTCGAGGTGTTCTCGAGAAGCCGGCGAACGAGATACGCCATGCCGGGGAGAAGTTCGCCGACGGGTGCGTATTCGCGAACTCGCAGACCTTGTTTCACGAGGGACTTTTTGATCGGATCCGCCATGCCGAAGAGCATTTGGATTTCGAACGCGCGGGGATCGACGCCGAGGCGCTCGGCATGAACGAGGACTGCAGCGACCGTGCGAACGTTGTGCGACGCCACGGCCATACGAATGTGCTGGACGTTCTGGAGCATGACGAGGGCGCAGTCTTCGTAATTCGCATCGCTCTCGCGCTTGTCGGTGTAAACCGGAACGGGCCAGCCCGTACTTTGCGCATGCACCGTTTCATAATCCCAGTAAGCACCCTTCACGACTCGGATCGTGAACTGGGTTCCGCGGCGTTTCGCGAACTCGACGAGGTCGCGAATGTCGGCGAGTGAATCGCGCAAGTATGCCTGCACGACGATGCCCCAGTGCGGATACGTTTTGAACTCGGGCTCCATCAAAAGATCTTTGAAGACCGCGAGAGTGAAATCCTTCAGATCGTAGGATTCCATGTCGATGTTGATGAAAACGCCTCGCTCCATCGCGAGACGGAAAACGGGACGTACACGTTCCTTCATCCGCTCTTTCGACTTCTCGAACGCTTTCACGTCGATCGTCGAATCGAGAGCCGAAAGCTTCACGGAGACGTTCACCTTCGGAATCGGCCCGCGGTCGTCTTCGTCGATCTG
>JAZKJB010000245.1:544-2064 GCA_040384505.1 Bdellovibrionota bacterium | reverse complement strand
TCAACATCTTAAAAATGTCGATAGTTTTCATTTTAATAAAGCCAACCATGTTGTGATACATGAGAACGATTCGGAAGAAGTGAATAAAACTACACTTATTGACGCTATAAAAAAAACACGATCGATTTATCTTCAACAACCCGAAGAAAACCATGCAGAGATAGTCGTTGATGATCGGCGCATGCCATCGCATCAAGAGCTGCTCTTCGAGCATGGTGTATTCTTCGACCTGTTCGGTCAGCGAGAGTTTCGTGTAGTCTTTCTTTCGCGCGACATCGTAAATTTTCACGAAGTGCGCCTGAAAGTCCCCGACGATCGAATTGATTCGAGCGAAGCGACCAATCGTCAGGATCGTGAGAGAAATCTTCGAGAAGAAAGAGTACTTCGGAGGATTCTTGATGAACTCGAAGAGCGCCATCACTTCGGGCTTCAGCCCTTGCTTCACACCCATCATGGTTTCCATGAAGCCTTTGTTCGAGCTCGAACCCGGCAGCATCAGCACGAGCTTGTACCAGTTGATCAAGTTGTAATACACGCGGCCACGAATGAGCCCCAGCATGTTCCGGAACATCGGCTCTCGTTCGCGGATCAGCTCCTCCGGCACACCCATCACTTCACAAAACTGAACGTACACTTGGCGATACGCACGCGAAGCGAAACTGAACGTCAAAGGCGAGGTCACGCCACTGTAGCTCTCGACGATGTTCGAGTTGTCCCAGAGATTCGGCAAAGTTCCGCGTACGGCGTCTTGAAAAAAGGCCTCCGGAGGAAGACTCGTCACCGGTCGGGTCTGAACGCAATAGAGCGCTTCGTTCTCGAAGGCCCACTCGATGTCTTGTGGCCCACCGAACTTCGCCTCGAGATCGAGCGCGAGTCGCGCGACTTTCTTCACCTCGGCATCCGACAACGACGCGATTTTTTGCTGCGCTTCGGGCACCGGCTCAGGTCGAACGCCGCCCTCGGGGGCTTGGCGAAACGCCTCGGTCTTCGGAACCAGGTCTGCCTTGATTTCGAGATTCGATCTTTTCACGTCGAAAGCGTCCGCATCGAGCGCTCCGCTCACGAGCCCTTCACCCAGACCCCAGACGGAGCTGACCAAAAGGCTTTCGCGATCGAGACATCGAATCGGATTTCGCGAGAATGCGACACCTGCGGATTTCGCATTCACCATTTTTTGGATCACGACTCCGACGGCGATCGAATCGAGTCGAATTCCACGCTCGATCCGGTAACTGATGGCCCTCTCCGAGAATCCAGAGGCCCAACACTTTTTCAGCGAGTCGATGACGGCGTCGAGACCCTTTTGAAAGAGATAACTCGAAAACTGGCCAGCGAACGAATTCTCGGCCGAATCCTCATCGAGGCCCGACGAGCGAACCGCGACGAAACCCCGGTCCAATCCTTGTGCGGCCATCTGTACTGCGATCGCATCTTTCAATTTCGTATCGACTCGGCCCGAGATGAACCGACGCTCGACTTCTTCCGCGACGAACACGATCGCGCCACGATGGTCGGTGCGG
>JAZKJB010000245.1:0-534 GCA_040384505.1 Bdellovibrionota bacterium | reverse complement strand
CTTCACGTCGCCTGGCGTGAGCGCGCCCGCGACCGAAATGGATCCGAGGAACTCTTTGAGCCCGTTCGCTTCCACGAACGCGTCGAACGCACGACTTGAAACGCAAAACCAGGGAGGCACCGGAACACCGGCCTGGGACATTCGCGCCATGTTCCGCGCTTTGCCTCCGCCGTGCAGGGTGAAATCTTCGATCGGAGCCGTCGACAACAGGAGAAAACTCATGCGACTTCCTTTACTTCAACCACGGAAACTCAAGAAGAAAGCGAAACTCAGAGCCCAGATGTGCATCACGAGCGAGAGAGTCGCGACCGACTCCCCCCATTTGTACTTCATGGGCCACTTCACGACCCATGCGACCGCCATCACCGTCGCGACCTCGGGCAGCCAGAGCCAAAGCCCGAGACCGAGGAAGTAGGCCGAAACGGCCGCGACGACGTTCAAGGCCGCGACGAGTAAAAGTGTCCGCGGACCCCCATACATGTAGAGGTACGTCTTCAAAAGCGGATGCGCCCGAGGGTCGAGCTTGCGACAAAC
>JAZKJB010000244.1:0-1982 GCA_040384505.1 Bdellovibrionota bacterium | reverse complement strand
AGCTCGCCGCCGTCGCGAAATTGCCCGGCGTCATGACGTAGAACGAGGTTACGTGGTCGTTCGCATGGCGCCCGAGGTTTCGGTCGTCAGCCGCGAGAGAATTCGCGACGAGATCGAGAAACTTTTGGCGACGTCGAATCGCGTGAAGGGTTTGAGTCTTTTGCTCTCCACCGGACTCCTCTCCAGCGCTCTCGCCGAATCGGCCCCGTTCGTATGGGGAGAGGAAGCCGAATGGCTCGAGCGCTTCGCTTCGATCGGTTCGCGCCGGGTTTCGATGTCGACCTTGCTCGCGCTCTTCTTCTTTCCCGTGTGGAAAGAAACGGGCGAAAAAGATTTCCGGGATCGTCATCTCAAAGCTCTCAAGCTCGACAACCAAAAGAGCGATGCGATCGTTTTCTCACTCAAGATGGCGAAGGATCTCCTGGCTCCGTCGAAAATGAGACGGGGAGAGCTCGCGCTCACCTTGCGACACCGCGATGCGAGCGAAGCCCTCGAGCTCGCGGACGTCTTGGCGGCGACTCGATCGAGTTGGGAAACGGAAGCCGATCGATCCAAGTGGATCGATTCCGTCGGGCGGCAGGCCGAGAAAACTCGAGATTATTTCTTGAGTGGAGACGATTTGAAAAACGCGGGGATCAAGCCCGGTCCGTGGATGGGCGCCTTGCTCAAAGAAGCTCAGATGCTTCAACTCGAGGGTTCACTCGAGTCCCGCGAGGCGGCCTTGACCTGGCTCATCCAGCAGCCCAAGTCGTCCGACTGACTTACGAGTCGGTTTCATTCAAAGCGTGTCGGAGGGTGTCGCTTCAGCGGCGCGAGCGCAAACGGACGGAACGTTATTGGTCGCTTTTCGCTCGTTCTCGAGGGCCGCTTCCTTCATCGTGTACGTCTCTTTCGAGCAGCGCTTCGTCTTGAGCACCGACTCGAGCATGGCGACTTCATCGGGAGTCGTGTCGAGTTTCCAGATGGCTTTGATCCTCATCCAGATTCCGACGTACTCGCAATGAAACGCCTCGTTCGGAGGAAGATACGTGTCGGGACCTTGAGCGCCTTTCGACATGTTCTCGTGACCGCTGACCGCGAGAAGATGGAAGTCGTTGCCCATGTAGTTCGAGTAGGTGCAGCGGCGAGGTTGATCCCAGGCATGAGCGCCGGAGACATACGCGTGTTTCAACGCCACGACGTGATCGATTTGCAGCGCCGTCTTCACACGGAAGGCCGTGCCGGTGTAAGGATCGTTCCAGAGGCCTTTGACTAGGGCACACTGTTGCGCGTCTCGAAACTCGAGGGGTTCGCTCGGATCGGAGTCGCGGATCAAGACTTCGGTCATCGTCGTCTGGCAATCGCTGTCGACGTCGACCCACCGCCCGAAGTGCTGCAGCCGATTGTACTTCGGGATGCGCTTTTCGACTTCGTCCATCGGCTCGGTGATGACGTGGGATTTCATGTAAGCGAGAAGGTCGACGACCTTCGCGGGGGCCCGCTTGCGAGGCGCGTAGTGCTCGACATCGTCGGCGAACGACGGTGCGACGGCTCCGAGTTGGAGCGCGAGCACTAATACTGTGAAGAAGCGAACAGATCGCACTCAAAGCCCCCTCAGTGTGCGGTCATGCAAAGACTCTAGAAGGGGCTTCAAACCGCGGACAATCTAATCTTGGACAAGAAGCTGTTCAGACGCGACGAGTTGGCCAGCGTGCTGCAAACAGTTGCAGTTCATGCCTAAAGAGAAAGCTGAATCGAAATTTGCTTTGGACCGCAGCGACGGTGACTCGCGGAGTCACTGATTCGTGAAACGAGAAACTCAATTGCCCGAACGGGTCGGCGGAGGCGGCTTGGCCTCTGCCTTTTGCTTCGCCGAATGCTTGCGCCAGTCGTAATCCGGGCTCGCCTTCAAGCGATCGTTCCACTGCTGCCACTTGGATTCCGTGAACTTGTGACGGACGTTTCCGTTCTCGTCGAAGATGTCGGGATTCTTGCCGAACAGG
>JAZKJB010000243.1:0-19331 GCA_040384505.1 Bdellovibrionota bacterium | reverse complement strand
TAGCCGTTCGAGGCACCCGTTTCCGTACGGTTTGACCGTTTTCGGTTGAGTCACAAAACGGAAAACTGAAAAACGGAACGGAAACGGGTGCGCCGAACGGCTACCGCTACGGTTACCGATTTTGCTCGTCTTTAAATCTCACAGTCGGCCAAGGCTGGGTTTTCTTTGATCACCCCCACAACCATCAAAAAGTCTTTTTCCTCGAGGCAGAACTCGCGTGGTTCTGTTTGCTCGCCGGTTTGGAACGAGACTCGGTAGTATTTGCTGAAGACGCCCGTTGGTGGCGGTGGGTATTGGCCTGACGGTGGAATCGTCAGGCGACCGCCCAGAAACTTATATGAGTTCATGTCGTCGGCGGCGTAGTAGGCCGTCTTGCAGCCTTCGGGAGCTTCCGGCGTCATTTCGTAGACTGGAAGTCGAAGCAAACGCTCGACGGCCTTCTTGTACATTCCCGCTTCTTTCGTGTTGAGCGGGTTCCACGAACAACCGACCGAATCGGAACCCGTCTGGACACTGACGAGATCGCCTGGCGTGAGTCCGAGCATTCGGCCCAAGTCTTTCTTGTACGAAACCTTGCGATTCTGCGTGGCGGTGTCGCGCAGATACCCAACCAGCAGAGCGAGCCCGAACACGACGACGGTGGCAATGACGACGACAAGAACGATTCGTTTGAAATTTTTCATGCTGCTGATGATCGCCGCCTCGCTTTCGTAAGTTTATAGGCGTCCCATTCCAGCGTCGACGCGACCTAAGTCGCGAGTGATATGTCTCAGTCGATATCGGATGTCCATTGTACGCGACGAGTGGACTCTCTAAACTCGAAGGACGGAGACCGACGTTGATACTGAACCTCAAAGGCCATCATCTGGAACAGACTCCCGCGCGCCTCAAGAAGCTGTTCGCCAAATACGACAATGCGGATCACAAGACGGCCGTGTGGAATCATTTCGTCGATGCACCGTTGACCGACGTGACGGGCGCCGACTGTGCGATTCTTCCGCGCGTTCTTCCCGCCTCTTATCTTCCCGTCATCAAGAAAACCGCAAAGGACATCACGACGTTCGCGCTTCGTCTGTTGTCGCTCCCAGCCGATGAGATCAAAGCGATCGTCCCGCGGGGACCGATCCGAGATTTTCTGATCGAAGAGCTCGGCGTTCTTCGCCACCGCAACGGACGCATCACCGGGAGCTTTCGCTTCGACATGGCGATCGTCGGCGATCCTTCGAGCGTGAATCCGCCGAAGCTTCTCGAGATCAACGAAATCGGTTTCGACGGCCTCGCGCGTTCGTCGTTCATTCAGGATTCGATGTTCCGGTTGATTCCCGAGCTTCGTTCGCGCGTCTTCGCACTCGACACGGCCTCGGCCGAAATTCGAAACATGTCTCGACTCGGCCGCAAGATCGCGCGCATTCAGTACGACAGCTACAACTGGGACGAAGAGCACTTGATCGCAGTCGGCCGTGAACATGGTGTCGACGTCTCGTTGATCTCTCCTTCGCAGTTCCGTCTGCACGTCGACAATGACGAGTTCCCGCTCTTGAAGAAGACGGAAGTGAAGTCGCGAGCCGGCCGAGTCACGATCGACGGCGCGAAACCCGACGCCGTTCAACTCAGCTTCGCGTTCGAGCTCGAAGACTACCTCGCCGGGCGAAACCTCTACGCCGATATCGTGAGATCGAAAACTCCGCAGTACGGTCCGTTCCTCTCGGGGCTCGTCGCGGCGAAGATGATTCTCGTCCTTCTCGACGATCCTGCGCTCAGGAAAAAGTTTCTCGGCAGCTCACGCAAGCTCGGATCGGCGATCCTCGATGCGTTTCCGCTGAAAGGCAACGTCGAGCGAACGCTCGAGGGCTTCGACAAGTTCGTTCTCAAGCATACCGACGGCTACGGCGGGAATCAGGTTTTCATGGGACGTGAAATCCCGCGAAACTTGAAAAAGATCAAACCGCGAAACGAGTACGAATGGGTCGTACAGGAACGCACGAACCTCAACTTACTCGCGGTCAACGGCATCCTCTCGCGCCCACGTAAAGTGATCTCGGACCTCGGTGTCTTCGTTCATTACGACTGGTCGCGAGGCTCGTTCCAGAACTTCGAAGTCGGTGGCTTCATCACTCGTGCGACGAACAAGAGCTGGCGCGTGAACGTAAGTGGTGGCGGCATTCAAGTGCCGGTGATGTTCCTCAAGGACCGTTGAACGGCAACGGAATGGAGATTCGATGTTTCCCGTGATCACACTCTTGACGTCGCTCGTTCTCGCCTTCGGTTCTCCCGCGCGAGCCGACGATTGCGTCGCCGCTGCACCGACGGCCGTCTTGAAAGCCGAAGCTCAAAAAAACGTGAAGAACTACAAAATGACGTTCAAGAAATCGACTCCCAAGAGTTGGGGTCACGTCATGAAAGAGACCTTCAAACTAAAATCGGGAATCGCGGTCGTGATCGAACAGGGCGGATGCGCCCACTTCGGCACTTCGATTACCTACGTGACGAACGGTCAGCTCAAGAAACCGAACGATTTGGCGAAGTGGACCACGGAAGCGAAACGGATGCTCGACGAGCTCGCCGTTCTCGGTCTCAAGAATCCGTCGAAGTCGACGATCGAAGCCTTGGAAGCGAAGACCGACAAACTCTCGCTGAGCGACGAATCCGATTCGCTCTCGATGGAAGTCACCGACGAAAATGGCTATGAGACCGACGGCCTGGTCGTGATGCCCAAGGGAAAAGGCAAAGTCGAAATCAAGATCAACGAGAGCTACTCGCTCTGATTTCGTGAGATTTACTTGCGAGGATCGAGCGCGTCGCGCACGCCTTCACCGATCAGGTTCAAAACCGTGAGGGTGAGGAAGAGTGCTGCCGACGGATAGACCGCGAGCCACCAAGCAATACGGAAGTTCTTGAGAGCTTGGTTCAAAAGCTCGCCCCAGCTCGGGGTCGGTGCCGGAAGTCCGAAGCCGAGGAAGTCGAGAGCCGCGAGCGCGGAAATGCTACCTGCGATCAAAAAAGGCGTGATCGTGATCCACGGCGTGAGAGCGTTCGGCAGGATGTGTTTGAAGATCACGCGCGCGCGGCTTCCGCCGAGGGCGCGAGCGGCCTCCACGAATTCGCGACGACGCAACTTCAAGAACTCCGCGCGGAAATACACCGACACGGAAATCCAGCCGAAGAAGACCGAGAGGATGACGAGCAACCACAAGCTCGGCGTGAAAATCGAAACGAGCGTGATCAAGATCATCAAGTACGGCAGCGATTCCATGATCTCGGTCACGCGCTGACCAACCAAGTCGGTCCATCCACCGGCGTAACCCATGATCGAACCGAGAATCATCCCGAGGAACGACTCGAGGATCCAAACCAGAACCGCGAACGCCATCGAGTAACGGAAGCCGTAAAGCAATCGCGAGGCGACGTCGCGGCCGCCTTCGTCGGTACCGAACCAGTTCACCGAAGACGGTGGCGACGGGAACTCCTCGAGCTTCTCGTTTCTCTCGTAGGGATCCCATCTGAGGATCGGCCAGAAAATCTTGTCGTCACTAGAGAGCTCGAGCGAACGGTAATCCGTTTGCGCGACGCCTTCTTGGCCGAACTGAGTCGGATGATAATACTTGAAGACCGGGTAATACGTTTCGCCCTTGTACTGCAGATACAGCGGCTTCCCGTTCGCCCAGAGCTCGGCGGTCATAGAGAAGAACAACAGGAGAATCAAGATGACGACCGAAATGACCGCGGTCTTCTTCTGCTTGAACCGGCGCCAGCTCTTCTTCTTGTTTTCGTTGTTGAGGAATCTCTCGATCATGCGAAATCGATCCTCGGATCCACGATCACGTACAAGATGTCCGTGATGAGTTTCCCGATGAGGAACAACAAGGCTTGAACGAAGATCAATCCCATCAGGACGTTGTAATCGCGCGCACTCACCGAAGTGAAGCCGAGCAGTCCCATGCCGTCGAGATTGAAAATCGTCTCGATGAGGATCGAGCCGGAAAAGAACACGCCGAGCAGTCCGCTCATTCCCGTCACGACGGGAATCAAGGCGTTTCTAAGCGCGTGCTTCATGTAGACGACTTTGTCCGAAAGACCCTTCGCGCGCGCGGTCCGCACGTAATCGAGCTTCACGACGTCGAGAAGGGAGTTCTTCATCATGAAGGTCAGGTACGTGAAGCTGTTCACCATGTAGCAAGTGAGCGGCAAGATGAAATGATGGATACGATCCCAGATCTTCCCGCTGGTGGTGAGCTCGTAATAGTTGTCGGACCTGATCCCGCCAATCGGGAACCAATCGAAGTAGCTCGCGCCCGCGAAGAAGACGAGAAGCAAGATGCCGAGAATGATCGGCGGAATCGAATACATCCCGAAGAGGACGAGCGTCGAAGTTCGATCGAACGCGGAACCATGACGAACGGCCTTCAAGACACCGAGCGGGATACAGATCAGATAAGTCAGGAAGAACGAGACGAGTCCGAACGTGAGAGAGACCGGGAATTTGCTGATGATCAGTCCCGTGACGGGTTCTTCGTACTTGAAGCTCTGTCCGAAATCGAGAGTCGCGATGTTCTTGATCCAAATGCCGTAACGAACGAGCAGTGGTTTATCGAAGCCGTACTGTTTGTTGAGGGCATCGATGACCTCCTGGGAGACGCCGGTTTCTCCGCGCGCGTTGCCTGCTCCACCGGAGCTGCTGCCGCTTCCCATCGAGCTCCCGAAACGGATCTGCTGCAGCTTCTGCTCGACCGGACTTCCGGGAGCGAGGTTGATGATGATGAAACTCAAAATAGTGATCCCGAACAACGTCGGGAGCATCATCAGAGTTCGGCGGAGGATATAGATGAACATCGTTTAACTCTGATATCCGAAATCAGACATCCGATGACGGATACCTGAATTTAAAAGAAAAAGCCCCCGAGGGTCTCTCGAGGGCTTCTGTGTACCAAAGTTCAGTAGGTTCGCAAAGCGCTTACTGAGCCGTCATCCACCACCAGGCGTTGCCGATTCGGTATTTGAAGGTGTCCTTCGGCTTCCCGACTTTCGTGTTGTGCGCGTACATGACGTACTTGTCGTTGAACATGAACGCGTACGGGACGTCGTTCGCGATCTCGGTGTAGACCTTGCGAAGGAGCGGGATGCGCTTCTTCTTGTCGAGCTCGGCGCGAGCCTCGTCGATCATTTTGTCGACCGTCGGATTCGAGTAGCTGATGTAGTTCGAACCGCCCGCGGCCGAAGAAGCCGAGTGCCAGATCTGCTTCGGATCGTTGTCGACCGAACCGCCGCCCCAACCGAGTGCGACCGCATCGAATTGCTTTTCGTCGAGCTTCTTCAAGAGCGCGTTCCACTCGAGCAACTGCAGCTTCATGTCGATGCCGACCTTCTTGAGATCGCTCTGATAGAGGACGTAGTACTTCTCGTTGTCTTTGTTCGCGTAGAACAACGTGAACGAGAGATTCTTCTTCGCGCCGGCGACCGTGCGATCGAGAGTCCCGTCTTTGTCCGAATCCGTCCAGCCGACTTTCTTCAGGAGCTCGACGGCTTTTTTCGGGTCGTAAGAGACCGGTTTCGCGGTCGGATCAGCGTATTCGCTCTGCTGATACCACGGGCCCGTCGCCGGAAGCGACATGCCGTAACGGAACTTCTTGTTCATCTCGTCGCGGTTCATGAGGTGATAGAGAGCCAGACGCGTGTCCCGGTCTTTGAAGATCTCATTCTTGAAGTTCCAGCCGACGTAGCCGAACGACTTCGGAGCCAAGTTCTGTGTTTGAACTTTGACGACCGTTTTCGGGAGGTTCTCGGTCTTTTTCGCGAATTCTTCAGCGGTCAATTCATGGAAGTGGATGTCACCCTTCTTGAGGGCTTCGATCGCGATGTTCGAATCCTTGATGAAGCGCATGCGGATCTTCTCGAAGTTCCAGCGACCCTTCATCTGGGGCAAGCCGTTCCCCCACCAAGTTTTGTTCTTCGCGAGAACCATCGACTGTCCTTTGTCGTAAGTCTCGATCACGTACGGACCCGAGCCGACGAGCGAACGGTTGAGCTTCATCCCCTCGGTCGGATTGCCGTAAATGTGCTTCGGGAGAACGGTGAGCTCCGCGACGACGGAGAAGTTGTCGAAGTACTTCGTCTTGGTCGTGAATCTGATTTGATCGGTCCCGACGACTTCGGCCTTCTCGATGTTCTCGTAGTACGGGCGAAGGTGGGCGGCGTTGTATTTCGTGTCGAAGATGACGTCGAAGGAGAACTTCACGTCTTCGATGGTGACC
Organism: Bdellovibrionota bacterium; assembly: GCA_040384505.1. GTDB lineage: Bacteria > Bdellovibrionota > Bdellovibrionia > Bdellovibrionales > JAMPXM01 > JAZKJB01. Next base: position 13,083 of record JAZKJB010000243.1, on the reverse strand, counting down.
GGCTTACCGTCGCTCCACGTCGCGCCTTTGCGGAGCGTGAACGTGAACTGTTTGCCGTCTTTCGAAGTTTCGTATTTTTCCGCGAGCTGCGGGACCCACTCGTAAGTGTCGGGATCGCGCTCCATCAAGCTATCGAGCGTGTAGGCTTGAACTTGTCGAGCGTAGATGTCGGTCGACGTGATCGGATTGAGCGACTCCGGCTCGAGTCCGAGATTTTCGAGGAACGTACCACCCTGAGGAGCGCCCGGGTTTCCGACCGCGCCTGGTTCGGCAGCGAACGCCACACCACTAACGGCGATTGCGAGCGCGAGAATTGCGAGATTCCAGTTTTTCATTCGGATCAGCCCCCTAAAATTTCGATGAGTTCGGCTTGAAAAAGTGCCCCTACTCTCTTTGATCGCGATTGAAAAAACAAGCGTGATTACGGGGCCGAAACGCGCCCAAACCCTTGGTTCGCGACGATTTTTTCGACACCACTCGCGAGCGCGTGGTAGACAATCGGCTCCACTGAAACCGCTCGCTGGAGACTGCGAAAGATGACTTTCGACCCGAATAACACTGCTGCAGCCGACTCCGGCATCTTCGGCCTCCCCTTCACAGCTGAACAGGCCAAACTCCACATTCTCCAAGTGCCATGGGAAGTGACGACATCTTACGGCGACGGTGCGTCACGCGGTCCTGCTGCGATTTTGCGGGCGAGTCGTCAAGTGGATCTCTTCGATATCGAGACCGGCGACGCCTACATGGCGGGCTACTACTTGCGTGACGAGCCGAGCGACATCGCCAAGCTCGGCCGCGAGTTGAAAAAGAAAGCGAAGAAGTTCGTCGCGGCCCTCGAAGACGGTCGCGAAAACGATCGCGAAGCGAAGGACATCCAAGTCGAGATCAATTTAGCTTCGCGAAAAGTGAACGACTGGGTCTACTCGCAGTCCAAGGAAATTTTCGCCGCTGGAAAAGTGCCGGCATTGCTCGGCGGCGATCATTCGACGCCGTATGGATTGATTCGAGCATCGTGTGAGCATTTCGGTGGAGATCTCGGGATCCTGCACGTCGACGCTCACGCGGATCTTCGCGATGCATATCAAGGTTACGAACATTCGCACGCATCGATCATGTTCAACGTGATGGAGAATGTTCGACCGGCGCAGCTCGTTCAAGTCGGCATCCGCGATTTTTCTCCTGGCGAGTACGACTACATCAAGAAGAACGCCGCTCGCGTCCAAACGTACTTCGATCCTTTGACGAAACGTCGCTTGAACCGCGGCGAGAGCTGGCAGGCGATCTGCGACGAGATCGTGGGCAAACTTCCGAAGAACGTTCACGTCTCCTGGGACATCGACGGCTTTTCCCCCGAACTTTGTCCGAACACGGGAACTCCCGTTCCGGGTGGCTTGAGCTTCGATCAGGGATTGGCCCTTCTCGCGACCGTCTCGGAGAGCGGCCGCAAGATCGTGAGCTTCGACTTGAACGAAGTCGCGGAGCCCGAAGGCGGCGATGACGAATGGAACGGAAACGTCGGAGCCCGCCTGCTCTTCAAGATGTGTGGCTGGTCGATGGTTTCCAACGGTTTCGCGAAAGGTGCTCGCTGATGGCGAAGGCGAAAAAGGAAAATGCGAAAATCCTGAAGTCTTCCCCTCCTCCCAAACCGGAGTGGTGGGCTAAAGGTGTTCGCTTCGAATGCCAGGGCTCGGGAAAGTGCTGTGTGTCGCGGGGCCAGTACGGCTTCGTGTACATGAACCTCACCGATCGCAAGCGAATGGCGAAGGTCGTCGGGCTCTCGCCGCGCGAATTCTCGAAGAAGCACTTGAGCCAAACCGACGGCGTTTGGCACCTGAAGGAAGACACGCCGAACGGCGACTGCCGTTTCCTCCAGGGCGGAAACCGCTGCGGAGTCTACGAAGGCCGTCCCGAGCAGTGCCGCACTTGGCCCTTCTGGCCGGAAGTGATGAACGCGAAAACCTGGAAAAAAGAAGTCGCCGCCTACTGCCCGGGTATCGGCAAAGGGAAACTCCACTCGGCGGAAGAAATCGCCGAGGTGATGGAGCGCCAATCGCAATCAGAGATCGATTTGATCAACGGGCGCTAACGCCGTTGGCAGTTGGCCGCGAGCCGCTGGCTGTAGCAGTTCGCTGTTGCTGTTGCCGTTCGCGGCTGCCGTCAGCCGATCGCCGTTGCTGATCGCAGATGGCGGATGCTGATGCCGTTCGCCGTCCGATCTGCCCACTGTCAGCTTCCCGGCTCACGGCGCCGCAGACCCGACGCTGCAATCCAGAACCAAGTCGAAACGCTTCCCCGTTTGCGCATCGAACGTCGACGTTTCGTAGTGCGCTTTCGATCCCATGATCGTAACCGTCCAGCTGGAGTTCGGATCGGTCACGTTGAGGTCGTACTGATCTTCGTTCGTTTCGAGATCGCGGCTGAAAACGATCTCGAGCTTTCCTGGGAACGAGTGCAGAACCCAAGGAATCTGATACTCGAACCAAATCGTATTCGACTCATATTCGAGTTCGACGATCTCAATACTCATTTGGACAGTCGACTTGTCGCCATCGATGATTTCGCTCGACGAACAACTCAAGACATCGAAGGCGTTGGCGTTCAGCGAAACGAGAAGCAGGGCTGCGGCGAACAGGGCTTTCATCGAAACCTCCGTGGTTGCCGCAATTCCAAAACAAAGCACCCGAGGTGTCACTCCCGAAAAGGGAGCACGGCACCTTAAAAAGCAGAAGCGCGGCTTTTTGGGCCGCGCTTCCATTCAGAACTCGATTTTGTATTCGGATCAGCGCGCGTAGCGCTTCTTCACGCTCTCGCGGATCTCTGCGCCTTCGATCGAGAGGCGGGTCCAGGGGATCGCCAACAGGCGATCCTTCTCGATCATCTCTTCGGTCTCTTCGCAAACGCCGTAAGCGCCGCTTTCGATTCGGGAGAGAGCCAATTCGATCTCGAGGAGCTGGCTGCGGAGGCGTTCGTTCAGGGTCAAGATCTCGGCTTCAGCCAAGATGCGGACCGTTTGGTCGGCTTCGTCGCCGCCTTTGTCTTCGAAGGTCAGATCGCGGCGGGTATCCCGAACTCGGTTCAACAAATCCATCTTCGCTTCGAGAAGACGTCTTTTACACTCTTGAACCAGCTTCGCTTCTACCAATCCCATAAGCCCCCTCACGATGGTGTGCCTTCTAAATACGCAGTGCCAATTTGGAACTGGTATATTTAGACACAAGCCTGAATTTTTATGCAAGTACTATTTCTTAAATTCCCTTACAGCCATAACCAATCGTACACACAAGTGAATTTCGTTTCGCTTTGGCACGAAGCGATTCGAACGCGCTCATCTTATAGAGTTCGGTTCTAATCTTAAATCATAGTTTTGTTAGCAATCGTGCGGTGGGGCCGCACTCCGGGGAATAGTGTCCCGACTCTTTTAAAAAGAGACGCTGGCGCGGACCATGGGGAGCCAGACGTTGGTCTCGTTCACCCAGTAACGGCCGTTGTACTCGTCTTGGACGAGCAACCAGGCGCCGTCGCGGTCGATCTTCTGGAAGGGCGTGTACTTGTCCGCGATCTCGAGGTCCGCGGTCGGTTCTTTCGGTCCGGGGCCACGGCGAAGCTTCGCCGTCTTCGATTTGATCACCGCGCACGAGCGACGCGAACTCAATGACTTCGACGGAACCCAATGAACTTGGCCATCGAGATCTTTCACTTGTGACCACGTCCCCTTCGTCGACATGCGAAGAAGCGGCATGTTCTCGGAGACCGTCCACGACACCGGGTCTTTCGCCGTCGGGCCTTTACGCAAGTTGGTATGCGGCTGAGTCACGCAAACGGCTTCCGCACGCGCGATCATGGGAAGGAGACCGACGATGGCGACCGTGGCGGCCACTGACAAGCTGAGGCGAATTTTTTGTGTCATGCCCTTTTACAGTAACAAAACTACTCCGGCTTCGAAACGCGAGACATCGACTCGGATCAAACCGAGACGATAGTCGAACGTTTTCGCGGATCAATTCGAGTCGTCGCTCGACGATGGGTCGCGAGTCGTGCGCTCGACGACTTCGGCTTCGATGACGTCGCCGCGAATCTCGCGCGGAGAGACGTCTCGCCATTCGCCGGGCTGCTGGGGCGGTCGCGGGTTCGCACCGAATGGCGGAACGTTGCCGGCGGTGAAGATTCGAAAGGATCCCGAGCGCATCTTACGCTCGAGAGTCGACTTCATGTAGCGCGCGATCAAGTGGCGTGACCCTGGCAAAATCAGCAAGAGCCCCACCGCATCCGAGAGAAATCCTGGGGCCATCAAACCGAAGCCCCCGATGATGATCATGATCGAATGAAGCGCCTGTCCCGCGGGAATCTCCCCTCGCGCTAGCGAAGCCTGGAAATTGCCGAGCATGAACTTCCCTCGTGTCTTCACGATCCCGAGGCCAAGAACTCCTGCTGCGACGAAAGCGAAGAGCGTGTTCATCACGCCGATCTCTCCGCCCACGCGAACGATCGTCAGGATTTCGAGGATGGGATAGAGCAAGAGGAGCAAGCCCACTCAATTCCTCACTTCATGTCGAGCGCGACGGGGCAATGGTCCGAGCCCATCACACCGTCGAGCACTTCGGCCGCGACACAGCGGTCGAGAAGATTCTTCGTCACGCAGACGTAGTCGATACGCCAGCCGCGGTTTCCGATCTCGCGGCCCTTCGAATAATAAGACCACCACGTGTATCGATCTTTTTCTCCGGCGTGGAAGTGGCGAAACGTGTCGACGAAGCCGAGTTTCAAGAACGAATCGAACCAAACGCGTTCCTCGGGAAGAAAGCCGCTCTCGTCTTTGAGCGCGACGGGATCGTAGACGTCGATCTCGGTGTGCGCGACGTTGTAGTCGCCGACGACGATGATCTTCTTGCCCGCGTCGACTTGCGGCTTCAAGTGAGCATTCAGATCGTAGAGAAACCGTTGCTTGTATTGGTGCCGCTCTTCTCGTGAGCCGCCGTTCGGGAAGTAGATGTTGTAGAGAGTGAAGTCGTCGTGCTGGGTGATGACGAAGCGGCCCTCGGAGTCGTACTCCTCCTGCCCGATGCCCTCCAGGACCTTCTTCGGTTCTTGATTCTTGCGAACGTACGTCGCGGTCCCGGAGTAGCCTTTGCGTTTCGCCGACGACCAATAGCTCTTGCGACCGGCGGGCTCGTGCAGCTCGGGTTCGCATTGCTCACGGTGGGCTTTCGTTTCTTGCAGGCACAAAATGTCGGGATCGGCCTGCTCGATGAATTCGACGAAGCCCTTTTTCGCGACGGCGCGGATTCCGTTCACGTTCCAGCTGATGATGCGCATGCACGACCTCACGTGGTTCCGCGCCCAGTCTTGCCGCCCCGATGAAACAATGGCAACTACAGAAGGTGTGAATTCCCCCGAACCCGCGACTCATCCTCTCTACGACGAACTGCTGAAGTGCCTCGCGGTGCTTTATCCCGAAACCGCACGGGAGATCGATCTGCGGAAGGCGGTTTCACCCCTCATCGTCTCGTCGCAGCCCGTGCGCCTGCCTCGAGATTTGGCGAAGCAGGCACGGGAAATCGTCGCAGCCTTCTTCGCGCTTCGCGGTGAGCCCGAACGCTCCGGCCGCTTGAGCGAACTCGATCCCGCGGTTCCCGTTCCCGGCAACTCTTCGATTTTGATGAGTTACGATTTTCACGTCGACCCCGAAGGACGACTGCGGCTGATCGAGATCAACACCAACGCATCGACGAGCCTGGTGGTCGACGCGCTGATGGAAACGAAGAAGTCGGCGCGCGAGTTCTCGCGCGATTTCCGAAGCGAGATCGTCGAGTGTTTCGAGAGCGAGCACGACGTCGCGAGACCCGGCCACAAACTCAAGACCGTCGCGATCGTCGACGAACACCCCGAGAATCAGCGGCTGTTCGTCGAGTTCAAGATGTACGAAGAGTTATTCCGCCGCCATGGCTGGAACGTTTCGATCGAGGATACCTCGCGCCTTCGCGTCGAAGGAGATCGTCTGGTCGGGACCCACGGCCCGATCGATCTCGTTTACAATCGCGATACCGACTTCTATCTCGAGAGTTCGAGAGTTTCGGCCCTTCGCGAAGCCACTGATCGAAACCTAGCTTGCATCACTCCGCATCCTCACGAGTATCGGCTTCTCGCCGACAAAGAGCGTTTGTTCGAGCTCTGCCAACCTGGCGTTCTCGAGGCGTCCGCGCTTTCGGCTTCGCAGAAAGAAGCGATTCGCAAGACTCTGATTCCGTCGATCACGATCGATCCGTCCGTCGACAAAGAGAAGCTTTGGTCCGATCGGAAGAAATGGTTCTTCAAACCACGTCGTTCATTCGGCTCGAAGGCCGTTTATCGAGGCTCTTCGATTTCGCGAAATGCATTCGAAACGGTTACGGGTTCGAACTACGTCGCGCAAGAATACGTGCCTGCGACGACTCTCGGTGAATTCAAATTCGATCTGCGTTTCTTCGTTTACCGCGACCGAATCCAACTCGCGCTCGCCCGTTTGTATCAAGGGCAGCTGACCAATTCGCACACCCCCGGCGGCGGCATCGCTCCCATCGAATGGATCGATTGACCCTCGGAGCGCTTCACCAACGTCGAGTTACGACTTCGATTCAAGACTCTCGACGAGGCTAGTCCCTCAAGTCGGCGGAAAAAATGCCGATTCTCTTAATGCGACAGATTGCGCCAACGCCTCAGGTCAGGTGCAATAGTAATAGGCAGCATTGGAGAGAGATGTCGAAACGGATCGCGACGAACAAACCCACCGTTCAACCTTCGACTCGAGCGTATGAAACGTTCGACGAGATCGATGGACGTCATCCTTGGCAGAACGAAGTCCCGGATGGTTTCGTCTCGTATCCCGTGCGTCGACTCGATCGCGGAAAAGTTCTCTACTTCAATTTCGCTCTCGCTCGCGAGATGGGGCTCTTGCCTTCGCAACATCCGAACGAGCTCACGCCGGCACTGACGAAGAAGATCCTCGACACTTTCGCCCTGCAGATCGTGAACGAATACGATCAGCAGAACGGGAATCTTCCGCCGAAAGACGCGATGAAAGTTCATCCGTACATGGCGACGCGCTACCTGCAGCTCCAACACGCGAACAAGCAAGGTAAGACGTCGGGTGATGGCCGCTCGATCTGGAACGGAACGTTCCGCCGTCGCGGGATGACCTGGGACGTTTCGAGTCGAGGGACGGGCGTCACTTGCCTCTCCCCCGGTGCAGTCGAAGCTCAGCGCCCCTTGAGAACCGGTGAAGAAGAATTCGGCTACGGTTGTGGTCTTGCCGACGTCACCGAGCTCATCGGCTCAGCCGTCATGTCCGAGATCTTTCACTTGAACGGTCTCGGCACCGAGCGCGTTCTGACGGTGATCGATTTAGGCAAAGGTTGCGGGATCGGCGTGCGTGCGGCTCCCAACTTGATTCGCCCCGCTCACTTCTTCTTGTATCTGAAGCAAGGTCGCAGCGATCAGCTTCGCCAATCGATGGATTACTTCATCAAGCGTCAGTTCGAGAACGGCGCCTCCACGATCACGCCGAACGACCCTTCGCGTTTCGCGAAAGTGCTGAAGCAGCTTTCGATCAATTTCGCGAGATTCACCGCGCGCCTCGAGCGCCAATACATCTTCGCTTGGCTCGACTGGGACGGTGACAACGTGCTCGCCGATGCGGGGATCATCGACTACGGAAGCATCCGTCAGTTCGGGCTCCGCCACGATCAATATCGCTACGACGACGTCCAACGGTTCTCGACGAACTTGAACGAACAGCGCGGCAAAGCGCGTCTGGCGATCCAGGTTTTCGCTCAAGCCGTGAATTTCCTGGAGACCGGAAAACGTCGCTCGTTCGAGGATTTCGAACACCACGCGGCGGTTCGCGAGTTCGATCGCGAATTCGACCGCGAGCTTCGTCGGGTCTTCCTCGGTCAGGTCGGTTGCAGCGACGACCAAATTGCCCTCTTGATGAAAAAGCACATGAACGACGTCGAGAAACTCTATTCGTCGTTCCTCGTTCTCGAGAAGATGAAAACCAAAGCGGGACCGAAGAAGCTTCCCGACGGAGTGAATCGTCCTGCGGTTTTCAACCTGCGCGCCGTTCTTCGCGAACTCCCCGAGAGATGGCCGGCTTTGCCTTCGGCCTCGGAACTGCTCGACGTCATGGCGTCTTCGTTCGCGAAGCGCGCGGATCGAAAGCTGAAAGGTCCGCTCCGAGAGAAGGTCGAAACTTTCCTCACTCATTATTCGAACGTGATCATGGCCCTCGACATCGACTCGAAAGCGTCGTTGCTCGCTTGGCGTGTTCGCGCGACCGACCAGAACCGTGCGGGCCGCATCACGGGCAACGGTGCGGAGTACATCGTCGATGCCATTTTGAACGCGAAACGCAAGGGCCTCACGTCGGCTGAAATCCAGTCCGCGATCGACCTGTTCATCGCGAACCAGGCTCCGTCGCACGCCCGTCCAGGGCGACGCTCCAAAGCGGCGAGCTTGGACTCTGGCGCTGGCCGCCTTTTCCAAGAGCTCGTCAACATCTCCCAGGACTTCGAAGAAGACATCTGAACCGCCGCGTTCCTTGTCACAGCCACGATCCCGGGCTAGAACCGTGGCCTATGATCATCGTCACTGGGGCAACGGGATTCATCGGTAGCGCTCTCGTCTGGGAATTGAACCAGGCGGGCCGCACCGACATCGTTTGCGTCGACACGATTTCACCGACAGATCGACCCGATCACCTGCGTAAACGAACCTACTCGAAGTTCCTCTCGAAAGACGAGATCTGGGCATTTCTGGGAACTCCCGAAGCGATCTCGAATGTCGAGGCGATCTTGCACATGGGTGCCTGTTCCTCGACGGCCGAAAAAAACGTCGCATTTTTGAACGAGAACAACGTCGAATACACTCGTCGGCTTTGGGATTGGTGCACGAAACACTCGAAGAAGTTTCTCTACGCGAGTTCCGGTGCGGTTTACGGTGGCGGTGAAAACGGTTTCGACGACGCGACTCCTCCCGACGTTTTCAAACCGATGAATCCGTACGGCCAGTCGAAAGCGACGTTCGACGCCTGGGCCGTGAAACAGAAAGCGCAGCCGCCATTGTGGATGGGCTTCCGCTTCTTCAACGTCTACGGCCCGAACGAATCGCACAAAGGGTTCATGTCGAGCGTCGTTTACAAAGCGTTCAACGAGATCTCCGAGACGGGCCGGCTGAAACTGTTCAAGTCGCACCGATCAGATTTCGAAGACGGCAAGCAGCTCCGTGATTTCGTTTACGTGAAAGACATCACGCGATGGCACCTCGAGGCTCTATCGAAGCCCGGAATGAAATCCGGAATCTACAACATGGGCTATGGCAAAGCGCGCACTTGGCTCGATCTCGCTTCGAACACTTTCAAAGCGATGAATCGACCCATGGACATCGATTGGATCGACATTCCTGCGGTCATTCGCGACGCCTACCAGTATTTCACGGAAGCCAAGATGGATCGCTTGTTGGCGCTCGGGCTCTCGGAGCCGAAGTGGTCGCTCGAGCGCGGTGTCGAAGATTACGTCCGCAATTATCTCGCGAAGGGCGCACAGCCAAACGGCGACTCGTTCTTGTAAGGGAAAGAGAGAGACCATGTTACCGGCTCATCTCAAGCGCTACATCGTCGACCAGGATTACTCACGCTACACTCCGGTGGACCAAGCCGTGTGGCGCTTCATCATGCGGCAGCTCACTTCGTTCCTCTCCACGCACGCGCACCCTTGCTATCTCGAGGGACTTGCGAAGACCGGCATCTCGGTCGATCGAATTCCACGAATCGAAGAGATGAGCGAGAAACTCTCGAAGTTCGGTTGGCGCGCGGTTCCCGTGAGCGGCTTCATTCCTCCGGCCGCGTTCATGGAGCTTCAGGCGTATGGATACCTCCCGATCGCTTCGGATCTCAGGACCGTCGATCACATCGGCTACACGCCGGCACCCGACATCGTTCACGAAGCCGCGGGCCATGCGCCGATCCTCATCGAGCCCGAGTACGCGAACTACCTACGCGCGTACGCACAAGTCGCGAGTAAGGCGATTCTCTCGCGCCAAGACATGGATCAGTACGAAGCGATTCGAGTTTTGTCGGACATGAAAGAAAATCCAGATTCCACACCGGAAGAAATCAAGGCGGCCGAGAAACGGCTCGCGGAAGTGAGCGCTGCGATCATCGAGGTGTCGGAAGCCGCTTATCTCGGTCGCATGAATTGGTGGACGGCCGAATACGGGCTCATCGGGCCACTCGACGCACCGAAGATCTTCGGTGCGGGCCTTCTCTCGTCGGTTGGCGAAGCGAAAAATTGTCTGGCCGCCAAGGTGAAGAAGATCCCTTTGACCGTGGATTGTATCGGCTACGCTTACGACATCACCGAACAGCAGCCGCAGTTGTTCGTCACACCTGATTTCCATCATTTGTATGTCGTCCTCGAACAGCTCGCGAACCGCATGGCGTTCCGGCGAGGTGGCGTCGAAGGTCTCGAGAAAGCCGTCAAAGCCGAGACCGTGAACACGGTCGAGCTCGAAAGCGGACTCCAGATCTCGGGAGTTTTGAAGGCCTTCGACAGAGAGGAAACGATTCCGGTCTATCTGCGCTTCAATGGCCCGAGCCAACTCTGTGTCGAAGGTCGCGAACTACAAGGGCATGGACGGCAGTACCACAAAGACGGCTTCGGATCGCCGGTCGGCGGGCTCGTGGGTGTCGATGCGGCTCTCTCGGATCTCGACGACGGTGCACTCGCTCGCGCGGGAATAAAAAAAGGCGCGATCTCCGAGCTTCGCTTTCACAGTGGAGTCGTCGTCCGCGGAAAAGTGCGCCAGTTCACGCGACACCCGAAAACGAATCGTTTGATCGTGATCGCGTTCGACGACTGCACGGTCACCCGTGGCACGGAAGTGCTCTTCCAGCCTGCTTGGGGAGTTTACGACATGGCGGTCGGCTCCCGAGTTATCTCGGTGTTCGGTGGGCCTGCCGATCGCGAGCATTACGGCTCGACGGAGGATTTCGTCGCGAAATTGATTCCGCGCAAACCGATCACGCCGATCGAGAGTTATAAACACGAGCTCTACAAGGAAGTCGGTCACATCCGTGACGAGCTGTCGGGCGGAATCATGAAAGCGGATGATGCGGCATCCGACCGCCTCGAGCGCGTCTACTCGAAGATCGAAGCGGACTTCCCGCACGATTGGCTCATTCGCCTGGAGATCTTCGAACTCGGTCGAAAACTTCCCTCGAAGAGCTGGCTCGCCCGGGTCGAGATGGAACTGGGAAATCTCTCCGAGAAAGATGCGAACGTCCGCGCGCGGGTCGACGAAGGCCTGAGCGTATTGAAATGACGTCCTCCACCTTCGAAAAAAATCGCATCGTCGTCGTCTTGAACCGCCCGATCTACGGCCGCAACGTCGGCATGTGCGCACGCGCGATGGCGAACATGGGTCTCGATCGCTTGGTCGTGATCGGCGCACGAGGAGAAATCGACGTCGACGCGAAACAAGGCGCTGCACACGCTCAAGAAGTCTTGGCGAGTTTGATTCGTTACGACTCGCTCGCCGACTTCACCGCGGCCGAAGGCGAAGGCGTCAGGATCGCGCTCAGCGGAAAAGATGCACGACTTCAAATTTCGGAGGATCTCGTCGCGACGTTGAAGTTGGCGACTTCGGATCCCGAACATCGCATTCACTCGGCATCGACGAGAATTTATCTGATGTTCGGCCCCGAAGACGATGGCCTCTCGGCAGAAGAAATGGAGATCTGCCATTTCGTCTGCCGACTTCCGACTTACGGCACGATCACGAGCTTGAATCTCTCGCACGCGGTTCTGCTGGCGTCGTATATCGTTCGATCAGAGTTGGATTCCGTTCAGGCGCCACACGCCGTGGCCGGAGACGCGCAGCTCGAAGGCGTCGTCGACGAGAGAAATTCCGTGAAACGCTGGCTCGAAGCCCTCGGTTTCGACGTTTCTTCTCCACGAATCAACATCGAGAAGACTCTGAATAGAATTCTTATGTCTCGCACGCCGACACCAGATGAATTGCGTCTGCTCAGAACGGTGCTCGAGCAAACGATTCGAAAACTCAAGCGCTGATCATCGCGGATCGGATCCACTTCCGATTCGCGCCGTCCAGTACTGATCGGGGCCGAATTCCGCGCGACGAACGTTTTGGAGTTCGATTTTCTCGCTGAGTTTCGTGCCGCCGAAATGCTGGGCCCAAGACATCGCGTGACGGCCACCAATGAGAATCGGTGCGATGTACACGTGGAGACGCTGAACGGCGTTCGCCTGGAAAAACCGAGCATATGTATACGAACCGCCCTCGACGAGAAGCGATGAAAGCCCTTCCGCCTTCAAGCCCTCGAGGAGCATCTTCATTTCAAAGTTTCCCTCCCCGTCTCGTCGGACCTTGAGCTGGCGAAATGACGTCGATGTCTTTGGAACGTCTTCGCCGGTCACGACGATGATGTTTTCGGGAGGACGAACGGAAGCGAGTTTCGACTTCGCGAGTTTCTCGAACGAAAGCCCGGCGACATCGAAGAGCACCGCTTTGTTCGAGTAGCTCGGAAACTTCGCGTGGCGCACGTTGAGGGAAGGCTCGTCGGTGAGGAAAGTCGTATGCCCGATGGCCACCGCGTCGTATTGAGCGCGTACTAAATGCACGTGCTCGCGTGCGGCTTCACCCGTCACCCATTTGCTTTCACCAGACGACATCGCCATCTGTCCATCGAGCGAAGTCGCGACTTTCACCGCGACGAACGGAGTTCCAGTACGGTGAACGTGTAGGAAAATTTCGGCGAGCTCTTCGGCTTCGGCATAGAGCGCGGCTCGGTCAGTGATGTCAGTCCGATTTGCGAGGAGCTCCGTGCGGATTCCAGCCTCGCGCAAGATCGCCGCACCTTTTCCTGCGACGAGAGGATTCGGATCTTCGACGGCGTAAGTGACGGAAGCGGGCTTCAACGGCGCCAACGTCTTCGCACACGACGGCGTTCGGCCCTGATGAGCACACGGCTCGAGCGACACGTAAACGTGGCAACCGCCAAGGTCCTCGGGAGATTTCAATTTCTTGAGTGCC
>JAZKJB010000242.1:0-12431 GCA_040384505.1 Bdellovibrionota bacterium | reverse complement strand
AGCAGGGACCGTAGCCGAGACTCTCAGTGTCGGCGGTTGACGCGCTAGCGAGCGACACTTCGAATCGCTGCGTGATCTTTCCGGCTTTGTCGGTCACGAAAACGGTCGGTGCGTTGCCTTTGTCGTTAATGTGATAGAGCCGACCCGTGTGGGTTTTCGAAACGGCAAGCCCACTGGCCTCGGGCAGGGAGTTAGTATCGATTTTTCCGACGGTCACGGGCTCGCCCCAAGTCGGGCAGAGTGCAGCGTGGGTTTGCGTTGTCACGAGGAGTGCGGAAGCGACGAGAACTGGAGTGATGCGCATTGAAGCTCCTTGGAAGTGATCCGACGATATTCGCCGGCTCGACGCGGGTCACGGAGCTTCGAAGATTGATGCGGAGCTGCTTCCGGCGCCGGAAGTGAACGCAATTTACTTCGCGTTGTCGCGCGGATCCCAGCCGGTTTTCTCACGCCAGATGTAGAGCTGTTCGACTTTCGTGCGTGCCCAAGGCGTCTTGCGAAGGAACGTGAGGCTCGATTTGATGCTCGGGTTCTCGATGAAGCACTTGATGCGAATTTTGTCCCCGAGGCGTTCCCATCCGTAGTTCTCGACGAGTTTGGTCACGATCGTTTCGAGAGTGACGCCTTCGAGTGGGTTTTTGGGATTCATACCGTGATCGCTTTCAAAGGGAACGAGCCATGATGAGGTCGAGCTGATCGTCGGTGCCTAATCGAAAGATATGCTGACCGACGACTTCGAAGCCATGCTTTTTGTAAAACGCTTGAGCGCGGAAGTTTCGCTCCCACACTCCGAGCCAGATCGTCTTGAAGCCTCCGTCGCGTGCGAGGCTAAGGCATCGGTCCATTAGCGCTGCGCCCGCGCCATGACCATGCCATTTCGAATCGACGTAGAGACGCAAGAGCTCGATCGGCCTTTCGCCCTTTACTGAGGGATCGGTTTCGCCATTCATTAGAAGATGCAAAAAGCCAGCGGGCTGGTTCTCGCTCCACGCGATTTCGATTATGCGATTCGGATCCCGAATCTCCTCGCGCTGGATATCGAGGCCGAAAGTTTTCGCAAGATACATGTCCATGTCTTCTTGCCGATTGTCTTTGGCGAACGTCTCGATGAACGTCGATCGGCCAAGTTCGGCGAGTGTTTGCGCGTCGGATTCGGTCGCATGTTTGATCTCGATCATGTGAGCTCCGATGATACCGGTCCCTGAGAAGAACTTGAAGATGCCTTGCGTTACCTCGACGATGAAGGGAGGGAAGCGTGTGTCATCAGGAGGATCGATGAGAGCAGTGCTGATTTGGATCATCGTCGTTTGTTCGTCGCAAGCTTACGCCAAAGTCGGGGCTCTTCCGGTGCCCGAGGTCGTCGAGGGTCAGTTCATCGCGACGACGGGAAAGACGCTCGGGGAGTTTCGTGCGGCGCTCGGGCGCGGGGGTTATCGACACCTAGAAGTGCTCCCATTTGGTTATCATCTTGTCGAGGACGAGCAGCGGCGCGCGAATGGTCCCGCACTGAACGGTCTCGTTCTGGCAGGAGCAAAGCGGGTTCAGCCGAACTTCGTGAAGCGAATTGCGTTGTCGGTAGAGCCGTCCGCGATCGTCGCCGATCAGTGGGCACTCGAGAATCCGTCGGGTGCCGACATTCGTGCGGTGCCCGCATGGCAATACTTGCGCTCGGTGCCGGGGGCGGATCGTAAAGTTCAAGTGGCGGTGATCGATTCAGGCATCGACATGCAGAGTGCCGAGTTCACGGGCCGCATTGATTTAGCGAAGAGCTACAACTTCATCAGCGGCGATCGCAATCTGCAGGACTATCACGGGCACGGGACGCACGTGGCAGGCATCATCGGCGCTTCGCATGCGCCGGGCTCGCGGATTCGAGGAGTGAATCCCAACGTCGAGTTCGTGATCTTGAAAGCGTTCACGATGTACGGCTTCGCGACATCGGGATCGATCTTGAAGTCGCTGAATGCCGCGCTCAATGCCAACGTGAAGGTCATCAACGCGAGCTACGGCTCGACTCGATTCGATCAAGCGGAGTTCGATGCGCTAAAGAAGATTCGCGCCGCCGGTATCTTGTTCGTCGCGGCCGCAGGCAATGACGGCGTGGACACCGATCAGAAAGAGTATTACCCCTCCGGCTACGATCTTCCGAACATCGTGTCGGTAGGGGCGAGCACTCGTGTGGATGAACCGGCGAAGTTTTCGAACTTCGGTGTGAAGACGGTCGATGTCTTCGCGCCCGGCGCCGAGATCTTGAGTACGATCGTCGACGTGACGTTTCGCAATCGCAAGCAGGTCTTCGCCCTCGACATGAACGACACGCGCGCGAATGAGTGGAAAGAGAGTCAGGCGACCAACGTCGGTCTTGCAGCGCCTAGTGGTTGGAGCCACACGAGCTGCGGCGACACGGCTGGTGCCTGTTTGAGTTTCAAGCCGGCGGGCGGCTATTCGCCATCAGCCAAATTCGACTTCTTCAATCTCCTCTACACGAAGCAAACGGTGAAATCCGATCCCGAAAAGCGTTACGCGATGATCGCCCACATGAAGTACGTGTTCCCGAAGGTCGACTGGTCACAGGAGGTGACCGGCTCGGTGATGGCGGGCGGAATTTCATCTTGGATGTTGCCGGCGTATTACCAGCGAGGCGAAACGGGTTGGGTCGATCGCGAGGTCGATCTCTCGGAGCCAGGCTTGTTCTACTCCGGCACGACCGCGTGGGAACAGATTCACTTGGGCTTCTCGGTCAATTTCTCGAAAATGGCGGGGGCGGATTACAAGAAAACAGAGATGGCCATTCGCAAGTTCACCATCGTGAATGAAGAGCCGGTGACGGCCTCCACACTCGACCGCTGGAACGGAACTTCGATGGCGACTCCTCACGTCGTCGGAATCGCAGCCTGGATGTTCGCAGTGAATCCATCTGCGAAGCCCGAGCAAGTGAGAGCGAAGCTTATCGCATCGTGCGATCCCGTGGCCGGGATGAAGGCCAAAGCCTCGTGTGGCGGCCGAGTGAACATGGACGGCGCTGTCAGATAAGTCCGCGGATATTTTGGATTCGTCACAGTCGGTACACGCAACGTCACCGGCTTATAGAAATTTCAGGACCGTCTCGCGTTTAGACGCTTATGTAGGCTCTGGCCCTGGACTGCGGAGTGCTGAGTTTTCCTGTGGGCCGAAGGGCCCGGAGGAATTCCTATGAGATCGCAGTCCATCGTCTTTGCATTGATCCTTTCCATCACGAGTCCGTTCGCGTTCGCGCAGATCGAAAACGAGCCCGTTCAAGGTGCTCTCTCGTCGAGCACGAGCCTCGCTGACGATCCGAAAGTTTCGTCACTCAATCGAAGTGCCGAGGAGCTCATGGTCGAGAGCGACAGCGCCGAGATCGAAATGACCGCTGACCTCGAGTTCGCACGCGAGACGACGAACGAAGCCGATGCGCTAAAGGCAGAAGTCGCGTCCCTCAAAAAAGAGATCTCACAAGCAAAGTCCGAGAGAGAGCGCTCGCGCCGAAAGGCCGAGTACGCATCGAAGCAGCTCGAACTTCAAAAGCGTCTCGTCGCCGACTCGAAAAAAGCTTTCGCCAATGCCGAGAAAGCGAAGAAACAGCAAGCTCAAGTTCTCGGGAAGGTGAGCGACAAAGTCGGCCGTCTCAAGACTCAGGCGTCGGATTTGAAATCGAAGAACAAAGACATCCAAAGCGAAACCCGCTCACTGCAGAGCGAGACCAAGTCGCTCGAACGCCAAGTTCGCTCGCTCACGACGCAAATCGCGCAAGAGAAGGCGAAGCAGAAGGCGCTCAAGACCAAGCAATCGAAAGTGAACGAAAAGAACCGTAAGTTGAAGTCGGACGTTCGTCGTCTCGAGGCCCGTGTTTCTTGATCGCTAGTGCGTTTGCTTCCCGTACTGCATGACGGTTTTTAGGAGCTCCTCGGGGACGAGGGGCTTCGTCAAGTGGTGGACGAAGCCAGTGGCCTTCGTTATTTCTCTCTCCTCGGACATCGCATGTGCGGTCAAAGCGACGATCGGTTTGTCATAGCCCGCATCGAGAAGTGACTTCGTCGCTTCGTAACCGTCCATTTCAGGCATTTGAAGATCCATCAGCACCACATCGTGTTGGCCAGCGAGAGCCGACTGGAGACCTTCGCGTCCGTTGCTGGCGGTCTCGACTTGAGCGCCGTTCTTCGCGAGCAGCCGCTTGACCAAGAATTGGTTGTCGGTCGAGTCGTCGACGACGAGAACTCTCATTCCCGAGAGCGGAAGAGTGCCAGAGAAGGGAACTCGAACGGTTCCTTGATCGACCGTTCGCCCCGCCGAAGAGGGAGCTTTCGCGGCGAATGTGATCACGAAGGTGCAACCGCGCTGGATGCCGGGTGTAGGGTCGTCGATTCGGATGTCGCCGCCGAGCGCCTTCGCCAACCGCACGGAAAGCGACAGACCTAGGCCAGTGCCGCCGTATTTGCGCGTCGTCGCATTGTCGGCTTGCGTGAACGGGTGGAAGAGGCGTTCTCGATTCTCGGGCAAAACTCCGACACCCGTGTCGGTCACCGCAACCGAGATCGAATTCTCTTTCTTCGCGTTCGTCTCGGCCTTCACGAGAATGGTGATGCCGCCGTCGTTCGTGAATTTGAGCGCGTTGCCGACGATGTTGATCAAGATCTGTCTTAGTCTCGTCGGATCGGAGCAGATCTTGTCGGGGACGTCGTCGGAAATTCGGAGTCGCAAGTAAAGATTCTTTTCGCGCGCCCGCTCCCTGAACAAGTCCATGACTTCGTCAACGAGAGTGAAGAACGAGAACTCGACGTGCTCGACTTCGAGCTTTCCCGATTCCACTTTGGCGAGATCCAGAATGTCGTCGATGATCCGGGTGAGCGCTCGGCCGTTTCTCGAGATCGTCTCGAGGAACTGGTCCCGGTCTCGCGGATCGAGAGCTTGGTCTTTCAGGAGATCGGTGAAGCCGAGAATCGCGCCGAGAGGGGTGCGAATCTCATGGCTCATGTTCGCCAAGAACGAGCTCTTCGCCATGTTGGCTTCTTCGGCCGCGCGCTTCGCATGAGCAAGCTCTTCGCTGAACGTCTTTTGATCGTGAATGTCGGTGTTCGTTCCGAACCAGCGAATGATCTTTCCATTTTCGTCACGAAACGGAACCGCTCGTCCGAGATGCCAGCGGTACTGCCCGTCGTGACGACGCAGGCGATATTGAATTTCGAAAGGTTCGCCGGTCTCCAGCGAGTGATTCCAGGCCTTCGCGACTGCGGGAAGGTCCGCCTCATGTCGCACGCGCTCGGTGCGTTCCATCTCGGTCCAAGCGTCGAGACTGTCGATGGGCACGCCGAAGTATTCGAAGTGTCGCCTGTTGAAGAAGATGCTCTGGCCCTTAGCATCGGTGATGAAGGCCATCTGCGGCATCGAATCCGCATACGCACGAAGTTGCGTTCGGCTGGATCGCAACTCCTCGGTTCTCTCGTCGACTCGTCGTTCGAGCGTGTGTTGGGATTCGAGCACCGCGGCTTCGGCCGAGCGAATCTCGGTCACGTCTTCGGCGATATATGAAAACCGCGGATTTCCCGTGGGTCCTTTTCCGATGTAACTCACGGCGACCGAGAGAATTTTCGCGGTGGCATCGGTCGGGGTCGTGTACTCGAATCTCACGGGCTTTTGCGTCCGCTCGGCCTGAACGTAGTGACGAACCCAGAGCGCGATCGTCGCTCGCGGAACTCCAAGCTCGGAGGCGAAGCGCCCTTGCATCTGCTCCGCGCCAATGTCGAAGTATTCTGCGGCCGTTTTATTGTCCGAGATATGGCGGATGTCGCCGTTTTCGACCTCGGCGATCCCCATCATCATCGGGGCCGAATCGAAGAAACTGCGGAGTGTATTGTCTCCTGCACCACCCATCTCTCCACGATCCGAGAAGTCGAGCCGTCGTGGCAAGTTGTGTTGGCGAAACAATACTCCTCGTATAGGCTCCGAATAGGTACGACGTCCGGGCATTGAACTTTGCAGGTCGAAATGTATAGAAATCTAGAAAACGCACGTGGTCGTTCAGCAGTATCATGCCCCCGTCATTCGAAGGGTGACGGAACATGAAACATGACCTCGACTTCCAAAATCTATTTCAGGTTCTCAATACCCCTCTTCTCATCCTCGATCGCGATTTCAACATCGTCGCGGCAAATGGTGCGCGTTTCGAAGCCACTGGCGCTTCGATCGAAGAGACGTTCGGCCGCAACGTCTTCGAAGTTTTTCCCGATAATCCCGACGATCCGAAAGCCGATGGAGTGGCGATGTTGCGGGCGTCACTCAATCGCGTCTTGAAGAACAAAGTGGCCGATCAGATGGCGATTCAAAAGTACGACATTCCCAAGCCCGGATCGACGACCGGGGAGTTCGAGGTGCGCTACTGGAGTCCGATCAACATCCCGCTGCTCGACTCGAAGGGTAACGTCGAACATATCATTCACCGCGTGGACGACGTGACGGCGCAGATGGTGGCTCAGCAGCGGGAGTCCGAGATGGCGGAAGCCCGCAACGAGGCCGAGAGTGCGAGCGCGACGAAGAGCGCATTCTTGGCGAACATGTCCCACGAGATCAGGACTCCGCTCGGAGCGATTCTCGGGTTTGCGGACTTGATGAAAGATCCGGCGCTAACGGCCGAAGAGCGCAATGAGTATCTCTCGACGATCGCTCGCAATGGAAAAGCGCTGACTCGTCTCATCGACGACATCCTCGATCTCGCGAAAGTCGAATCCGGAAAACTTCAAATCGAAGAAGTCGAGACCTCGTTCTTCGAACTTCTCGATGAAGTCATGGCTTTGTTCCGAGAGCGAGCGAAGGCGAAGGGACTTTATCTGAAAGTGAGCGTCGCGGACGAAGTTCCCGCGAAGATTCATTCCGATCCGACTCGTTTGAGGCAGATCATGGTCAACATCGTCGGCAACGCCCTCAAATTCACCGACGACGGTGGCATCACGATCCACGTGCAGTCGCAAGCGAAGAGCGATCGAGATCTGCTCTTTTCGATCCAAGTTCGCGATACCGGCATCGGAATTTCCGAGAGTCAGCGAGAGAAGCTCTTTCAGCCTTTCACACAAGCTGACAACACCACGACGCGAAAGTTCGGTGGCACGGGTTTGGGTCTTTCATTGTCGTCGCGCCTAGCGAAAGCGCTCGGCGGCGACGTTCGACTCGAAGAGCGCGGAGTCGAGGAAGGTGTGGGCAGCACGTTCGTCATCTCCTTCATGGCTCGTACGGCCGCGGAGAAAGAAGCGGCGGTCATCTCGGAGATCGCGGTAAAAAATCAAGATCAGACGGCACGAGTCCTGGAGGGCCTGAAGGTCTTGGTCGTCGATGACTCGCACGACAATCAACTCCTCGTGACGCGAATTCTCGTCAAGAATGGCGCTGTCGTCGAAACGGCAGACAATGGGCGTGTCGGCTTCGAAAAGGCGCGCGGAGCCGATTTCGATTTGATCTTGATGGATTTGCAAATGCCCGAGATGGATGGCTACGAAGCGACGAAGCTGCTCCTCGAATCTGGCTTCAAGAAGCCGATCTTGGCACTGACCGCTCACGCGATGGCCGAAGACCGTGCGAAGACGAGCGCGGCGGGTTTCGCCTACCATCTGACGAAACCCCTCGTGCAAAACGAATTGATCTCCGCTTTGGTGCGATTTCACTCCGGGCGAACGGACTCAGGCGACTCGAGCTCGAGCGGCGGCAAATCTCATTTTGCTTGAAAGCTTGAAGTCGCAACTTGCGACATCGAGTTACTTTGGTCCGTTGATCGCCAGCTGTGCGGCAAACGCGCGCTTGTAGGCGGGACGCGCTTCGCCTCGAGCAACGTAAGCAGCGAGGTTCGGGAATTCGTCCAGGATTCCTGATGATCGCAATCTGAGTAAGACCGAAACCATCAAAAGATCACCGGCGCTGAACTCGCCGTCGAGCCAGTCGGCATCGGCGAGGCGAACGGAAAGCTGTTTAAGCCGGTCACGGACGCGGTTTTGAACGAGCGGTAGGCGCTCTTGGCTCCAGGGTTTGTCGCCCTCGAGAAGTCGAGCGTTCGCGAGTTCGAGAATCGGTGGTTCGACCGAGTTGAGGGCGGCGAACATCCAGGTGATCGCGCGCGCCCGTGCGTTCGAATCTTTCGGGAGGAGGCCAGGGAAGCGATTGGCGAGGTGAAAGACGATAGCGCCAGTTTCGAAGATCGCGAGATCGCCTTCTTCGTAGGTCGGGATCTGACCGAACGGATGAATCGCCAAATGCGCGGGCTGTTTCAGCGCAGCGAAAGAGACGAGTCGAACTTCGTAAGGTTGACCGACTTCTTCTAGTGCCCAGCGTACGCGAGTATCGCGGGCGAGGCCCTTGCCTCCGTCGGGAGAGCGCTCAAAAGCGGTGATAGTGATCGTCATGAGGGTCTCACGCCTGAGCAAACGTAGACCGTGTTGTACGACTTTCCCTCGAGAAGGGGATTGTCGAACGAGATATCGTGCGCATCGCAGTTCGTGAAGACCTGCTCGAGAATCGCGAAGAATTCGTCGTCGGGTGCGTCGTCGGACCACATCGCGAAAACTCCGCCCGGGTGAAGATGGCGCGCCATCTTGGCCAAGCTCTCGGGCCGATAGAATGAATCGCTCGGGGCGGCGAGGAGTCTCGTCGGCGAGTGATCGATGTCGAGAAGGATCGCGTGAACCTTGGAATTCGGACTTTCTTTTAGAAAGCCCGTATCGGAAACGGCGAGAGAGAAAAAATCGCCGTGGACGAAGTGGCATCGCGGGTCTTCGCAAAGTTCTTTGCCGAGTGGGACCAAACTCGATTCATGCCAGTCGATGACGGGTTTTAAAAACTCGACGACGTGGACGGCTTTCACTTTCGTATTTCGAAGTGCCGCTTGAGCCGTGTAGCCGAGGCCAAGGCCGCCGACGATCACTTCGATCTCGGGTGCAGCGATGCGGGCCAATGATAGATCCGCTAACTGCTCTTCGGCGTGATGAAAGAGGGTCGACATCAAATGTTCGTCGCCCAATTTCACTTCGAAGACATCGATGCCTCCGAGCTGGAGGAGTTTTCGTCTTCGCAAGCTGATCTCGCCGATTTCGGTCATTTGCCAGGCGAGTTCCTCGAACATACGGCTCATGCGGTCAATCCTCTTCCTAGAATCGTAGCTTGCAGTTTGGCTTGGTAAAGTTTGAGAAGGCTCTCTTTGACCGAGTCGCCCTCGAGAACTCCCATCGTGATGGCGATGGCTTCGAGGGTCGAGAACCCTTCTTCGAAGTGTTCTTTCCGCAAGTGAGACTTCGATACGTTTTTCTGCGAGATTCGAATCCGCTTCAGGTGCGCGATTTCGGGGTGGCGGGCGTGGAGTTTACTCGCTTGGCGCCAATTCCCATCGGAGACGATGAGTTGAACGGGCTTGGTGATTTTCAAGTCTTCGATGTCGATCGCGTCCTCGGAGGGTTGCAGCACATAGGTGTCATAGTCGGGCGATAGAATCGACGTGAGATCGAGCCGAGTGCGATCTTTTCCGCGAACGATCATCTGGGAATTCGTCAACGCGTGGACGGCGAGGCGGCCAGTGTTGGTCGTGCGTTTGAGCTCCCGGTGATGGATCACGAGGCTCAGTTTGGTTTTCAGTTCCAACTTCGGGATGAACGCACAAATGCATCGCTCCATGTGCATGAAGCAGGTTTGGCAGGGATCGACGGTCTTTCGCTTGCGCATCGGGGGGAGTAAAGCACGGGAAGGCCGTACTCGTCCCTTTATTCCTGGGGGCAGTTCGTTGCGACGAGCTCGTATTCGGCTTTCGCATCGATCATGGCCGACATCTCTTCCATTAGTTCGATATTCGGGTACTCGACGTAGCCGTCTTCGTGAGCATCGGGGTGGTCAGGCTCGTAGCTGAGGAGGGGATCTCTCAGGTCGGTGATCAGGGAGCAATAGTCATCGACGCATGTGAGGTGTTTTCGAAGGTAAGGGCCGCCTTCTGGCGTGCGTGTGGTTCTAAGGTTGGCGATGTTGCTCGCGATGACGTTCATTTTCATCTGGAGCTGATTTAGTTGCGTCTGGCAGCTCGGTTCACGGGCTTGGGCTGTGGAGGTCAGGAGCAAGAAAATCACCGCTGTCGTGAGACGAACCATAAGTATTTGCCTCTTTCCTTGGGCTAGGAGTTTCGCGGCGAGGACCGCAATTCGAAATGAGCGGAAACTTGGACGCCGAACGAACAGTGTCTGAGCAAGAAAGTGGCCAAGACTACTTTTCGTCGTCGATCGTCGCGGTAACTGTCGTGACCTTCGTCACTCTAACGTCGGTGAGAGTGAGTTTCGTGCCGTCTTCCGCGACGAGGTGAAGGCGTTTTCGCCAATTGACCGGTTTCGGAGAGACGAACTGACATTGGTCTTTTGGTTTTCTCGTTACGATTTCTTTTCCGAGGACCGTCTTCTTTTCCGCGAAGCGCTCCGTGCGCGTCCATTCCTCGATCACGCCGATTCGTTTGCCATCTTCGAAGAGAGTCATCGTCATACGTCCTCGATCGACAGGATCGATTTGCAGATTTCGATTTGCTCGTCGATGGTCGCGAGAGCCTGCGAGAGTTTTCGCATGTCGCGTGCGTCGAGCTCCGTTTCTAGGGCGCGTTTCACGATCGGGTGTTTTTTGAGCCACTGGCCCTGGCGAGAGGCGTAGAGCTCAGGGATTCCGGAGCGGATGGCGGCGCCCGAGGCGTTCTCGTCGATCATGTATTCATAGATGAAACGCAACGTCTCGAGCGTGAGGATGTGTCGGTGGGCTTTGAGTCTCGAGGAAAATCCCATTTGCCTGATTCGCATGACTCCCGTTTTCTCGCGGAGTCACGCGACCGTCAAGGCAGCGAGCACTGCACTTTGAATTCCGCGACGTCGATGTCAGTTTCAAGAAGCATGGAGTCGGTGTGGTAGTTGACGGGCATGATGCCGAATCCGCCGCCGGGCGTGAGAGAGTCGGCGCCCGTCAGTTGGACGACGATGTCCCAAGTGCCAGGTGTGAGATCGGTGCCGTTGGGTTGGCGGGCCTCGTAGGAGATCGTCGTATTGCCCGTGTTCACGTCGTACTGGTAGCGAACGGCGAGGTGAAGTGGTCCGCCGATGCCGAGGTTTCCGCCTGCGGGCCAGACGCCGTTTTTGTAGTTCCAACCTTTGTAGGGCCCGGACGCCACGGGATTCGCCATGGCTTCGTTTCCGTAATTCGTGTTGGGCCAGCGGTCGAGGTACGACGTCGCGAGTTCGTCGGCTTGATCGAAGCGAGAGAGTGTTGCCGAGCCGCCGCCGTTGTTCAGGAACACGTGATAGCCGGTCATCTCGTAGCGATTGTTTTCCGTTTTCTCGATGTCGTAGTTGAGTAGCAGTGCGACCAGCGGAATCTTTCCGTTGTTCTGGCTGATCTTAAACGAAAGTGTCGCGTCGACTCCGCATTCGGGGATTTGGATCAGGTCGGCTTTCCAGGGCCAATCTTTCATCGCGCCTGCTGCGCCATCAACGGGGAGAGCTCCGAAGAGAGAGTTGTAGAGCGTATCGCCCGCGTAAGACGCGTTGTCGCCGTAGACGGCCATCCGGCGCATGGTGGTCGGTGTTCCGTTGTAGGTGCCGTTTCGGAATTCGAAGATCGAGTTCGTCGTTTGCCCGGCGGCGGAGGTGTACGTGTTCCAGCCGTTGAGTTGAAATGCTCCGCCCGCGTAGGTCTCTGTGTGAGTCGATGCGCCAGAGGCGAGTGCCGTGACCGTGTCGTTCACGGTGGCTTCGTTCGAGGTCACACCGTTTTTGGTGATCGTGTAATCGAAGCTGTCGGTGCCGCTAAAGAGGGGATGGATCGAGCGATAGGTCGCATTGAGGCCGCGGACTCGGATGCGGCCGTGAGCGGGCTGCTTCGTGATTTGGATCGTTCCGTCGGCGATTCCGATGGCGACCGCGCCTGAGCTATTTTGTTGAATCGTAAGATTGCCGTCAGCGACGGTGATGGTTTCTGGCGTCGTGGGGGCGCCGGCCAAGGAGCCGGATCCGCCTCCGCTGCAGCTGATGGTGAGGAGGGCGGCGGCGCACAAAGAGAGAAGTGGTCTTATTTGCATAATTCGATTGTCCCTCGACGCCCGTACGAGGTGTAGGCCGGTTGGGGGAAGCTGGACTTTCGTCGACTATTGGGTGAAGTTCGGTTTCGCTTGGGGAGGGGTTTCCATGTCGTCGTTTCACACTCAATTTGCTTTGGTGCTCGTTTGCCTTGCCTCGCTCTCCGTTGGTTGCAGCGAAAATCGAGGATCGGTCGCGAGCCAGGAGCTCCTCGCGATTTACGGCGGCGAGGAAGTCTCGGTCGAGAGCTTGCTCTGGCGCTCATCGGTCGCGATCAAGGGCGATAAGACCACCTGTAGCGGCGTGCTCTTGAGCAAGAACGTCATCCTCACGGCGGGTCACTGTATG
>JAZKJB010000241.1:15298-16107 GCA_040384505.1 Bdellovibrionota bacterium | reverse complement strand
GAGCGCATAAACGGTTCCTTGGTTCACGCGCGAAGGAACGAGATAATCGCGCGCGCCCTCGGGAGTCGACTTGTAGAGGATCGGAGTTTCGACTTCCGTGAAGCCCTCGTCGGAGAGATAGTTGCGCACGGTGCGCACGATCTCGTGGCGAAGACGCAAGCGCTGGGTGATCTGCTGCGAACGGATGTCGAGATATCGATACTTGAGACGCAGGTTCTCGTTCACGTTCTCGTCGTTGATGAGAAACGGAGGCGTCTTCGCCTCGCTGAGAATCTCGATCGCTTCGGCCTCGATCTCCACTTCGCCCGTCGCGAGTTTCTTGTTCGTCATTCCTTGCGGACGCGCGCGAACGACTCCGCGGACGCCGACGACGAACTCGCCGCGCACGGTGTGCGCGTCTTTCATCGCGGGCTTGCTCGGATCGAAGACGACCTGCACGAGACCTTCACGATCTCGAAGATCGATGAAGACGAGTCCGCCGTGATCTCGGCGCGTATCCACCCAACCCATCAGGTTGACCGTTTGGCCAGCGTGAGAGGCGCGGAGGGCTCCGCAATAATTGGTGCGCTTGAGCTCGGATACGAACTTCATGTGATCTTGTCCTTCTGCTGGCCTGTTTCCGAATGAGGAAACAGGGCATCAGACTATCGTTTACACGAAACTTTGCCAATCTCCGTCCTAGCGGAGTTTGAGCGGACTTTACGCGGACCGACATTGACCGGTTTTTAGGGCGAGCGTACGATCCCCCCTATGCCGAAATTTAAAATTGAGACTCAGTCGAAGCACGCTCCCCAAGACACCTTCCAGAA
>JAZKJB010000241.1:0-15288 GCA_040384505.1 Bdellovibrionota bacterium | reverse complement strand
GATCCGCGGTATGCTCGAGACCGACAAAGATCTTCGCAAGATGGATTCGAGTTACACCTGCCAATTCAATGAATCCGCGATGAGCGGTAAGGCGAAGGGCTCGAAGTTCGAAGCCGACATGCAGGTGAAACCGCAAGCTGGCGGCTCGGTCGTCACGCTCGACGTCAGCCTTCCGATGATGCTCACTCCGCTCAAAGGCGTCGTCCAGAGCACGATCGAGAAGAAGCTCCAGTCGCTTCTCGCCTAAAGGCTCCTTTTCTCGTTTGAAGGTTTCCATGGCCAAGGCGCCGAGCAAATCGACCAAATCGAAATCGACTCCCGCATCGAAGGGGCGCAAACGTGCTGCCCCCGCGAAGCGCGCCGAATTCGTCGAGATCGTCGAGCCCGGAGACGAACTGAGAGACGACCAGGAAAACGAAACCGAGTTGAAGCCCGAAGTCGACATCGAGTTCCCGACCGGCGACGCTTCGATCGATCCCGATCGCGACATCGAGGTGGAGGAAGTCGTCCCACGGACGATCGCCCCCGAGGTCGTAGAGGCCGATAGTAAATCGCGTGCGTTGACGTCCACGGATCCGATCGCGACCTATCTCGCCGAAATCCGCCGCTACCCCTTGATCACCCGGGAATTGGAACAAGAGCTCGCGATCCGCTACCGCGAACATGGCGATTCGAAAGCCGCGGAGATGTTGGTCACCAGCAACTTGCGCTTCGTCGTGAAGATCGCGGCCGAGTACACTCGCTTCGGCGCGAAGCTCATCGACCTCGTGCAAGAGGGAAACGTCGGCCTCATGCATGCGGTTCGCGAATTCAATCCCTACAAAGGCGTGCGACTGATCACGTACGCCGTCTGGTGGATTCGCGGTTACATCCAAGAATATCTGATGCGCCAATATTCTCTCGTTCGTATCGGCACCACGCAAAATCAACGAAAACTGTTCTATCGCCTGCAGAAGGAGCGCGAGCTTCTCGATGCCGCCGGGCAAGAGCCGACGACGGCTCTGCTCGCGGGTCGACTCGGCGTGACCGAAGAAGAAGTCGAGACGATGACGAAGCGGCTCTCGGGTCGCGACATCAGCCTGAGTACTCCGATCGACGGCGACAAGTCGGCCGCGAGTCTCTTGGATTTCGAGTCGACGAACGAAACTCCCGTCGACGAGACCATCGGCGCGCAAGAAGAGATGGCCGTTCTTCGTGACAACATCGAGAAGATCCGTCCGCAGTTGAGCCAGAAGGAAATTTACCTTCTCGAGAACCGCCTCTTGAGCGAAGAGCCGCTGACTCTTCAAGAAATCGGCGATCAATTCGGCGTCACGCGCGAAGCGGTTCGACAGCTCGAGCAGCGTCTCATCGGGAAAATCAGAAGGGCCGTGACGGCCGCACTTCACGAAGACGGCTCGGACGACGAGTAAGTCCTCGGCACCTCGCCCGACTCCTCAAATCTTCGGCGTACGCGTTTTGCTTTCCTTCGTATTGCGACTTTTCACGTGAGTGTCGTGACCGTGCTCTCCGTGCGGTGCATGCGCGGATTCGTTTTCGTTTTGATCCCCGGCGAAGGCGCCCTTGAGGTCATCGCGCGCCCGTTCCTGCGGGTGCATCTTCGCCATTTGGGCTTTATCGTGAGTGCTCTGATGATGGGTCTGCCCACCTTTTGGAACGCTGGACATATCGCCTCCCTTTTTCCCCCTCAGGATAGAAAAGTTGGCGGCCGGGTGCTTGAACCCGACTACACGGCGAGACGATAGAGTGTGGAATTGTATTCACCGATGCGCTCGATTTTTTTCTCGCTTTCGGCCCAGACGAGCAAGCGCTGCAGCGACGTGCGCGGAATTCCCAGTTTCTCTCGCGCTTCCTTTGCCGTGAACTCGCGACTGCCGGCCAAGAGCGAATCCAACTTTTGCCATTGGATCGCAGGACCACTCACGTCGCCGTGCTGATAAGGCACACGAAGCGCGAAGCCCGGCCCCATCGAGAGCGAATAAAAGCCATCGGACTCTTTCACTTCGACGGGCATGCCGCGCTCTTTGGCCCACGCTCTCGTGCGAAACAAGATCTGATGGATCCGGCCCGGCGAGCTGAACACGTCGAAGTGTTCGCCCGGGAAGAGCTCGGTGAAAAGCCCTCCGAGGCTCGTCGGGCGATAAAAGTCGCGAGAGAGGACGTCGAGAACCTTGTGACACTTGCCGCCCGGCTTGAACGTTTCGACTTTTCCCTCGCTCGTCGCGAGCTCGCCGGTCGCGATGTCAAGGGTCCGGGCGCCTTCGGCCCCCACGAGATACTCGAGTTTCGAAGGTGCCTGGCGCATCTGGCGACAAAGCATTTTGCGGAATTCCGGATAGGGCGTGCCGAAGAGCAGATGATCGAAGGTCGCGGCATCGAAAGAAATCAAAAGACGGAAGCGGTCAGCCTCGCGCGCGGTTTCTCCGTCGCGACGCTCGATCGCTTCTTGCCGAAGCGAAATCAGTTTCGTGACGTCCTTCGACTCGAACGACTCCAGGATCGTCTGCCACTTTCTGACGAAGAGGCTGTCGACGACACCGGACGTGCCGAGAAGTTTCGACGAAGCCTCGAGATCCGCACGAGCGCTCACGAAATCACGCCTGTAGATGTGGATCTGCGCGCGAAGTTCGTAACTGTTTCCCTCGAGTCGGCCGTAATTCTGTTCGTGTGCTGTCGCGATGTTCTTCGTCACGACGTCTCGAGCTCGCTCCCATTGCTCGCTCCACACGAGAGCTGCCGACAAGTTCACTTCGCCGATGAAACGTTGATACGGAAGCGTCTGCATGGAGACGTATTGCTCGAGCATGGGAACCGACGCGGCGTACTCCCACCTGTTGAAGTGACAGAAGGCTTGAAAGAGCAAAGTTTCGGGTGCGACGGCTGGATCGGCCCTCCTCAAGATCTCCACCGATTCGCGAAGCGAACCGAAGCGATGCAAGAGCACTCCGTACTCGGCGAGCTCTCCCGAACTCGCCGGCTCCTCGTGAACTCTCGAACGCTCCGGATACACGACTTGGAAGAGGAGCTTCATCCCGGTCGAGATGAGTCCGGAGCGACGACAAAGATTCGCGAGCGGAAGGCGCCACTCGCGTGGGACGCGCGCGGAGTTGAGGCCGAGCAATCTCTTCGAGGCCTCGGCCACACGGCCGGCCTTGATGAGAGAGTCGCAGTCTTCGACGAGGCGGGCAAAGTCACGCATGGCTCAGGGGAATCCTTGAGTATAGCAATCCGTCGATACCGTCTGCGGCGAAGCTATACCACCGACCTTATATTGCATGTTCGCATAGTTCGTTCCGCCCAACGCCGTGTTGACGAAAAGTCTCAGCGTGAAGCCGTTGCCGCTTTGATCGTATGAGGCGTATTCGACGTTCGTGGGAGACAAGAACTGCTCCCCGACGGGTGACATCACTCCCGTCGTCGTTCCCGTCAGCGACTTCACACGACCACTCAAGGTCGGACTCGTATTGCTGAGGGCGACGGCATCGCCTCTGTACCAAACGAGAACTTCGGTTTTTTCGGTCAGGCTGAGCGGATTCATCCAACAGAGCGTCTTCGTGAGTTTTCGCTGGTTCGGATCCGCGTGGAAATAATCGTAAATGTCCGTCTCGTAAATTTTCACGTTCGAATCCGTCATCGCGGTCAAAAGAGATCCCGCCGCGATCGGGATCGGGGCCGCAAGGTCGGTGCAATCTTGGCGAATGACGTTCGCGGTCCCGTCTTTGTCGACGGCGATCGCACCTTTCAGTGCGATGTCGACCGCGGTTCCGCATTTGCCGTGATTCACATAGATCTTGCCGTCGTAACCGGTTCCGTTCCCGTTCGCCTTCGATTCCAATCTGGTGAAGTCGATTGGCGTTCCGCAGTTTTGGAAAGCCATGACGAAAACGGCAGCGGCGAGGAGTCCGAAGGCTATTTTGGTTTTTCTCTCGATCGAGGAATTCAAGGGAACCTCCTGCGCAAAGGACTTATCGGACGTCGGTCTCGGGTCGTGAAATGTCTACGTTTTCTCCAGGCGAAACCCATCACGCTGCTTGCTGAAGGGTAAACCCCGTCCATCGAGCAGACACTCGGGTGCGAGTGTTTCGTTTCGATGCGATTTCGGGTTGCGTGCGAATGTGGAAGCCGACGATCACGTGATCGAAGCCTTTCAGCTGCTGATGCGCGCACATCGAGACTTCGGTGTCTTGGTTGAGCGCACCGTAGACGTCCCACACACTCGAGCTCATCGCCATTTGGTCGATCTCGGCCGAAGCACAAAGACGAGCT
This sequence comes from Bdellovibrionota bacterium, assembly GCA_040384505.1. GTDB lineage: Bacteria > Bdellovibrionota > Bdellovibrionia > Bdellovibrionales > JAMPXM01 > JAZKJB01. Next base: position 11,022 of record JAZKJB010000241.1, on the reverse strand, counting down.
GCGAGATTGATCGCGGCACCGACTGCGATGAACTGATCTTCGCGTCCGCTGACGCGCCCGACGATCACCGGGCCCGCCGCAACTCCGAAGCGGATGCCGCTCTTCACTTGACCGATCACGGCCGCATATTCGGCGAGGATGGCGCGGTAATCGGAGACGAGGAGGGTCTGGAAGGCTTCGAGCCCGCGTGCCCACTCGAGACCGCCTTTGGCGTTGGCGAGGAAGAGGAACCCGTCGCCGGTGAGACTGAGGATCGACATCCCCGTTTGCTTGGCGCGAGCTTGAGCGGCCTTCAGGAAGCGCTCTTTGATTTCCCAGTCCGTGTGGACGTCGACTGCGTTTGAGAGCTTCGTCGAGGAAACCATATCCACGATTCCGACGATTGCGTTCTCGATCACGATCTTTTCGTTCGACGTTTTCATACTGTGTCCCCTTGCTTGAATTCATCATCGCAAGTGCACGGAAGACATGGGTCTTACGAATCTGGGCCACCCCGGCAGTCTCGCTTATATTTTCGGGCCGACGGGCCAAAAACATTTCGATGTGAGACGAAATGAAAAAGGCAGCCGGTTGGCTGCCTCATCGCGAGACGAATTCTGGTTTTCGGTGAATCAGCTCGCTTGCTCTTCCTGCTCGTCGAAGACCTGTGCGAGCTTCGCACGGAGCCGCTGGATCGCCTGGGCATGGAGCTGGGAGACGCGGGATTCGGTCACGCGGAGGACCTTGCCGATCTCTTTCAGGTTCAAGTCTTCGTAGTAGTACAACGACAGCACGAGGCGCTGACGCTCGGGCAGATCTTCGATCGCCTTGGTCACGATGTCCTTCACCGACTTCATGTTCAGTTGGTTGAAGGGGTTGTTGAGCTTCGTGGCCTCGAGGAGATTCAGGATCGACTTCTTGTCGACGTTCGAGAACGTGGCCGAATCGTCGATCGAGAGGACCGACACCGGGCGCACCTGGTTCACGAGATCGTGGAATTCGTCCATGGTCATGTTCAGCTTCGCCGCGACTTCCTCGTCCTGCGCTCCACGGCCGAGCTCCGCTTCGAGCTCGATCATCGTGCGATCGAGGAGCTTCGCTTTGTCGCGAACCGAACGTGGAACCCAATCCTGCGCGCGAAGTTCGTCGAGGATCGCACCGCGAATTCGGAATTCCGCGTACGTCTTGAACTTGTTGTCACGGGTGGGATCGTATTTGTCGATCGCGTCCATCAACCCGATGACACCGCTGGAGATGAGATCATCCAACTCGATGTTCGAAGGAAGACGAACCGCGATTTTCTGCGCGATGAACTTGATCAGCGGAGCGTACTCGAGGATCAGCTGATCCTTCTGCCCCGGTGAAATCTGCTTGGGCTCTTCTTTGTACTTCTTGAGTAACGAAGAGTTATTCGACATCCCTATTCCCATCTCTCGGCGCCGTGAGTGGCGCTCTTGGAGCTTCGATCCTGAGCCCTTGTGCAGCTCCAGGTTATCAAAGCGATATACGTGCTCAAAGTCCTAATCTGTTATGCCACTCCGACGAGTTGTTCCCAGAAGAACTGCAACCCGCCTTTTCCCTCGTGACTCGGCTCGAACCCTGCGAATTCCCGTGCGAGCGACTTGATCGCGCGCGACGAAAGGCTGTCAGGATTCGATCGAGTGACGAGTTCTTGAGCGCGCGTGCACTGTCTCAAAATGGGATCCGAGGGAATCGAGCCCTTGTAATCCAGACTGACGTACAGGAACCGCTGCGCGATGGCGTCTAGCTTCGTGAAGAGCCTTTTGCCATCGGCTTCGTCCTTCACCTGGTTACAGAGGATCGAGAATCGATTCTCGCGGCAACGCTGGTGGAGGACTTTGATCAAAGCGTAGGAGTCCGCGATCGACGCCGGATCGGGCGTGACGATCACGCAGATCTCTTGGGCCGCGCTGTTGAGCCACAGCACGTTTTCGTCGATGCCCGGAGCCGTGTCGACGAGCATGACGTCGTACTCGTGGCCGAGGCTGCTGACTTCGTGGAGTAGCGCTTGCTTCTCGAAGACCGATAAACGCTGGAGTCCGTAGATTCCGTTGCCGCCGGGAATGAGGAAGACGTTCTTCGAGACTTCCATGATCACGTCTTGAAGAGTGGCTTCGCCTTTCAACACGTCGTGGATCCCCTGCTTCGTACGGACGTTGAACATGATGTCCACGTTCGCCATGCCGAGATCGCCGTCGAGGATGAGAACGCGCTTTCCCTCTTTCGCGAGTTGAAGTGCGACGTTCGAGACGACCGTGGTCTTCCCGACTCCACCTTTACCCGAAGTGATGCTGATCACTCGCGTGCGTGCTCCACCCATACCCGTTCTTTGCTGCGCTCCCCAGTTTTCATTTTCGGTGTTCACGCCGTTGCTCCCTTCAGTTTCGTAAGCTTGAAGATCAGATCGAGCACACGTTCTTTGCTCGCCGGCTCGTAGTCCTCGGGGATGCGTCCACCGATTCCGAACGAGTGCAGCGGCAGTCCCGTGCGCTTCTGAAGATTGATGATGATTCCGTGTTGTACGGACTGGTCGAGGTTCGTGAAGACGAGATCGGAAGGATCGGTCACTTTGTACCGACGTGCCATCTCGTCCGCGTCGCTGTCCTTCGTCGTCGCCGAAACGCACAAGTGCGTGATCGGTGCGAGGCCCTCGGGCGGAAGGAGCGACTTCAGATATTGGATTTCTTCGAGGTCCTTCAACTGCAGACCCGGGAAATCGACCAACACGTGATCGACGCCACGAAGTTGGTTTAAGACCCATTCCCAATCCGTCTTGTTGCGAATGACCGCGAACGGGACGTTGAGGATCTGGCAGTAGATCTTCATCTGATCGATGCTGCCGACTTTTCTCGAGTCGGTCGTGAGGACCGCGACTTTCTTTTTTTCTTTCACGACGAGCTGCGCCGCCATCTTCACGAGTGAAGACGTCTTGCCCGAACCCGAGCCGCCGACGAAGAGATGCAAACGGCCCTGGAACGGAGTCGCGACCGTGCGCACGTTGCTGAGGAACCAACGAGCCACCCACGCATCGACGATCGGGCGCTTCTTCGCGTTCATCGGATCGATTTCGCGCTCGGCTTGCTTCAAGATCTCGACCGAGTTCTCGATCGAGACACCGGCCTCTTGAAGACGCTGGAACATGAAGCTGAAGTCGTAAGGAATTCCGTAGTCGGCGCCCGGATGGAGCGTCGTGAAAGTTTGCGGAACTTTCTGGAAGCCTTCGAGAACTTGATTGAGTCGCGAGATCTCGCCCTGAAGCTTGTCGATTTCTTTGCGTTGAGTCGCATTTTCTTGCGGAGCGACGGGAGCCATGTTCGCGTAGTTTTCTTCGATCATCTCCACTCCGCCAATCACACGGCCGAGTCTCGAGGCCGGAGCTTGCGGCGTGCGGGGCGCTTGATGTGAACCCGCTTGATTCGCCTGACGTGCTTGCGCGACGACCGCGCGCGCTTGCGCCGCGGCGGCAGAGCCGTAGGCTCCAGCGGGTGACGGAGTCGTCGGACGAGGACGTGCGGCCGCGGGAGGAGTCGGAGTGAACTCGTCTTGGTCGTCGATGTCGTCCCGATGGATCGCTTCGCGACGTCGCGGAGCCGGTGCCTGTTGTTCTTCTTCCGCGAACGGATTGTTCTTCCAAGCTTCACGAGCGGCGGTGCGAATGCGCGCCATCGCGCGATCGGCGACACCCGGTTCTTCGGGTTGGACTTCGATACGCGGTTGGCGGCGGGCCGGCTGGCGCTGCGGAGCTTCTTCGAAATCTTGCTCGAAATCCTGCAGAAGATCGGTCACGCGCCGACCGGAAGCGCGTTGAAGCGCCGCCGAACGACGCGGAGTTTGTTCCAATTCTTCATCCGGAATGTCGATGTAGGACGTCGTCGTCGCGGGACGACGAACGGCTTCGTCGCGCTGGTTCTGTTCGATGCGACGATCGACCATCTTCTCGATCACTCGACGTTGCGTGCGGGCGTCGGAGTTCTGGAACTTCTCGCGATCTTGCGCGGTGAGACGGCTTTCCGTGAAACGCTTTTTCTGCAAGGTGTTCTCCGAGACCGCCGCGGTGATTTCCACGCTCGCCTCTCCACCGAGGCCGAAGCTGCGCCGGTTGTCGCGAGCGGACAAGATGACCGCGTCGGGGCCGAGCTCCTTCTTCACCATCTGAAGGGCGTCTTTCATGGACTTGGCTTCGAACTTCTTAACCCGCATTCGCTATCTCCACGGTTCCGACGGGCGCGATTTGCGCATCCGACGTGAGCTCGTTGTGAGAAAGAACAACCAACTGAGGAATGAATCTGTGCGTGAGCTTGAACAAATGCCGGCGAGCCGTCGGGCTCGTGAGCAAGATCGGCTGTCCCGCGATCTCGGGATGATTCTCGATCGTCTGCGCGATGCCTTCGATCATGCCGTGCGCTAGGCGCGGGTCCATGACGAGCTGCACGCCTTGCTCGGTTTGCAAGAGCGAGTTCGCGATCAATTCTTCGAGACGCGGATCGAGGCTCATGACGGCGACGCGGCCATCGTCGTTCTTGTAACGACCCGTGATTCCGCGCGCGAGGCCACGGCGAACGGATTCCGTGAGGAGCTCCGAGTCCTTCGTGCGCGAGGCCTCGTCCGCGAGAGTTTCGAAGATCGTGAGCAGATCGCGGATGGAGACTTGCTCCCTGAGAAGGTTCTGGAGAACCTTGACGACCGTTCCGAGCGGCAATGGATCCGGGATGAGCTCTTCGACGACTTTCGGGTACTGCTTCTTGAAGTTCTCGACGAGAACGGACGCTTCTTGGCGACCGAGGAGCTCGTGAGCATGCGTGCGAATGATCTCCGTGATGTGAGTCGCCATGACCGTCGAAAGATCGACGACCGTGTAACCCGCCATCTCGGCTTCTTCACGCTGCGATTTGCCGATCCAGAGAGCGTCGAGCCCGAACGCGGGTTCCTTCGTCGGGATTCCATCGACTCGGCCGATCGTGTTGCCAGGATCCATCGCGAGGAGATACTCGGGACGGAGCGCGCCGCCTCCGACTTTGTTTCCTTTGATCATCACGCGGTACTCGCCCGGTTCGAGCTGCAAGTTGTCGCGGATGTGGATCGACGGAACGATGATGCCGAGATCGAGTGCGAACTGCTTTCTGATCGAGACGATGCGCTCGAGCAGATCGCCCGATTGCTCGCTCTCGACGATGTTGATCAGGCCGTAACCGACTTCGAGCTCGACCAGATCCAAAGGAAGAAGGGTTTCGATTCTTTCCTTCTCCGGTTTCGCCGCGATCTCGTCCTGTTTCTTGCGTTCTTTCTCTTGTCCGTCTTCTTTGAAGCGATTGACCATCCAACCGATGCCGGCCAACGCTCCACCGACGGAGAAGAACGGGATCATCGGGAGACCGACGAGACCGAGCGCACCCATCACCGCTCCACCGATATAGAGAGCGCGAGGGTTGAGGAAAAGTTGTCCGACGACTTCCGTTCCCATGTCCTTGTCGGAGCCGGTTCGCGTGACGATGATACCGGCCGCGGTCGAGATGATGAGCGCCGGGATCTGGGAGACGAGACCGTCACCGATCGTGAGCTTCGTGTAGAACTGAGCGGCCGTCGAGAGATCGAGGCCGTGCTGGATCACGCCGATCGCGAGACCGCCGACGATGTTGACGACGGTGATGATGATCGCCGCGATCGCGTCACCGCGAACGAACTTCGAGGCACCGTCCATGGCTCCGTAGAAGTCGGCTTCTTGCTCGATCTCTTTACGGCGCTTGCGGGCTTGCTCTTCGTTGATCAAGCCGGCGTTCAAGTCGGCGTCGATCGACATCTGTTTGCCGGGCATCGCATCCAAGGTGAATCGTGCCGCGACTTCCGCGACTCGACCGGAACCCTTGGTGATGACGATGAAGTTGATGACCACGAGAATCACGAAGATGACGGTTCCGATGACGTAGTTGTCACCGACCACGAAACTTCCGAACGCGTGGATGATCGAGCCCGCCGCGTTTTCTCCCGTGTGGCCTTCGGTCAAGACGAGACGAGTGGTCGCGACGTTCAATGCGAGACGGAAAAGCGTCGTGATGAGGAGAAGGCTGGGGAAAACGCTGAAGTCGAGAGCTTTGGTCGTATAGAGAGCGACGAGAAGGATCAAGATCGACGCCGTGATGCTGATCGTCAGCGCCAAGTCGAGCATGAAGGCCGGAAGCGGAACGAGCATGACGGCCAAGATCGCCATCAGCGTGATGGCCATCACGAGATCCATGTTCTTCGAATACTTCTCGAACCGTTTCAAAAACTGAAAAGCTGCTTCCATTTTTTAGAGCTTCACTTTCTTTTTCAGTTTGTAGACGTAAGAAAGAACCTGAGCGACCGCCGTGAAGAGCTCGCGAGGAACGGTGTGGCCGATCTTCAACGTCTTGAAGATCGTGCGTGCGAGCGGTTTGTTCTCCATGACGGGCACGTTATGCTGTCTTGCGATTTCTTTGATCTTCTCCGCGACCGCGTCAGCGCCTTTCGCGACGAGCTGGGGAGCCGCCATCGTCAGCGGATCGTAGCGAAGCGCGCACGCGATGTGCGTCGGGTTCGTGATGATCACGTCGGCCTTCGGCACGTCCGCCATCATGCGCTTGTTCGCCATCTCGCGCTGGATGCGGCGAATGCGCGCCTTGATCATCGGGTCACCTTCTCGTGACTTGTGCTCTTCCTTGACCTCTTGCTTCGTCATGCGCATCTGCTTCTCGAGCTCCCAGCGCTGGAAGAAATAATCGGCTGCGGCGAGCACGGCCATCATCACTCCGACACCGGCGAGAAGACGAACGGTCAACTCACCCATGAAGATCATGAGCTGGTTGACCGAAAGCGCGACGAGCGTCGGAACCATCACGACTTGGTCTTTCACCATGATCGTGACGACCGAGATGACGAGACAGAGTTTGATGATCGATTTCAGACCCTCGACGAGGGAACGAAGCGAGAAGATGCGTTGGAAGCCCGCGACCGGGTTCAACTTCTCGAACTTGAATTCGAGAGCTTCTTCGTTGTTGAGGAGACCCACCTGAACGACGGTGCCGGCGACGGCCATCACGCCGAGCATGCCGAGCAGCGGCCCGAGGATCAGGGCGGCTTTCTTCAGCATGAAGAACACGGCTGGCTTGTAATCACCCGAGCGAGCGGCGTCGACGAGGAAGGAGCCGATGGTTTGCGTGAGGAGATCGGAAGTCTGCTGGAGGAAGAAGCGGCCGAGGAACCAAAGCACCAACGCCGAGCTCAGGAGCATGAGAACGCTGCCGAGCTCGCGCGTCTGCGCGACCTGGCCCCGTTTTCGGAAGTCGTCGCGACGCTGCTGTGTCGCTTCTTCCGTTCTCTCTTCCTGATCTTCAGCCATCGCCCATCCTGGACTCTGTTAAGTTGCCTACATCGCTCGCATGAAGCGGAACATGATTTCCGCGAACTCGAGCAAGTCGTGGTCCAGCTGAAGAATCAGCGCGGGTAGCGAGATCAGCATCACGACGACTCCCGCCATGAAATTGACGGGCATGCTCGTGACGAGCACGTTGATCTGCGGCACCGCTCGGCCGATGATCCCCATCGCCACGTTCATGATGAAGAAGGCGACGAGAACCGGGGCCGACATCTTGATCCCCGCCTCGACGACGGACTGGATCAGCTGTCCACTCTCCTTGAACACAGCAATATCGATGCCCGCTGGACCAAGCGGAATCGCTTGAAAACTTTCCGCTAGACCCTCGAGAAACATGTGATGCCCGTTCAACGCGAGGAACAGCAAGGTGGCGATGACTGAGTAGAATTGTTCGACGGTCGTCGTCGTCGCTCCCATCGTCGGATTGAAGAGCTGCGCGTTGGCGAGACCTGCACTCGTCGCGATCAAGTTCGCGCCGGCACTGACGGCAAAAAAGAAGAGACGTGTCAAAAATCCGAGACACAGGCCCGTCAGGACCTCACGGCCCGCGAGCCAGATGAGCTCCTGACCCAGACTTTGGTCCGTGAGAGCCGAGCGATCGATGATCGGAAACATCACCATCGTGAGAAGGACGGCGAAGAGAACCTTCGCGGTGTTCGGAACGTTGTACACGCTGAAGACGGGCCAAGACATCGTGAACGACGACACCCGCAAGAGCACGAGCGCGAACGAGAGAATTTCGACTTCGCTGAATTTAAGAAACGGCAGCACGAGCTACCTCACTCTCGGACGAAAGTGGCCATGTTCTCGAAGAGCTCGACCGTGAATTGAGAAAGGATGTCCAGCATCCATGGCCCCGCCAAGATCAACACCACACCCATGATGATCATCTTCGGGATGAACGTGAGTGTCGCTTCGTTGATCTGCGTGATCGCCTGAAGCACGCTGACGATCAGACCGGTGACGAGTGCCGCGCCCAAGAGCGGAGCCGAGAGCATCGCGGTCGTGCGCAGCGTATCTTGTCCGAGCTTCATGATGAGTTCTTCAGTCATGTGCGAAACCTCTTGGAAACGTTACGGCTCAACCGAAGCTTTGGACCATCGAGCCGATGAGCAAAGTCCATCCATCGACCAGAACGAAAAGCATGATTTTGAAAGGGAGAGAGATCACGACGGGCGGAAGCATCATCATGCCCATCGCCATCAAGACCGCAGAGACGACCATGTCGATCACGAGAAACGGGAGGTAGATGATGAAACCGATCTGGAATGCGGTCTTCAGTTCCGAGATCACGAACGCCGGGATCAGAACCATCGTCGGAACGTCGATGCGAGTCTTCGGCTGCTCGATCTTGGACAGCTTCACGAAGAGTGCGAGATCCGTGTCGCGCGTTTGGTTGAACATGAAGCGGCGAAGCGGGATCAAAGCGGCATCGGCCGCTTTCTCCTGGGAAATCGTGCCCGCGAGATAGGGACGAAGCGCGTTCGCGTTCACTTCTTCGAAGTGCGGACGCATGACGAAGAAGGTCAGGAAGAGCGCCAAGCCCACGAGAAGCTGGTTCGGAGGCATCTGCTGAGTGCCGAGGGCCTGTCGAAGGAACGACAGCACCACGATGATCCGTGTGAACCCTGTCATCATGATCAAGATGGCCGGCGCAAGCGTGAGGACGGTCATCATCAAGATGATCTTCACGGCATCGACGACCTCTTTCGGATTTTCAGTCGATTTGAACCCGAGGTTCAGCGACGGCAAAGTCACTTGAGCGTACGCGCTCGAGGCCGTGCCGAGGACGGCGATGCCTGCGAGAAGTCCGAGCACGAAGCCCGGGCTGGTTTTGACTCGCAAGATCAGCGCACGCAATACTCGAGTCATCTTCGAGAATCCTCTCAAATGTTCCGCATGTTCTTGAGACGAGTCGAAACGACGTCGCGGATCTTCGTGAGATCCTGCGAAGCGAACTCGTCGTCTTCGTTTTCATACGAGCGCGAGCGACGAGCCCGCGGAGCTTCTTCTTCGAATTCGTCGAGAGCCGCCTCGAAACGGTTGGGAACCTCGGTCGGCACTTCATCGTCGATGAGGCTCAAGGTCTTCAGCATCGAAATGTTTTGATCGGTGATGCCGACGAGGATCGATTCCCCTGCCACTTGGATGATCGCGAGGCTCTTCTTGGGTCCGAGTGGATGTTGCGTCAACACACGAATTTTGGTCGAGCTCTTCGGACCGAGGTTTCGCGCAGCCGCATACCGTTTCACGCCGAAGACCGTCGCACCTAGGACGACCGCGAGAATGCCGAGAGTGAGAAGAAGACGACCGATCGGGCTCGACGAGCTCTTCTTCGCTTCTTTTTGGCTCGCGAGAACGGGAATCTGACTCTCGGGAAGTTTGTTCGTATCGGGTTTCATTTCGACTTTCGCCGCAGCGGTCGAGATGTCCGTCGATGCGACGGTGGCTTCGACGACGTCGTTCGCGGCCTTCGCTGGCGCGCCCGCGACGAGCTTCGCCGAGATCGATTCGCCATTTTCGTCGTCGACGATCGCGATCGTCTTGATGACGTCGCCGATCTTGGCGCTCTTCGCGGTGGTCTTCGCGTCACCGGTCACTTCGATCACGATGGCGCTTCCAGCGCGACGAACGCGAACTTGATCCTGAAGTGAAGACGCGTTCAAGCCGCCGTTCAAAGTGAACCGCGTACGAACGCTCGACTCGTTTTGTGTCGCATAAACCGATTTGAAGTTGCGGTCGTCGACCTTGATGAGCTGCTTACCCTTCGTCAACACGGCACCTGGAAGATCGATCTGGATCGAATCCGCCGTGAACTGCGCGTTGATGTCGCCGCCGATCCAGGGACCTTTCGTCTGCAGCTCCGTCATGAAGACGTCGCCGTCGCGATAGGCGTTCACCTTTTCGACCGGAACTCCGGGCGTGACGTCCTGTGCGCGCGTCTGCAACGCCAAGAAAAGGAGAGCCACGAACGGAAGATAGCGCAGCGACTGCAGGATGAGAGAACGTGCAACGGTCATCGATATCCTCACTTCAATTGTTCGACGCGCTCGGCGGGCGAGATGATGTCGGTCAGTCGGACACCGAACTTCTCGTTGACGACGACGGCTTCACCGCGTGCCACGAGCTTGTCGTTGACCAAGACTTCCATCGGTTCGCCGGCGAGCTTCGAGAGCTCGATCACCGATCCTTGCCCCAGGTTCAAGAGGTCGCTGACGACCATCTTGGTGCGCCCGAGCTCGACCGTGACCCTGAGCGGGATGTCGAGGATCAGATCGAGATTGCGCTCTCGTTTGTTACCAGCTTCGGCGCTCTTGCTCGCCGCACTGTCGGCTTCAACGCCGGCGATGTCGGCCTCGAGAAGGCTCGCCAAGTTGTTCTTTTCGTCTGCCATCGTAAACTCCTCAGTCCTTCGAGATCTTTTTGGTGACTTGGACCGCGACCGATCCGTGGTTGAGTCCGTAGTACCCTTTGAACTTGTTCACGCCTTCGACCTGCACGTCGAACTCGCCGTTCGCGTCTTGGTCGAGGGAGATCACGTCGCCCGGCTTCAGATTCATGAGCTGCTGAAGCGTGATCTCGGTGTAACCGAGGTCGACCATGCCGGTGAGGCCGGCGGTCGGGTCGCTGTT
>JAZKJB010000240.1:269-8699 GCA_040384505.1 Bdellovibrionota bacterium | reverse complement strand
GTGCCGACTTCGAAGTTGGAGCTGGACACTAATGGCTGACACATTACTCGAAGTTAAAGATCTGAACGTTCGCTACGGTGGAATCCACGCCTTGAAGGGCGTGAGTTTCGAAGTTCGCAAAGGTGAAGTCGTTTCGTTAATCGGCGCCAACGGTGCGGGCAAGACGACGACTCTGCGTGCGGTTTCCTCGATTCTTCCTTTTACTGGGTCGGTCGTCTTCGACGGAAAATCTGTTTCCGGCGAACCTCCGCATAAGATCGTCGCTCGGGGCCTCGCCCACTCACCGGAAGGTCGCGGAGTGTTTCCGAACCTGACGGTCATGGAAAATCTCGAGATGGGTGCCTATATTCGCAAGGACCGCGACGGCATCGAGAAAGATCTGAATTATAGCTTCGAGCTTTTTCCTCGCTTGAAAGAACGCATACAGCAAAAAGCCGGAACGTTGTCTGGCGGTGAGCAGCAGATGCTCGCTATGTGCAGAGCTTTGATGTCGAAGCCACGATTGCTAATGCTCGATGAACCATCACTCGGTCTCGCACCGTTGATCGTCGCGCAGATTTTCGAAATCGTGAAAAAATTGAATTCGGAAGGCATGACGATCTTGCTCGTCGAGCAGAACGCACGAATGGCGCTGAAAATTTCGCATCGCGCTTACGTCGTGGAAACCGGGAAGATCACTTTGTCGGGAACCGGGCAATCGCTGCTCGACGACAAACGCGTCATCGATTCATATCTCGGCGGGCCGTGAGGACGAAGCGGCGTCCGGTGTTCAACGAGGCGACCACATGCAGTTTCGCACTTCGACCCTTTGTAAGGGCCCGACGCACGACGAACCCATGCAGGCCGCGGCCGATGGAGACGAGAACGAATAGTCGTTCGCCGTCCAAGCAAACTGACAGTTGCTGCAGAAATTATTGAGACAAGAGCGCGAGTCGCACGTGCATGTCCCGGTCGCTCCCTGGGTAGGGGTCAACACGACCGCGACGAAGAGCGCGAACAAAATTTTCGTCAAAAATTTCACCTGACCCCCCTTGCACTAGTCTGTAGGCATCGCGACCTGGGATCAAGACGCTCGATTACGAGGCGGCTCGAACCTTCGACGCATGACGTTCTTCACTGAGCTTCACATGAATGCCCTTGATGGTAGTGCAGGCCTTCCGTAACCTACCGGAACCAACAAGGAATCACACGGTTCCATCCACAGGAGAATGCATGCGTCTGACTACTTTCCTGGTTGCCCTCGCACTGATGGTGCCGATGGCTGCCTCTGCTCAGTCCAAGAAGACTACGAAGAAAACTACGACGACGGAAACGTCGGCTCCGGCTGCTGCTGAAGAACCGGCTCAACCGGCTCGCAAACAGCGTGAGTCGCTCCATGACCAAGTCAGCGGTCAAGGCTACGGTCTCGCAGGTTGCGGTCTCGGCTCGATCGTCTTCGGCCCGAAGCCGGGCATGATCCAGATCGTCGCTGCTACCGTGAACGGCACTGGCGTTCAGACTTTCGGCATCACGACTGGAACGTCGAACTGCGACATCCCGGGCATGGGTCACCAAGCTGCAGCGTTCATCGAAGTGAACCGCGAAATCGTGTCGAAAGACGCGGCTCGTGGCCAAGGTGAAACGGTTGCTTCGCTCGCATCGATCTTGAACTGCCAAGACGAAGCGGCTTTCGGCCAGAATCTCCAGACGAATTACGAGTCGATCTTCGCGACCGAGAACAACTCTTACGACGTCACTCGTAAGATCATCTCGACGATCGAAGCGAACCCGGCACTCAAAGCTACTTGCGGCATCGACGGCTGAAAAAGAAGAAGGAATATATAAATGAAATCACTCCTCACAATTGCACTCGTTCTCATGGGCACGTCGGCGTACGCAGCAACTGCAGGCATCGGTCCCGCAGGTTGCGGTCTCGGTAACGTCGTCTTCGGAAAAGACAACCAGGTCCTCGCGGCGACCACCAACGGCACGTCGGCGAACCAGACGTTCGGCATCACGTCGGGCACGCTCAACTGCGGTCCGGGCGGAATGGCCGGCATGAACATGTTCATCGAGAACAACCAAGTCGCTCTCGAGAACGACGCGGCTCGTGGCCAAGGCGAAACCGTCGCGACGCTCGCGTCGATGATGGGCTGCCAAGACGTGAACGCGTTCGGTTCGACGTTGAAGTCGAACTACAGCGAGATCTTCACGTCGAAAGACGCGAAGGTCATCGGTCACTCGATCCGCGAAACAGTCAAAAAGGACGAGCGCCTCGCTCGCACCTGCCAACACATCGGTTGATCGATCGGCCCGTTTTACGGGCTGACATCATTCGCCCTTGATGGCAAATTGGCCGACACATGAAAACTGTGTCGGCCTTTTTATTTCCGCTCCTGGCTTGCCTTTGCGCGCTCTCACCGCCGCGAGCCTACGCCGCCACTTCGGCCTCGGCTCCAATTGCTCCTCCGAAAACCCAGGAATCCGTCACTCCCGCACTCGTCGCTTCGGTCGTCGATCGTGCACGCGAATTGAAACTCGCCGACCGCCCGGAATGGCGACGTCTCTTGCATTATCAGCGCGGCATCGGTGGCTGGACGAGCCAAGCCGATGGGAAAAACTTTTTCGTTTCCCCGAATGGCGACGATGACCCCACGGCCGAGCTCGAAGCGACGTTGCGCGGTTTCTTCTCCGTCGCAAAACGCAAACTCGATGGATCCCGCCAACCACCGCAAAGCATTCGCTGTCAGTTCCCAGCGCGCTTCGAGTGGCTCGACTCCCAACTCGGACTCCTCGCGAGTGTTCCCCCCGACGAATGTGCGGAGTGGATCGATTTTCGCGACCGAATGAGTGTGAAGTCGGTGACCCTCGTCTTTTCTTCCTTTTATGTAGGGAATCCCTCGTCGACGTTCGGTCACTCCCTCGTCCGCTTGAACAAGTCCGATGGCGCGGATGGATCCGAGCATCATCAGCTTCTCGACTTCGGCGTGAACTACGCAGCCGAGGCGACCACCGAGAATCCCGTGCTCTACGCCGTCTTCGGTCTCGCGGGACTCTTCCAAGGACGCTTCGCCGCACTTCCTTATTATTACAAGGTTCGCGAGTACGCGGATTTTCAATCGCGTGACGTCTGGGAGTACGATCTCGATCTCACTCCGCAAGAGACCGCTCGATTCGTCGCCCACATCTGGGAGCTCGGCTCGACGTACTTCGATTACTATTATCTCACCGAGAACTGTTCGTATCACATGATGACGTTGATCGAAGCAGCGGCCCCTCGCGTTTCCCTCGTCGACAAGATCCCTTATTTCGTCATTCCCACGGATACGGTGAAAGCCGCGTTCGAAGAATCGGGGCTCGTGAAAAGGACGAGCTTCAGACCCTCGATCCACACTCAGTTTCGCGCGCGTCTCGCGATGCTGAACGAAAACGAAGAGCGTCTCCTGAAGGAAACCATCGCGCGCGAAGGCGACGATGGCTCGACCGACGGGAAGACTCTCTTGGCCGGTAGCGAATTGGATGACGCTGCGAAAGCTCGAGTGCTGGACACTTACATCGACTACGTGGATCTCAACCATGCGCGCGCGCTCGTCGACAAAGTCCCGGCCATCGTGAAACGCAAACAAAGTTTGCTCGTTGCCCGGAGTAAACTCCCGTCGCCGAAGGCGCTCGATTTCGATCCTCCACCGACGGCCTCTCCGCATCTCGCGCACGATTCCATGCGGATCGAAATTTCGCGACTCTCCAACGGAATGATCGGCGACATGAAAGGCGATGCGACCGTCTTCGGTTTTCGCTTCGCTTTTCACGACATCATCGATCCTTCCGAAGGACTCCCGAGCAACGCCGACATCGAGATGGGCACTTTCACGATGCGATACTGGGATCGCACGAACCGTTGGCAGCTCGAGGACTCGGCCATCTTCGGCGTCGCCACCTATCAACCCCTCGATGCCTACACGATGAAACCGTCATGGCGAGTTCGCACGGGCGTCCACCGCATCGACGATCTCCGGTGCCAAGATTGCGATGCCTTCTACTTTCGCGGAGGCTCGGGGCTCACCGTGAATCTCTGGGAAAATGGACCTCTCACTTACCTTCTCGGCGAGGCGACGTTCGATACGTCACCGCGCTTCGAAACCGAGCGACTCACGACGACCGTCGGACCAGCTCTCGGTATTCGCGTGCAGGCGAAACCGTGGATGTCTCTCCTTCTCGAAGGACGTTACCTGCGAAACGTGAATCTCCCCGTCTTCGAGGATCGACAACTCGAAGGACACCTGCGGCTTTACCCGCGCGCGCAGCAGGTCGCTTGGGGCCTCGACGCTCGCGCACTTTTCAAGCGAGCTGGCCGTGAGGTTTCGGTGGGGCTGGTGCACTATTTCTAAACTCCTCGCACTCGTCTTATCTTTCACCCTCACCGGCTGTTCTTCGTTCCTCTACTATCCGACGCGCGAAGAGCACGTCGATCGAAAGAAGATGCCGCTGCAGCCGGAAGACATGACGATCACGAGCGGTGACGGAACGAAGCTGCACGCCTGGAGATTCAAATCCGCCTTGAAGAAACCTTCACCTTGCGTGCTCGTTCACTTTCACGGAAACGCGCAAAATCTTTCGACACATTTCTACAGCTTCTACACGGCTCCCAGTCAGGGTTACGACTACGTGATTTTCGATTACCGTGGTTATGGTTCATCCGAAGGAAAGCCTTTCCCACGCGGAACGGTCGAAGACGGACACGCCGCTCTTCGCTTCGTTCGCGACATGTATCCGGGTCGGCCTCTCGTCGTCGTCGGGCAAAGTCTCGGCGGAGCCGTCGCGCTTCGAACCGTGATCGACATGAAAAACGAAGTGCCCGTGAAGCTCGTCGTCGTCGACTCTACTTTTTCTTCCTATCGTTCGGTCGCTCGTAAAGCGATGTCGAGAAGTTGGATCACTTGGCTTCTTCAGCCGATCGCGTGGCTTTCCATGAGCGATCGATACGCACCGAAAGGTCGCTTGAAGGAAATCGCGCCCATTCCCCTCGTCGTCATTCACGGCGACCAAGATCGCGGAGTCGAACACGAGCTCGGGCGAGAAGTGTTCGAAGAAGCGAGCGAGCCGAAAGAGTTCTGGCACATCCCTGGCGGCGGCCACACCGATTTCATGTTCCGCGAAAAGGGCAAATACGCCGAGAAATTCTACGACAAGCTCGATGCGGTCTGCGGAGCTCCGACCCTTTGATCGCGGCCGAATCTGGCTCGATTCTTGGTCCTCTTCCAAGTCGTGAGAAAAACGCGATTTCATCTCGAATTTCAGGCTTTTAGAGCCCTCTTGCTGTCGATCTTCCTGACAGCTGCCACCCTTTTGGGGCCCACCGCGCACGCGAACCAAGTCGTGGACGAGCAGGCTTTCGTACAAGAGCTCGAAACTCGCATGGACCGGGTCCCGCAGTTCAAGTTCATCCGCGAAGAAGCGGAAAAGCTCGGAGTGAAAGTCTATTTGTTCGGCGGAACGGCCGCGGCGTTCGGGCATTACGTCCGCTGGGACATGCTGCGTGAGCGGGGCGATGCGAGCTACCTGAAGGAATTCTTCGACTACGATTTCTTTTCGATTTACCGCTCGACACAAGATCTCGACATCGTCGTCGACGGATCGTCGAAAGTCGCAGAAGAGCTCGGTCGACGCCTCCGCGAGAAGTATCCGAGTTTTCAAGGATCGAAAGATTCGTGGGAAGTGAGACTCCTTCGCGAGGCCGTCGGCGAAAAGCGCGCGCTTCTCGGAGATGCGGATTTCAACAAACAGCATAGCGACTCGAATTCCACGGGACTGATCGAGGTCACGCGCTCGAACCAGCCGACGGTTCGAGATCTCCGAAACTGGAACGAGCCGCGCTCACGTTTCTTACGAGACCTCGCCGAGGGTCGGATTTCTTTTTATTTCTCACCGGAACACGAGACGTCGGCGCGCTACCTTCAGGGAAAAAATCCACCGATCTACAGCGTGATCCGTTACCTGACGAAAGCCTTTCAGTTCGATCTCGATCTCAAATCCGAAGACGTCGTCACGATTCGTAAAATGATCGATTCTTTCGATCCCTCCGAGCCCGGACGCGGTATCAGGCTCGATACGGCTGATTTCGAATTCTGGATGCACGGGAGCGAAAGTAAACTGAGCAACGCGAAGAAACTCTTTCAGCATGCGATCGACGTCGAACAAGCGTGGAACACGCTCGAGGAACTCGGCTTGCGGCGGAAACTCATCGAGCTCGAACCGAGATCGAAGCAAGCGGATTCTCTCGCCCTTCTCATGGAACGCGAGCCCCTGCGGTCGAAACCCCTCGGTACCGGTCGAGGAAACACGGCCGCGGAACTCGGCCTCGATCTCGTCGCACACGAAACCGTGACACCACTCGCACTCGAGAGCATCACGCGATCGAAGCAAGGGTGGGTGAACGCGTTCGTTTCGCGCGAAAACCGAAAGGGCGAGGCTGCGGCCTTCGGCGAAGGCTTCTACACTCGTGTCGGCTCCGAAGGAGGACGTGGCACGGGTCTCACGATCCGCTTCCGTCTCGATCCGAAGGCGAGGCTCGGGACCGACTTCTTGCTCGAGAGTGGAAAAGAGTACGTCGTCGTTCTAAATAAACGAGCGCTGCACGTCGTTCCCGAGTCGCTCGATGCGAATTTGTCCGACTGGTTCAAAGTCATGATGATGGCGGGAAAGCGGAACCTCGGGGTCATGCTTCGACTCGAAGCTCGTCTGAACGCCAAATGGCACGCCTCGAGTCCGAAGACGATCAAAGCGGCGAAGAAGGCGATCACGGAGGACATTCGCAATGCTCTCGACGAGGGCGTCTTCTTTCCCGAGGAACTCGAGATGATCGACGAGTGGTTCAAACTGCGAATCGGACCCGAGTTCTTCGACGTCGCGGTCGAATTGGCGAAGGCGACATATCACCCTCAACTTTTGAGTTTCCTCGAGGGAGAACATTGGCGAACTCATCCTCGCTTCCCCGAACTGATCGAAGCTGTCTTCGAGAAGTATTCGATGAAGGACCTCCTGACGTCGGCGTGGGCCGTTCGACTCTTTTCCTCGCCTGACGTGGTCGCTCGTCCGGAGTGGGTGAGCTGGATGAAGCTTCCAGCAGTCGACCATCACACTTCGATGCCACTAGGTCAGATTCTTTCTTCGACTGCCGCAAAGAGCGACCCGCGATGGGCCGATCTGATCGAGTTCCACATACGCGCGGGACACGACGTTTTCATGAACGTCGGCGACAGTCCCGAGTTCGAAAACTCACCGCGCTGGGAGCGCTGGATGAAACTTCTCATCCTGGAGGGAAGGGCCATTCCGAGTGCGGTCGGCGCTCTGTTGTCGGACCGTGCACGCAAAGATCCGCGGTGGTGGCAGTGGATCGAGGCCTACACGAGTCGCGCCAGCGGGTCAGGTTACGGGATCAATCGACTCGTGATCGCGATGATGGACAAGTCCATTTCCCGGGACGCCCGCTGGATCGAATGGGCGCGTGGGGTAATGCGCGTGCCGTTTTCGACCGACACCGGCGAAGAACTGAAATGGGCCAAACAAAATCTCGTGAGTGCAGTCCTCTTCGAACCGTCGCTCCTGAAGACTGACATCATCGACGTGGGTTTTCGCGAAGGCGGACCGAAAACGGCGGAGGTTCTATCGTCCGAGTACTTCCGCCGTGCCACGTCGGATGCCTTCGAACGTCCCGATCGTCTGTTGATGTGGATGAAGACCGTTCCGCGAAAGAACGGCTGGCCCCCGACCGAGTCTAAAGACATTTTGAAACTTTACGCTGACCATCCCGCGTTCAAGGGTGTCTTCCCGTACACGCCGATCTGGCTCTTCGCGCTCGTCGATCGTGGCTGGGATCTTCGCGACGGTCGCTTCCAGGCTCCCGAGCGGGCGAAGCCCCCACTTCCGTTCATGCGGAAACCCGTGAACTGCCCTGCGCTTTTCATGAAATGAAGGGCTGCTCTGGCTCGATTATTGGTCTTATTTGAAGGTGTGAGAAAATCACCGATTCACCTCGAATTTCAGGCTTTTAGGGCGCTCTTGCTGTCGATCTTCGTGACAGCCGCCACCCTTTTGGGGCCCTCGGCTCACGCGAGCCAATCGGTCGATGAGCAGGCCCTCGTTCAAGAGCTCGAAGCCCGCATGGACCGGGTCCCCCAGTTCAAGTTCATACGCGAAGAAGCGGAGAAGCTCGGAGTGAAGGCGTACCTCTTCGGGGGAACCGCAGCCGGCTTCGGACACTACGTTCGCTGGGACATGCTTCGCGAACGTGGCGACGCGAGCTACATGAAGGAATTCTTCGATTACGATTTTTTCTCGATCTACCGATCGACGCAAGATCTCGACATCGTCGTCGACGGGCCGAAGGACAAGGCCGACGAGCTCGGAAAGAGGTTGCGTGAGAAGTATCCGAGCTTCCAAGGATCGAAGGAT
>JAZKJB010000240.1:0-259 GCA_040384505.1 Bdellovibrionota bacterium | reverse complement strand
CACGTCATATGAATCTGTAGGTTTCGGTAGGGCACTGCTTCGTGAGTCGGTCGGAGAAAAAAGAGCGCTCCTCGGCGATGCGGACTTCAACAAGCAGCACAGCGATTCGAATTCGACGGGCCTGATCGAGATCACTCGTTCGTCGGATCAGAAGGTTCGGGACCTTCGTGATTGGTCGGCGTCGCGATCGCGCTTCCTGGAGGACATCTCCACCGGTAAGATCACTTACTATTTCTCGGCGGAACATCAGACGACGGCT
>JAZKJB010000239.1:6509-7537 GCA_040384505.1 Bdellovibrionota bacterium | reverse complement strand
GGAAAGCTCGGCTACAGCCTACGCGAGCTTCAAGAAATGCCGGGCGAAGTTTCGACGACGGAGCCGAAGTACTCGGCGCCAGCCTCGATCGCTCAGCTCTTCAATCGTAAATAAATTTGGCGGAAGGCTTCGGCGGCACGCGGAAGATTCGCGGCCCAGTCGTTGTGCGCGTTCGCATCCGAACCATCGGTGATATATTTCACCGAAAGAAACGCCACTCCCTCGCGAATCGCGACTTTCGCGAGCGCATACGCTTCCATGTCGACGACGTCGCAGGCGACCACGGGTGTCGCCGTTTCAAAACGATCACCGGTTCCACAGATTCCGGTCGGGAGATCGAGCAGTCGTTTCTCGACTTCGAGAACTGCGGGTTCCGTTTCGAAGGGCGTCACGCCAGGCGCGAAGCCCAAGGCCGATAGGTCCATGTCTCGTTGAGCGAACCTCGTGCATTCGACGATCGAATGCGTCGGGAACTTCGTGCTTCCGGCGGTTCCGAAATTGATGACGAGCCGAACCGAGTTCTTCGAGCGAAGTGCGAGCTCGCGTGCGAGCACGGAAGCCGCATTCACTTTTCCCAGGCCGACGTAGACGACATCCGCGCCTTCTTTCTCGAGAAGACCTTGGATCTCTTCTTTCATCGCCGCGACGACGAGAATCTCACTCATATTGGATCACCGATGCGATACGAGAGCCGTTGAAAAGATATTGGTTCAAGAAACGCAAATCGATCAGCACCGCAGCGCCTACGACTCGGTAACCGGCGCGATTGCACAACTGAATGCCGGCATCGAGTGTCCCGCCCGTCGCGAGAACGTCATCGATGACCGCCACTCTTCCCCGCCCGTGTCGCATCTCGAGAGTCGCTTCACCGTATTCGAGTTTGTACGAGAGCGCCTCTACCGGCGGCGGAAGCTTTCCCGCTTTCCGCAGAGGAATGAAGCCTTTCGAAAATCGCGCGGCGATCGCTGCGCCGAGAATGAAGCCGCGCGATTCGATGCCGACGATATGGTCGATTTCGGACATCGTGA
>JAZKJB010000239.1:0-6499 GCA_040384505.1 Bdellovibrionota bacterium | reverse complement strand
CCAGAGGTCATGTGATCGAGCGCGAGAGTGAGCGCGTGCGGATTCTCGAGGAGCGGAGAGATGTCACGAAAGACGACGCCAGGCTTCGGGAAATCGGGGATGTCGCGAACGAGCGCTTTGAAATCCATCGGCGGCCCCGTTATCAGGGACCGGCGGGAGTCGGCTCTGTGGCCGGCTGCTCAGCCGGAGGATTCGCTGGGGCGCCTTGTTGCTTACAATCGTAGAGCTCGATGAGTCTCGCGTTGTAGAACGTCCCCGCCTTCTCCAGATCCCAGGGAGGGTAAGGATAGAATTTGGCGCGGGCGCGGCCGCAATGTTGCGCGACTCCCCACTGACGGTCTTCGGAGCTCGCGGTGAAGACTTTTTTCGATTCTTCGTCTTCGATCGCGACCGCGAAGGAGAACATGGCGGCCGACGACATTTGGCCCGACGTGATCACGGCCGCAGGCTGCGTGACGCGATCGACACCGATGATGCGTCCTTCGACCGACTTCGCGAACACGAAGCTGTAATTCATTATCAAAAGCCCGAGGACGGCAACGACGAGAAGAATGATCAGGATACGGGTCGCAATCGATTTCATAGTGAGATTTTCTCGAGCGGAGTGCTCTCGGCTTTTCCGTGATGGTTCTCACAGCAAGCGCAAAGGTGACGGTTCAAGATGTGGGCGCGAATCAGGAAGAGACTTCCGGCGATGGTCGCCAAAGCCTGAGGTCCCATCTGGCCCTCGAAGACCAAGACGCCCGTCGCGAGCAACGCGAGTCCGGGAACGCCCCAGTAAAAAACGCGCGCGTCACGGTGACGACGATAACCGGGAATGAAAGCGGCGATCGCCAAAAGTGGGAGGATGGCGAACAGGCTCCGGTGGAGCCACTCGTGCGCATGATCTTCTTCCAGCAAAACGAGCGAAGGGATCGTGAGCAACATGATCGGCGTCAGGATGCAGTGAATGAGGCAGAGAAGCGAAAGGCACAGCCCGAGCCGGTCGGCCCAAGTGCGGACTTTCGTGGTGCTCAGCCGGTTCATCTGACGATCGTTCATCTGGTTGCCCGTCCTCACCAATTGCATCCCCACTCCTCGGTCGAAACGTGGCCGAGACTAATCGAATTCCATACCCCTGACACCCGCTTTCTTCGAGGGGACGAAGAGCCTGCGGAGAGGGTGAAATTTTGACCGCGCCTGGGCGATGGGCCAGAGACCGAAGTGGGGGTTTTTGGCCTTTACGTGCGGCTGGGATTGGAGTCGAATGGAAGCCAATCCCCCTTCTCGGAGCTTCAAGTACCGTGACGATCCCGACTCGTTCTTCCCTGCTCGTCCTCCTGCTGTCGTCGTGCCTCGGAACTGTGGCTTTCGCTGGCAATGCCAAGCCTTCCGATGCCGGTACCGTGCGTGACACGGTGTCGCCGGTTTCCAAGTCCACGCCTTCGGAAGAAGCACTCAAAACTCCGAACGCGGACTTCAAGGCGGCGTGCCTGGAGACTCTGGCGAAGACGACCCGGCCCGCGTCGCGAGACCGCCTCTCGAAATATTGCGAACGCCGCGAACAGATCCCGACGTGCGCGAGCACCGAAGGTCGCGCGATCACCCACTCCGATTTCACCAGCACCGATCCCCGCGGGAAGAAAATCCTCGTCCTCGGACTCATCCACGGCGACGAGCCTTTGGCTGGCGAGATGGCTCTCGATTGGGCCGAACGTCTCCACGATCTGCGCGAGAAAAAGATCGAGCCGCGCAATAGTTGGCGCGTGGTTCCGATGCTCAATCCCGACGGACTCGAACGCAAAACCCGCATGAATGCCCGCGGAGTCGACCTGAACCGCAATTTTCCGACGAAGGATTGGAGCGAAGAAGCGACCCAATTCTGGAAGTCGAAAGCGGGAGCCGATCCGCGACGCTTCCCCGGTGATCAACCCGCGAGCGAAGCGGAAACCAAATGTGCGATCGCTCACATCAAGGACTTCAAGCCCGATTTCATCTTGAGTGTGCACACTCCGTATCACGTCTTGGATTTCGACGGACCGAAGATGCCGTTCCCCGTCTATAAAGATCTGCCGTGGCGTGCACTCGGGAATTTTCCCGGAAGCCTCGGTCGCTACATGTGGCGCGATTACCAGATTCCCGTTCTCACGGTCGAACTCGGCCAATCCATGGTGGACTCCGCGGCCCTTCAAGACATCGTCGGCACCTTCGCCATCGACGCCGCCCGCCGCTCTGGCCAAAAAACCGCGAGCCTCTACGACCTGATGTAAAAGGGTCCGTTACGACCAAGTACCGCCGTAGGATTCGGGGTCGGTGTCGGTATGCCAATCCGGAAGCGGATCGGGAATCGAGAACCAGCCTTCGGGGCCGTCTTTCATTTCGTCGGGAGTCAGTAGGCTTTCGCGCAGGCGCTCGCGGATTTCGTTTTCATTCAATTTCAAACCGATGAATGCGATTTCTTGGCGGCGATCGCCGAACGGAGGGACCCAGCCCTTCATGATCTCGGCGCGTTCACGTTCGTCGGCGGGCCACTCGCGGGCCGGAGTCGCGGCGAACCATGCGCCACCGTAAGTGAGGAGTGACGCGCGTCCCGCGAGCGACCAGATGCCGATCTCGTGGTGACGGCTCGCGACCCAAACGGAGCCCTTCGCGCGGATGAGTCCGTGAACGTCGAACTCGTTCAGCAGTTCGTTGAAGCGGATCGGATGAAAAGGTCGATGTTCGACGAAGGTGAAACTCGAGACGTCGAAACCGCCCATTCCCGAGCGAAACTCTCCCGAGAGCTCGGCGAGCCAGCCGGCTCCGTCGTCGGTTTCGAGGATGTCGAAAGCTCCGGTATCGAGAAGATCGGCGACCGGCACGCGACCCCGTTCACAGCGGAAAACGCGCGCGCGCGGGTTGAGACGAACGAGCAAGGCTTCTTGCGCGTCCGAGTCTTCCGTTGAGACCTTGTCGGTTTTGTTGAGCACGATCACGTCGGAGAATTCGATTTGCTCGAGGAGGAGCTCGGAGACCATTCGGTCGTCCTCTTCGTCGAACGCGAGCTCTCTCTCGAGAAGATCGGCGGAGAGCTGGATTTCGTCGAGCCAGCTCGATGAATCGACGACGGTCACGAGAGTATCGACGCGAATTCCGGTCGGCGGAGGCGTCTCGTCGTCTCCGTAGACGAGATGTTCGGCGACGAAGTAAGGCTCGAGGTTCGCGGCGCACTCGACGACGATCACGTCGCAAGCTTGAACGCTCAGGGCGTTGTCGATTTCGGCGAACAAATCTTTTTCGCCGTCGTCGTGGATCACGGCGACGCGCTGGCCGCGCGCGGATTTCACGACGTGCTCGACGAGCGTCGATTTTCCTGCGCCTTTGAAGCCTGAGACGATCGTCACGGGGACATTTCTGCGAGAGCCTGCCATCGCGCCATAAGACAACAACTCGGCATGCCAGTCCACCCCGATCTCCAAAACGAAAAGGCCCCCGATTCGCATCGGAGGCCTTCGGCGATCTCGAACTCGTTCGAGTTCAGCCCGTCAGTCGGGGCGCGCTACGAGTTGTGCATCGAGGGAAGCTTTGGCTTTCACCTGCGAGCGCCATGCGTCGGCTTCGTCTCGGTTCGGAGTCGGCTCGAATTGAACGACGTAGAGCATGCCATTCTTCGAGTGATTCACTTCTCTCATGCGAACGGGAAATCCTGAACCTTTGAGCTTCTCTTCGAGTTTCAAGGCATTGTCTTTCACTTTGAACGCGCCGACTTGAACGATGTAAACGGACGATGCAGCCGAGTGCGCCTTCAACGTTTTCGTCACGGGTTGTGCCGCGGGATCGGTGTTCATCGCGACTTTCATCGGTTGCAGTTTCGCCGGCTGCGGTTGAGCTGCCTGCGCGTTGAGCACCGACGATTCGCCAGCTGCGATTTCTTTTTTCGCCGTCGCTTGCGGCGACTCGGCCACGTGAGCTTCGGTCTTTTTCTCGACCACTTTTGGAGTCGCTTTTTTCACGACCGGCTTCACTTCGGCAACCGCGTGGGAGTCGACTTTCTTTTCCGCGGCCACTTTTTTCTTCGCGGGCTTTTGCGCGGGCGCAGCTTCGGCTTTCACGACTTTCGCGGCTCCGGTCGAGGCGGGTTTTCGACCGCCTGATTTACCGGATTTGGTTTCCGGTAGCTTTTGCATCTCGGCCAATTTCGCGAGCTCGAGCTCGGCTTGTTCGGCTTCGAGTGCATTCTTCTCGGCTTCGTTCGACACGGAATGAGACGGTGCCGTCTCACGATCGCTCATGTCGCACGCACTCATGCAGCCGATCATGAATATGGATCCGGTAATGAGACTGATTTTTTTCATGTGCTCCCCTCACGTCGATGTAGGCAGGATAACAAGGTATCGGCGCTGAAACGTCGAACCTTTCGACTGGACCCCGTGAACGCGACGAACGTTCAGTCGAGGCGAGGTCGGGTTTTCCTTTAGTCCGAATCGAATCGCGCCGTTAAGTCGTCGTGGGATTCAAGTTCAGCCTCAAAAAATCGAGTTCCGACAAGGACGGCAAGACCGGCGGCACATCGCCGCAGGTGCCGCGTACGCCGTTGTCGCAAGCGAATCCCGATTGGTCGGAGAAAACGGCTTCGCTTTGGGCCGAACACTCGCACTTCCTCGAACGAACCAAGGTCACCGGAATCGTACCGCCCGTTCGTGGTGGCACCATCACCGGTCTCATCGCCGCCGAGAAGAAACGCTCGGAGGCGTCACGCCAAATGGCGACGATCGGAATGCTTTTGGTCATTCCGCTCACCGCGGGCGGAGTGTTCTTCTTCTTGAACGTCGAGAGTGGAACGGTCGAAACCCCCTCCATCGCGGAACCCGTCATCCCCAAGAATCCGAACAAGAACAAAGGCGCTGGCGTGACCGTCCCTGCCGCGGAGACCATTGCAACGGCTCCTTCGACGGCGCAAACGACGACCGGTCCCGCTCTCTTCCACGAGTCCGACGTCGTGACGATCAAGGAGATTCCATTCTCGATCGGCGCTACCGATTCGAATTACAAGGCTCCGAACGAGAAGAGCCTGAAACCGCTGATCGAGCTCTCGAAGACGTCACCGGCCGAAGGCGACCTTCCCGAGGTGCCCCGGCCGACCTCGTCCATCGACCTCGCTCGCGAAGAGATCTCCAACATCACGAAGTGGGTCGCCAAGGATCCGAGCGCACGCGCGATCGCCGAAGCTTGGAAAACCGAGGCCCGCGCGAGAGTCGGTCTCGGCGTTCGGCCCGTGGTGCAGTTCCGTTGGTCGACGCCCGAAGAGCGCAAAGCCAGCGAGATCGCACGTCAAGAGTTGATGGCCATGCACGCGATGCTGATGGACGTCTACGCTTGGGGCGAGCAAGACGTCGCCGACCAGCTTCATCATTCGATCGTCGCTTACGCCACGACTTACAAACCGATCGGCGACGTGTACTCCGACGCCGAGCTTGCTCCGCTGATCAAAGCTTACGCGAACGTCTGGCGCCGCTTCACGCCTGACGAGTTGAAACTGACCGACGGATGGCTGAAGCTCATGGCTGACCGGCAAGTTACGGAAGCGATCCAGCGCCAGAAGAGAGACGATCGTTGGTTCGCTTATCATTTGCACGCCGTGAGTTTGATCGGTTTCGCGACCGGGAATGCGCAATTCCAGAACTACGTTCGACGCAACTTCTCCACGCACTTGGCCACCGCCCTTCGAGCCGACGGCTCGGTCACGTTGGACCAGACCGGTTCGATGACTTTGCACACCGATCATTTGAGTAAGCTGCTCGAAACGACCGTGATCTTGTATCGCGTGGGCCGCGTCGTCCCGGAAACGGTACCGCTCGCGACGAACACTTACGGGAAAGCCGTCGCGTTCACCGTCCCGTTCGCACTCGGCTACGCCCCGTGGAACGATTTCGAAAAAGCCAAGGATCCGACGATCGCGAGACGCCAATCGCTCGGCGACATCGCGGTCAGCGTGAAACCCTACATCTGGCGCATGGACACGTCGTTCCTCGAGGCGTTGAGCTTCTTCCGTATCCAACCGAACTTGCGTGAAATCGCACAAGCGGTCGGGACACCCGACGCGCGCTTCCCGACTCCCGATTCGCTCTTCTACGACTCGATGAACCGCAACGTCGCGTGGATCTCACCTCCCGTTCAAGGACCTCGTCCGGCCTCGGTCGCGCCGTCACTTCCGCCCAAAGCGAAGTGAGCGGACGATGGCGTTCCGCGTCCGCCTCGAAAAAGAAAACTTCAAATTCAGCTGTTCGCACTTCACGATCTTCGGACCGACTCAAGCCGAAGCCCTTCATGGTCACAACTATTACGTCACGGTCGAACTGAAGCTGACCGAACTCGATCCGAAGCTCGGGATGGCCTTCGACTTCAATCTCGTGAAGCCGATGGTGAAGGCGATCGCCGACCGCCTCGACGAGCGAGTGTTGGTTCCCGAAAAATCCGCGTTCCTGACCGTGACGAAGTCGCAAGATCGAGTGGTCGCGACGTACGCCGGAAAGAAATACGA
>JAZKJB010000238.1:0-2549 GCA_040384505.1 Bdellovibrionota bacterium | reverse complement strand
CGAGAGTCTCAGGTGTCGGCAGCATTCCGAAAGTCGTGACGAGAGCGCTCGTCTCGGAGTTCATCGGTCCGACTCTCACGGGCGGCAGAACTCTCGCGACACCTTTCGCATCGACGACTTCGACGCCGTAAATACCAGGAAGGACGTTCACGAACTGCGCACGAGTCGACGTCGTCGCTTTTGCTACGAGCAAGCGGGTGAAGCGGTAAGCGTAGGGCTTGCCGGGCTTGCGCACTTCCCACTGATAGAATCTCGCGTCGTTTCTGAAATCGAACATCTCCATCACGCTCATGAACGAGCCTTGGTTCCAGGCGCGGCAGATGCGTTCGCCACGTGCGGTCAGCTCAGGCAGGGCCGGTTGTTCGCAGAACGAATAGTCGAGTGACGGGGGAGCATTCGTGTTGCCCATCTTTTGGATGTAGAGGTCTCCGAAGGACCATTCGCCCAACTTGAAGAAGCTCTTACCCGTGAGATAAGTCGTGAAGTAGATCTTGCGTTGCTCGTCGAGTTGAGTGAGATCGCGGAACACTTTCACCGTTCCGCCAGCGGGAATCGGGATCTGCTGAAGAACCACGCGGCTCGTCTGTCCCGGAGAAACCATCACGTAGCCAGGATAGATCGAATTCTCGTAACCCAAGATATAGAGACCCGGCGGAACCGCAGTCGCGGGTTGAGTGGTGCCGTCGGTGAGCGGGATGTAGATCCGTTTCGATTCATCGCACGAAGCGCGAGTCGCGACGACGATGTTGGAGACGGGATCTCTGCTGATCGTGCAGGGAACGAGTTTTCCGCGCGAGAAAACTTGTGCGGGGCTCACGGGACCGAGGAGCTCGAAGGCTCCGTTCACTTCGAATTGTCCCCGAGCACGAAGGCTTCGGCCCCATTCGCCGCCTTGGGCGCGGTAGAGGTCCGCTTCTTCGGCCATGACTTCTTTCGCTCCGCGCGAAAGTTCCGCAGCCGGAGCCAGTGATGCGCCGAGAACGAGAGTGCCGACGGCGACCGCGATGACCGACAGGTGGAGAGACTTAGAGAGTGCCATCGAGGGGCTCCATTGCGCGGACGATACGTTCGTCTTGTCCGTAGTAATCGCGGGTGAATCGAAGTGCGCCGTTATCGTCGAAGGAAACCGTTTGATACAAGATGTAGACGGGGATCCGACGCGGCAGATCCACCTTTTGATGCGGGTAGAGCTCGGGCTGCGCGAGGATCGTGTTCACCGACGTCACGTCATACTGTGGGACTTCGCGGAAAACATACTGCAGAAGATCGAGCGGCTTCTCGAGACGAATGCAACCCGAGCTGTTCAAGCGCTCGATGTTGGGGAAGAGCTCCGGCAGATTCGTGTCGTGCATGTAGATCGCGTTGGTATCGCTTTTCGCGAGCGAGAACTTCACGCGTCCGAGGGAGTTCGTCGTTCCCGGTTCCTCGCGGAACGTGTACGGGGGAATCGAGTGGACGTAGTTCTTCCAGGGAACCGTGCGCGGATCGATTTCGGCCCCTGCGTTGTCGAGCAATTTGATCTTGTGCGAGATCATGTAGTTTGGATCTTTTTTCGCCTGCGGGATGATGTCGTTGCGGATGATCGAAGTCGGCGGATACCAGTACGGATTCAGCGTGATCTGCGTCATCGCATCGACCATGACGGGTGTCGGGCGAAGAAGCTTTCCGTTCACCGTACGCATCGCGAGCATCAAACGGTCGTATTCGATCACGCGAAGCTCTTGCTGAGCGAGATTGATCACGATGTAGCGCTGACCGAGATCGCGTGGGAGCCAGCGCCATTTCTCGAGAGTCGCGCGAATTTGGTCGATACGGGTTTCGACGGGGATGTTCAAAACGGCGAACCCGCGCGGACCGATCAAACCATCGGGCTTCAGCTTGTGATTCAACTGAAACGATTTCGCCGCTTCGAAGAGAACCGTGTCGTACATCGTGCTCGGGTTCGAAGCTTCGTATGACGGAAGGTGACCGAGCTCGACCATGCGTTGGCGGAACAAGGGCACGTCCGAATGCGCTTTGCCGGGCTTCAAGACGGCACCCATGTTCATCTTCGGCCAGCCGCCGCGAGCTTGCATCGATTGAAGTTCGACGAGGGCCTTCGAGAGTTTCTTGTATTCCGGATGCTGAGGTTCGAGCGACTCGAGGCCACCTACGAGATCTGCGCCTGGGCGAAGGAGCGAGTTGACCGCATCGAATTCCGCGAAGGTGCGGCGATCGATCTGTGTGTTGGTGTCCACGTTCTTCGGATTCGCACGACCGTTGGCGAGGTCACCCGCGACGCGAAGGAGCGAGTAACTCATCAAGATGTCGAGTTCGGCGAGCGATTTGACGTCGCGCAGATTCCAGCGCGTGTCGATATCACCGAAGGCGTAGTCCGCGGGGCTGAGGCCTTTCGGCGTCGTATTGCTTTTGAAAAAGCCGAGCGCGACTTGAGCAGTGTAGGTCGGGCCTTCGAGAGTCACGAAGCCAGGCTGGAAGCCACGGAGCTTATAGAGACGCTTCACGAGAGTCGTGTCGACGGCGACGTCACCGATCTCGATCGCGACACT
>JAZKJB010000237.1:0-2133 GCA_040384505.1 Bdellovibrionota bacterium | reverse complement strand
CTTCACTTCCGAGAGATCGCCGGCTTCGAAGACGAACGAGAGTTTGCCGAGATAGCTCGCCGAACCTTCTTGAACTTTGAAGCCGCCCGCGAACGTGTCGTCGAGATCCCAAACTTTCGTCAACCCGCAACCGAGCTTCGCCGTTTTGTAAGTGCCGGGCTCGAGCGGCGCATAGGCCGAACCGTGAGTGACATCGAGAGTGATGAAGTAGCTCTTCTTCGACGTTTCGTTGATCACGCGCCAACGGCATTCGCCTTTTTTGATCGCGCCGTCACCTGTGAAATCGTACGCGACGAGAACGCCGGCCGCTTCATCGGCTCCGCGATTCGCGGGCACGGGAAGGATCGTTTTCGTATCCATGCTCGCCGTTCCTCGTTGCGGTGCCGTCTGAACGACCGCGCACGACGAAAGCAGAAAAGCGAAACTCAAAACGAAAGCCGAATGTTTCAACATCGATGTTCTCCCGGGGATAGGGTCCGTTCGGGAATTCTCCCTAGACCCGCCGGGCGAAGCAAGCACGTATTCTAAATTATGTTTCAGGCCCGAAGCGAAAAACGCTGGGGACGAGGACGGCGGATCCAGCGCCGAATGAATGGCACTTCGTTCGAATAATCGAAGTCGTGGCCCTTCGGGAACTCGCGATACAAGACGGGCACACGGCCTGCCACGAGCTCGGCGATGTCTTCTCTGATTTCATTCGGCTTGATCACGCGGTCGCGGGTCCCGTGCGTGAACAGCCACGGCGTTCTTAAAGCCCCTGACTGCTTCAACCGCGCGCGCCAGCCCCTAAAGAACCACACGTACCCGCTCACTCCGACCAATCCCCCGAATGCCTCGGGGTGATTCAAGACGAGGTCGCTCGCGACCAGCGCCCCTTGCGAATGGCCCATCCAGAAGATGTCCTTCGGCCGCCAACCCGCCATCGCGAGCTCGTCGACGAGATCGAAGAGCTTGCGGCGGGCCTCCCTGACGCCTTCTTCGTGCCGTGGCTCCAGCGCGTACCAGCTATAGCCGCCCGAGTACTTCTTCGGAGCATTCAGCAGGAGAAAATTGAAGTGCGGAAGTTTAAGCTCGTCTTGGATTTCGAGGAAGGCCTCGACGCTATCGCCTTTGCCATGGAGAACGACCATCACCTTCTGCTTCGAGCGCGGAACGCTCTTCGCGGCGGGGATCCATTCGTGGTCGAAGATGGATGTGACGAACTCTGGGCGTTGGGCCATGTGGGATCAGAAATTACCTGGAAGTCGGGCCCACGGATAGGGGCTTGCGGGGCGGCAGAAAACGATTCACCAGCGATTCACCTTTCGTGACGGTCTGCGGCCCCGTGCCTAGGGTTCTCGGACCCAGACTCCCGTCGAAACGCGGCCTTATGCGCCGCCCTTGGCCTTGATTTCAGGCCCCGTTTCTCGCACCATTTTTCCTTTGGAACCCCTATCCCCTTTCGGAGGCCTTTCGCAATGAAGAAGCAATTCGTCTCGACCCTCGTTTTCACCGTCACTGGCATCACCCTCGCTCTCACCGGCTGCGAATCCGCAGGCAAGAAAACCGCCATGGGCGCAGGCATCGGCGCAGCTGCAGGCGCAGCAGTCGGAGCCGTGATCGGTCACCAAACGGGTCAGCGCGATAAAGGTGCCGCCATCGGCGCGGTTCTCGGCGGAACGGTCGGCGGAGTCGCGGGAAATCGCATGGATCGCCAAGCGAAAGAGCTCGAAAAAATCGCAGAGACGAAGCGCACGGAGCAAGGCCTCGTGACGAAATTGAAGAGCGACATCCTCTTCGACACGGGCAAAGCGGAACTGAAAGGCCAAGCCCAAGCGAACTTGAAACAGATGGCCGACATCATGAAAAAGTACCCCGAGAACGTTCTGACGGTGAAGGGTTACACCGACAACACCGGTACGGATAAAGTGAACATCCCCCTCTCGGAGAAGCGCGCAGCGGCAGTGAAAGCAGCACTCACGGCGAATGGTCTCCCGAACGCGACCGTGAGCTCGGTCGGCATGGGCCCGCAAAACCCGGTCGCGGAAAACTCCTCGGCAACGGGTCGCCAACAGAACCGCCGCGTCGAGATCGAAGTCACCGTCGACGAATCGAAGCTCCCGAAAGACGC
This sequence comes from Bdellovibrionota bacterium, assembly GCA_040384505.1. Lineage (GTDB taxonomy): Bacteria > Bdellovibrionota > Bdellovibrionia > Bdellovibrionales > JAMPXM01 > JAZKJB01. The sequence goes on along the minus strand of JAZKJB010000237.1, from coordinate 23 downwards.
GAAGTAAGCGCCACGTGGCCAAG
>JAZKJB010000236.1:0-2926 GCA_040384505.1 Bdellovibrionota bacterium | reverse complement strand
GCTTTAGAAGGATGGGTGAGGTTATGGAACTGATGTCGAACATGAAACGAATCGCCGCTCTCTTAATGATGGTGGTTACGATCGCGGGTTGCCAAAAGGCTCCTGAGTCGACGCCGATCCGCGGTGGCGGAAGTGGACCTCGCGCGAACGGTGAAGCGCCGCCGACGACGGGTTCGACGACCGATAGCGGTCTCGTCATCAACGGACTCGTGACTTCGAGCAACGAGCCCTTCTTCAATGAGTTGATGAAAGACTTCATGGCTGGCTCCATCGATCCGCAATATGTCGGATGGGTGAGTGCGAGCGGTCAGCACAACACGGGCGTCTTCATCGGTGGCCGCGTGTCGCTCGCTGGTGGCGCTCCGATCAAGAGCGTGAATCAACCGAACGCGCAGCTTAATCCCGATAGCGAGCTCTTCGTGATGGTCGTGGACTACGTTCCGAACCAAAATCCCGAGCCGCTTCCGCCGACGTACTTCAAGAAGCTCGACGTGAACCAGAGCTCGATCAGCGGAAACTCGGCGACGCTCGTGTTCTACGACGCACGCGGCTTCGTCGAAATGAAGGGCACGTTCGACGGCAACTACTTCACCGGACGCTTCTACTTCGATACTCAGCAGACGTGGGATGGCCAACTGGGCGGCGCGGGCAACCTCGGCGACTTCAGAGTTCCGACCTGCCAGTTCTTCCGCTGCCAATAACCCAAGAAGTGCTTTAGGCGCATTAAGTCGCAAACCCCCTGAAGGCCGCCCCGAGAGAGGCGGCCTTTCGCATTTTGGATTGCCGTCGGGAGACCCGTCTAGGTACGCTCTCGCCTAGATGGATCAGCCTCGTACCTCACCGTTTCACTACGACCGTCAAGTTCTCGACTGCGTGATCGGTGGCGTTTCGACCATCGACATCCGCATGCTCCACATCCAGAGCGAAGAAGAAGCCGTTCTCTTCGTTCAAGCTTACGGTTACGACCTCTCGAATCCCGACCATCTCGAACAGCTTTGGGCCACGCACAGACGCGCGGTTTCGCTGATCGAAGAACAACTGCTCGAGCCGGGTGAGCAGATTCCGAATGAGCTTCGCGATCCCGAAGGCTTGGGCAAACTCACGAACCTTCTTCTCGCGGCGAGTTCGCGCGCAGGAAAGGATCGGGAGATGCAGCGATGGGCGTGCGCGATCCTTCGCGTGATGCACGTCTTCGTTCATTCGCGCCACGATCTCTTCGGCGCTTTTCGCGACGAGATCCAAGCGCAGATCTTGAAGCCGCTCCAAGATGCGATCGTCGCCGACGACATCGCAGGTTCGATGATGCTCGCTCCGAACGCCGTCGGCGGAGCGATTCATCTTCACAAGTTCGAGATCAAGCCGTTCAAGACGACCGCGAGCTCGGTGATCAAACTTCTCGCCAGACCCGAGCGAGTCGCCCTCACGATTCTCGACAAGCTCGGTGTTCGGCTCGTCACTCGTTCGCTCTACGACTCCTTCCGGGTCGTTCGATATCTCGTCGAGAGTAATCTCGTGAGTTTCCCGCACATCATGCCGGATCAAAGTGCGAATACACTTTTTCCATTGAATCTTTTCATGGAGACGATGGGAAATCTCGAGGGCGAGCGATTGAAGGGCCGCGAGATCACGCAAGACGAAATCCAAGAAGCTCTCGCGCGGCGTCTCTCGGAGGCCGAGTCCGCGCAAGCCGCACAGTATCTGGAAAAACCGAATCAGTTCTCCGGCTCCGAGTATCGCTTCTTGAAGTTCATCAATCGCAAGCTGATCTCGGTTCCGATCGGCGACGGCGAGCAGCGCCGGGCGTTTCGGTTTTTCTATCCCTACGAGATCCAAGTCATGGATCAAGAGACCTACGCGAGAAACCTCATGGGCCCGATGGCGCATGACGAATACAAAGCCCGTCAGCGCAAGCGCGCCCGGGACCGCGTGATGGGAGAGTCGTCGTCGTGATCGTGAATTTCTTCACTCACGTTCGCTCGCTTCTCGGCATCGTCTTCATCGTTCCCTATACGGCTGTGTGTGCTTGCTTCGTCGTGCTGACGGGCTCACTCGGGCTCGACAAGCTCGCGACGAGACTCGTGAAGGGTTGGGGCGACGTGCTCCTCTTCATCTTCGGCATCAAGATCGTCGCCGAAGGCGAAGGGAATTTGCCGGCGCGGGGAGGGGCGATCATCGTCTTCAACCACCAAAGCCACTTCGACATTCCCGCGATCTGCACGATGACGACGAAGAACATCCGCTTCGGAGCGAAGATCGAACTTTTCAAGATCCCGATGTTCGGAGCCGCGATGCGCGCCGTGGGAACTCTGCCGATCGCACGCGAGAACCGCACCGACGTCTTCCGTGTCTACAAAGAAGCGGAAGCCCGCTTCGCGAAGGATTTCATTTTCGTATTGGCGCCAGAGGGAACACGGCAGAGCGAACCGAAGCTCGGGCGATTCAAGAAGGGTCCGTTTCTCTTTGCTCGTAACGCTGGCGTCCCGATCGTGCCTGTCGTGATCAAAGGCGCGCACGCGGTGTTGCCGAAGAAATCTCTAGGCATCAACATCGGCCGCTGGTCGCGTACGGTGTACGTGAAAGTACTTCCACCCGTGGATTCAAAACCATTCGAAGCGGCAAATCTCGAGCCGTTCGTCGAAGCGGTGCGCGTGAAGATGGTTGAAGCTTACGACAAGTTGCCGGGATAAAAGGTACGGACACACTTATGCGACTCGTTGAGTCGCATAAGTGTGTCCGTACCTCTGGGATTACGGATTCAGTACTGGGTTCACGTTCGCGACTGCGATCCAATGCGCGAGGTTCGGTTGGCTCTTTTGCAGAGCAGCCTCGTAGGCGAAGCCCTCGACGCGGCGTTGGCTTGCGTACTGGCTCGAGATCCACTTGTTCACGGCTTTTTTCACCAGGCTCGGAGCCGGGATGAACTTCA
>JAZKJB010000235.1:0-3884 GCA_040384505.1 Bdellovibrionota bacterium | reverse complement strand
TTCAGAAAGCTCAACCCGACAAAGCTTCCGCGGTCGCAGATCAGATCATGCTCAAGTTCCCGTTCAGCTATTACGGTCTTCGCGCGCGCGCGGAAATCGGGGGGAAAACCCTCGAATGGAGTGCGAAAAAATCAACGACGGAAGCGAAACTTTGGTTCACTGGCGCCGAGCGGATCGCTTGGGAAAAAGCGCAGCTTCTCATTCGCTCGGGCTGGATCGAAGAGGCGCAAGCCGAACTTCGTGAACTCCCGGTTCCGCAGCGTGCAGATGAAAAAGCCCTTCGTGCCGTGATCTGGGCCGCGGCCGGAGGTTACGGTTCCGCCTCGAGACTCGCGAACGAAGCATGGGACGAGAAGGCCGAGTTCCGTCGCCCGCCGTTCACCGATGCCGCCTTCCCGCGCGTTTTCGACGAAGCGATCGCGCACGAGGGAAAAGAGAGAAAGCTCGATCCCGATTTGATTCGCGGATTGATCAAACAAGAGAGCGCCTTCAACGTAACGGCGGTCAGTACGTCGAACGCTCTCGGTCTCATGCAGATGATTCCTCCGACCGCGAAAGAGATCGCTCAGTCTTTGAAGATGGGCACTCTCGAATTGCCGAAGGATTTGTTCGATCCAAAACGCAACATCAAGATGGGGAGTTTCTACCTCGCGCAGATGCTCAACAAATATCAAGGGCACGTTCCGCTCGCGCTCGCTGCTTACAATGCGGGCCCTACGCGCATGGATCGCTGGGTTCGTGCACGTGCCTCGTTGAAAAATTTGGCATTGTCTCGATCGAGTGCACCAGAAAACGAAATCTGGTTCGACGAAATCCCGTACAACGAGACGAGCTTGTACGTGAAGGCGATCCTCCGAAACCTGCTCCTGTACAAGCTTCTAGCCGAAGGTCGGGTCGAGCTTTCGGATCCAGTTTGGACGACCAGATAGTTGGAACATCGCGGGTTGCGAGACCCTCGTGCCGCATGTAGCCTGATCGTATGTCATTGCGCATCGTTGCTCTCAAATGTTCCGTGATCGCGGTCGCGTTCTCCATGAGTGCGTGTTCGACCGTTTCCAAAACTTCTTCTTCCGATGCGAGTGGGGCTCAAGCTCAGCAAGCGGCGCTCTCGGGTGCCCCTGCTGACTTGAACGATTCCGGTTCGGATCTCGAGGGGCTTCCGATCGAAGTGAATCGGATGGTCTTGCAGTGGATCGATTATTTCCAAGGCGTCGGTCGCCCGCACATGGAGCGTTATCTCCAGCGTTCGACCCGCTACATGCCGATCATGAAGAAGATCCTCAAAGACAACGGTCTGCCCGAGGATCTGATCTACATCGCGCTCATCGAATCGGGTTTCAGCTCGACCGCACAGTCGTGGGCGAGCGCGGTCGGTTACTGGCAGTTCATCAAAGGAACGGGCAAGCGCTACGGCATGCAGATCGACTCCTACGTCGACGAGCGCCGCGACTTCGTTCGTTCTACACAAGCCGCAGCCGATTATTACAAGGGCCTCTACGGAATGTTCGGTAACTGGTATCTCGCGATCGCGTCCTACAACGTCGGTGAGAACCGCGTGATGGGTCTCGTCCGCAAGAACAAGACGCGCGATTTCTGGAAGATGGCACGAGAGAATCGTCTGCCCGACGAGACGATCAACTACGTCCCGAAGTTCCTCGCCGCTCGATTGATCGCGAAGGCCCCCGAGAAGTACGGCTTCACCGATCTCGAGTACATGCCGCCGCTCGCGTTCGCGGAAGTCGAATTCAACTCCGGCATCGACATCAAGAAACTCGCGACCGCGATGAATCTCGAGTACGACGATCTTCGTGATTTGAACCCGTCCTACAAGCGCGGTGTCGCGTTCATGAAAGACGGCAAACTCAAGCTTCGCGTGCCGCCGGGAATGGAGACTCAAGCCATCGCCGCAGCACCCGCGGCCATCGCCGGAAGCGTGAACGTGTACGTGGCCGACGAAGATTACGGTTATTACCGTATTCGCCGTGGCGACACGATCGGAACGATCGCACGCAAGTTCAACACGCGTGAAAGCCAGATCCGCGAATTGAACTCGTTCAAAAAAGGCGTCGTCTTGATCGCGGGTAAACGAATCCGCGTTCCGGGTGAGAAGATCGCGACCACCAAGATCAATTCAAAAAAAAAGTCCAAATCGATAGAACGCGAACCGAGCGACTCGACACAGCCGTCGACCGAGCCCCAAAAGGCGTCGCGAAAGATCATGAAGCGCGAAATCAAAAAGACTCGGCACCTGGTGAAACGGGGAGAGTCGTTGATGGGAATCGCCCACCGGTACAAGGTATCGATTCGCGAGCTCGCGAAAGCCAACCGCCTCAATAACAGAGCGAAGGTCGCCGTCGGCGCCTCGCTCGTGATCCCGAAATAAAAAAGGCCGAGCGTTTACTTAGCGCCGGGCCTGGGAAGTCAGTTCAGTTTTCCGAAATAAAAAAACCCGCCTCGAGTCTTTGGCGGGTTACGCAGAGTTTTCACCCCGCGGTTCAGTTGCATCCTCCCAGACGTTGCTCAAGCGCCTCTCTCACCTCTGGCAGCTGGCTGGCTGTCCGGCGTTTCTCCGGGTAAGCCCCTCTAGCTTTGCGCCCCCGCGTTCCCACGGGTTTGCCCTGAGCAAAGGAAGGATTTGATCACATCTACTCAAACCTCCTGAATCGATGTTTCAAATCACTCGATCGAACAGAACCTTCGAACCGTTTGAGCCGTCACTACTCCGGCGGCGGGTCGAATCCAGTCCTCGGATTTGCCACTGTGCTTACCCCCTGTGGTTGGTCCATCCGGCTTGTCAGCCGCGACTGAATCCAGAATAACGCAGCACAGCAAAATTGGAAGGGGTGTAGACGGAAAACCTCGAAATATCACGGATTTGGCTCAAATTGGAACATGCCAGAATTCAGGTCGGGAGACCAAATTCGGGACGGTATTCTGAATTCCGTCCTGAATTCCGAATTCTGATCGGGATTCGGTATTCGGAATTCGGCTTCGGAATACCGAATTCAGAATCCCGATCTGGAATCTGAATTCGGGACTGAATTCGGTATTCGGTTCTGGATTCTGAATTCTGGCCTGAATTCAGAGCAGCCTGGCGGCAATCGAAGCGAAAGCCTTCGCTTCTTCTGATTCCGGCGAGCTTTCTACGATCGGCACTCCCGCTTCGCCGCCAATGGCGACTTTCGGGTTGAACGGGACTTCACCCAGTTTCGGAATTCCTCGTTCTTTGAGGTATCCGTCGAGCGAGCCCTTCGGGAACAGCTGCACGCGTTCTCCGCCGGGAGTCAGGAGCCATGACATGTTCTCGACGACGCCGAGGAGGGGAACGCTCACGCGTGACCACATGTCGATCGCCTTTTTCACGTCGGCGAGTGCGACGTCCTGCGGAGTGGAAACCGCGATGGCTCCCGCGACCGGAACTTTCTGAGCGAGTGAGAGTTGGATGTCGCCGGTTCCGGGAGGGAGATCGACGAGAAGGTCGTCGAGCTCGCCCCACGCGACGTCGCGAAGGAATTGGTCCATCGCTTTGAAGAGCATGGGTCCTCGCCATACGATCGCGAGGTCTTCGTCGACGAGATAACCGATCGACATCAACTTGAGGCCGTAACGCTCGAGGGGTTTCAACTTCTTGTCGTCACCGATCTCGACCTTTTGATGAAGCGTTCCCGAGATGCGGGGAAGGCTCGGCCCGTAGATGTCGGCGTCGAGGAGCCCGACCTTTCGGCCCTGCTTCGCGAGAGCGACGGCGAGATTCATGGCGACGGTGGACTTTCCGACGCCGCCTTTTCCGGAGCTGATGGCGAGCACGCGGCGGACACCGGGTATGGGTTGCTGCTGGTCGAACGGATTCGGTGCTGAATGCCTCTGGCTGGCTGATAGAGCGC
>JAZKJB010000234.1:0-5632 GCA_040384505.1 Bdellovibrionota bacterium | reverse complement strand
GGGCTCGGCCGTGATGGACCGGCCGGCGAAAAACTCTTCGAGTTTTCGCTTGAAGGTCTCCGCGTTCTTTTCTCTGAGCTCGAAGCCGGCTGCGACCGCGTGGCCGCCGAACTGATCGAGGGCCTCGGTCGCCGTACCCATGGCGTCCAGTGCGTTCAGACCGCGGCCTTCGGGCATGCGTGCGCTTCCGACGATGACTCCGTCATCTTCCGAGAGCGACCCTACGAACGCGGGCAAACCGTAGGCCTGGCAGAGCTTCGTCGCGACGAGCCCGACGACGCCCCGATGGAAGTTCTTCGACCAAACGAAGATCGCGCTGGTCGGAGGATTCTTCTCGAGTAGCGCCATCGCTTCGGCTTCCGCGTTTTTCTGGGAGGCTTGGCGATCTTGGTTGTTCGATAGCACTCGCTCGACGAGCGCTTGAGCCTGCTTCTCGTCTTCGACGAGATAGAGATCGATGGGTTGAATCCCCATCTCCATTCTCGAGAGCGCATTCAGTTTCGGGGCGAAGCGAATCGCGACGTCCCCGCTCGTCAGCGGGTTCCCCCAGAGACCGAGGGCCTGCATCAAGACGCGAAGGCCGGGACGTTTCGTTTGCGCGAGCTGCAAGAGCCCGTGCTTCACGAGGACTCGGTTTTCGTCGATGAGCGGCACCATGTCGGTCAGAGTTCCGATCACGAAAGTGTCGAGGAGAAGCTTCGGATCGAAAGCGTTCTTCAACAATCCCTGTTCGAGTAAGGTTCTGCGGAGCGCGAGCACGAGATAGAACGCGACGCCCGTCCCGCACAAGTGCGAGAGCTCGGAGGTGCAATTGCCTCTGTTCGGGTTCACGACGGCAATCGCGCGCGGAAGAGTTTCCTTCGGCAAATGGTGATCGGTGATGATCACGTCCATGCCGAGCGAGTTGGCGTGATCGACTTCTTCGACGGCGGTGATCCCGAGATCGATGCTGAGAAGGAGCTTTCGCCCTTTCTCATGGAGCTTCGTGATCGCGTCGTTGTGAAGACCGTAGCCTTCCGTCAACCGCTTCGGTTGATAGTACGTGACGTCCTCGAACCCCATCCACTCGAATGCCTTCAACAAGAGCGCGAGGCCGCTCGTGCCGTCGAGATCGTAGTCGGCGTAGATGACGATCGGCTCTTGGATTTCTCGCGCGCGAAGCAAACGCGCGACGGCTTTGTCCATGTCGGTCAGGGTAAAGGGATCGCGAAGGATCTTGAGGCTCGGGCTCATCCATTTCTGGATGGCGTCTTCGGTGTCGAATCCGCGAGCGCTCATGATTTCCCAGACGAGTCGCGGAAGAGCCCCAGACGGGGGCGGAGACGGCTGCGGATTCCGCGGCCGCCAAACGATGTTCGAACTCGATACTGGTTCCAGCATCGAGCTCACGCTTTGATCGAGCTCTTCTGCAGCTTCTGCATCACGAGGATGAGCGGAGCCGCGACGTAGATCGACGAGTAAACGCCGACCACGATCCCGATGATGAGCGTGAACGCGATTTCAGCGATCACACCGCCGCCGAAGAAGAACAGGCCCAAGACCGCGAGCATCGTCGCTCCTGCGGTGAGGATCGTTCGTCCCATCATATCGTTGATGGCTTTGTTGATGATGTAGCGCATGCCCTTGTCGCGAGCCTCGGGAAGAGTTTCGCGAATACGGTCGAACGTCACGATCGTGTCGTTGAGCGAGTAACCGATCAGCGTCAGGACAGCGGCCATGATCTGGACGTTGAACTCGCGACCGAGAAGAGCGAACACCCCGATCGTCACGACGGCATCGTGGATCAAACAGATGACCGCGCCCGGCGCATAGGCGATGTCGAAGCGGACCCACACGTACGCGAGGATCACGAGGAACGCGAAGATCGCGGCCCAAATTCCGTTTCGCTTGAGCTCGGAGCCGACTTGAGGACCGACGGTGTCGACGCGCAGGACGCCGTCGTCGACCAGTCCGAACTGCGTCTTCAAGGTTTCACGAACCTTGCTGACGTTCGTGTTCACCATGTCGTTCGTTTCTTTTTCCGTGGCTCCATGCGGAAGCTCGAGACGGATCAAGAACTCCCGGTCCGAGCCGAAGCTCTGGACGGTCGGGTTCTGTGCGCCCGTGCCTTCGATCGCCGCGCGAAGCGCGTTGATCTCGACGGGCTTTTCGAAGCGCACTTGCACTTCGGTTCCGCCGGCGAAGTCGATGCCGTAGTTGAGACCCTTCGTGAACACCAGGACCACCGAAGCGATCATGAGGAACAAAGAGATCCCGCCCATCAGCGGCGCGTGTTTCACGAAGTCGAAGCGGCCGAAACCCTCTTGGGTCGAGGTTCGAGCAGCCGATTGATTTCCCAGAGTCGTCGCGTTGGCCATCCGTTACCTCACCGAAAGATTCATGTTCCACTTGTTGACCATCGTCTCGATGAGAGCGCGCGTGAAGAAGACGGCCGTGAAAGTGGTGATCACGAGGCCAGTCAAAAGCGTCACGGCGAAACCGCGCACGGGGCCGGTTCCGAAGTAATAGAGAACGACGCATACCGCGATCGACGTCAGGTTGGAGTCGATGATCGCCGAGAACGCGCGATGATAACCCTCGTTGATCGCCGCTCGAAGCGTCGACCCCTTGGTCATCTCTTCTTTGATCCGCTCGAACACGATAACGCTCGCGTCGACCGAGATCCCGAGTGTCAGCGCGAGACCCGCGACACCCGGAAGCGTCAGCGTCGCGCCCAAGCTCGAGAGGATCGCGACCGTGATGAGTACGTTGAACGCGAGCGAGAGATCGGCCACGAAGCCGAACGACTTGTAATAGATGATCATGAAGACGAAGACGAGCGCGGCGGCGACGAAGGCGCCGATTTGCCCTTGCCTGATCGCATCGGCACCGAGACTCGGTCCGACCGTACGTTCCTCGAGCTGCTCGAGCGTCGCGGGCAGAGCGCCAGCACGGAGCGCGGTCGAGATGAGCTTCGCTTCGTTCAACGTTTGATTATGGTCACGACCGCCACCCAAGGTGATCTGTCCGCGGCCGCCGGTGATTGGCGACTGGATATTCGGAGCCGACTTCACGACCTTGTCGAGGACGATCGCCATGCTCTCGTTCACGTGCTTGGTCGTAAGATCGCCGAACTCTTTCGCGCCGAGGGCGTCGAACTGGAAATTGACGATCGGTTTGCCGTACTGATCGACGCTGACCTGCGCGTTGGTGAGCTTGTCGCCGGTCACGACGTCGGTCGTCCCGAGAAGATAAGGACGACGGCCGACTTCCATCGACTCGGCCCCTTCTTGCTTCTCGAAATAAACGATCGTGTTCTCGGGGATCTTCCCCTTCAGCGCGGCATTGAGCTTGTCGATGTACTGCGAGTACTTGAGGTCCTTGAGCGAGATGCCCGCGGTCTTCTCGGCTTCGTCGATGAGGGGCTGCAAAGCAGCCGGGTCCATTTCACGCGACACCAACATGAAATCGAGGCGCGCCGTGCGGTTGATCAAGTCCTTCGCCTGCGAAGCGTCCTTGATACCCGGAAGCTGGACGAGAATTCGGTCCGAGCCTTGAGCGGTGATGCTTGGTTCTGCGACGCCGAATTCGTCGATCCGGTTGCGGATGACTTCGATCGCCTGCTCGAGAAGCTTCGTCTTGAAATCACGCAAGTAGAGCTCACCGTACTCGACGTTCAACGTTCCGCTTCCGCCGTCGGCGACGCGAAGAGTGTTGCCATAGAATCTGTCGAGATAGGCCAAAGCGGCGGGCATTTGTTCCGGGTTCCCGAGTTTCATCGCGAACACGCCGCGGACGGGGTCGGTCACTTTCGTTTCACTGACGACGATCTTCTCTTCGCCCAACTGATTCGGGAGTTGAGCCGCCATGCGGGAGACGTCGGTCTTGACCGCGGAGTCGACATCGACCCGCAAGACCAAGTGCGATCCGCCCTGGATGTCGAGGCCGAGCACCATCTTGCTCTTCGACGGCCACCAACGGTTTTCCATGTTCACGAAATTCGGAATCGTCCAGATCACCGCGAAGGCGAGGACGATGAAGATGAAGATCCAACGGGCGCGAAGACTTTCGATCATGCCTTAGCCTCCGTCGTCGCGACTGCCGCTTTTGCCGAGCTCAAGACCGCCGAGCGAAGCACCTTGATGCGTACGCCGGGCGCGATCTCGAGAGTCAGGTAGAGATCCGTCATCCCTTCGATGCGACCGAGGATGCCACCATTCGTGATGACCTCGGTGCCGCGTTCGAGTTTCGAGAGGAACTCTTGGTGGGTTTTTTGTTTTTTCATCTGCGGGCGTATCATCAGGAAGTACATGACCCCGAAGATCACGAGGAACGGGACGATCTGCATGAGCGGCGAAGGAGCGCCGGCCGCGCCGGGAGCTCCTTGTGCGAAAGCGGATGTCGCAAAACCGAGAACGAGAATGAAGAGCGCACCCAATAGGCGCATAAGGTCCTCCGGAAGAAGGGAATACGGCGAGCTAGACTTACCGAACCACAAAATTTTCCACGAATCCCGAGCGGTTGCAACGAGAGAAACCTAAGGTTCGTGCCCAAAGACTGAGCAGTTACTTGGACTTACTAACGAAACGCGTCAGGCAGAAGTCGCGATACTCGGCCCAGCGTCCCTCGCGGATCGCCTCTTTCGCGCGAGTCATCAGCGTGAAGTAGAAGTGCAAGTTATGGATCGTGTTCAGGCGCGCACTCAAAATCTCTCCGCAGAGGAAGAGGTGGCGCAAGTAGGCTTTCGAGTAGTTTCGGCACGTATAGCAGTCGCACTCGGGATCGAGCGGACTCGTGTCTTCCTTGTATTCGGTCCGTTTGATCGACACGCGCCCCTGCCACGTGAACAACGTTCCGTTGCGGGCCGTGCGAGTCGGCATCACGCAGTCGAACATGTCGATGCCGGAGTCGATGCACAGGATCAAGTCGAGCGGAGTTCCGACACCCATGAGGTAGCGAGGTTTTTTCTTCGGAAGATACTTCGCAGTTCCCCTCACGAGCGTGTGCATCATCTCGATCGGCTCTCCGACCGAGAGTCCACCGAGCGCGTAGCCGGGAAGATCGACGCTGGTGATCTGTTCGAGAGATTTCAGACGCAAATCTTGTTCGAGTCCGCCTTGCACGATTCCGAAGAGCATCGACTCTTTGCGGGTCATCGCCTTCTTCGAGCGTTCGAGCCAACGGAACGTCATGTCCCCACTCGCGATCGTCTGTTCGCGTGTCGCGGGATACGGAAGACATTCGTCGAACGCCATGACGATATCGGCTCCGAGATCCATCTGGATCTCCATGGACTTCTCTGGGCTGATGAACGACTTCGTGCCGTCGAGATGCGAGCGGAATTCCACTCCCTCTTCGGTCATCTTGCGAAGGGCCGCGAGCGAAAAAACCTGGAAGCCACCGCTGTCGGTGAGGATTGGCTTGTTCCAGTTCATGAACTTGTGGAGGCCGCCGAGCTTCGCGATCGTCTTCTCACCGGGCCTGAGATGCAGATGATACGTGTTGCCGAGAACGACTTGGCAGCCGGCTTCGGTGAGATCTTCGACCGTCATCGCCTTCACGGTCGCGCGAGTGCCGACCGCCATGAAGACCGGAGTCTCGATCGTGCCGTGCGCGGTATGCAACTTCGCCGAACGCGCCTCCCCGTCTTCGG
>JAZKJB010000233.1:616-4315 GCA_040384505.1 Bdellovibrionota bacterium | reverse complement strand
ACGACTCCTCACGCGTGAGAACCTGCGCCGCCTCGCGACCTGGATGCTCGGGCTCGGTCTCGTCGCGCTGATCGCCCTCGTCGTTTGGCTCTTCCAACTCGACCGCGACATTCGAACGCGGCTCGCCGAGAAACGCTTCGCTCCGCCGGTCGAGTTCTATTCCTCCCCTGAATTCGTCAGGCCAGGCGCGACCTACCCGCCGAACTACTTCGAGGATCTCTTCACTCGAAAAGCATACGCTCGCCGCTCGTTCACGCAGTCGATGGCTCCCGGGGACATCTCGGTTTGGACCGGCGACGAATGCCGAGGCTTCCTCGGTCTCGCGGAAGCGGCACCGGATCCCGCTCTCGATCAAGCCCTCGCGACGTCCACCCCCGATCCTGGCGCGACGCCTCTTCCGACGTTGAGCCCTTCGTCGATCGCGAAGTGCATCGCGTTCGTGAACCGAGGCCGAGCAGCTCACCCTGGTGAACCGGCGCCGCCCGAACCCAAAGGCCAAGTCATCGCGATCGGCGCGACCGGCCTCGTGATCGGAACGTACGACCGCGAACAAAAGCGCGGCCTCGATGAAGCGATCATCGAAGCCGAGCTCTTCGCGCAGTATTACGGCGACAAGCCGGTCCTGCGAAACATCGTCACCATCGCGAGCGGTGAGGTTCCACCGCTTTGCTTGAACGCCCTCATCGCGGCCGAAGACGAAAAATTCTACGAGCACGCCGGCTTCAGCCCGAAAGCCATCGCACGGATCATCTGGGTGAAGATGCGCGGCCTGCAAGCGCAAGGCGGCAGCACGATCACCCAGCAGCTCGTGAAGAACTATTTCCTCACGGCCGAGCGAACGATCAAGCGAAAGGTCATCGAGATCGCGATGGCCGTGCTCCTCGAGCAGAACATGAGCAAGGATGACATCCTCGAGACGTACATCAATCTCATTTACATGGGACAGAATGGTCCGTTCGAAGTTCGCGGCTTCGCGGCCGCGGCCCAACATTATTTCGGCAAACCGCTTCGCGATCTCGAGCTGCAAGACTGCGCGATGCTGGTCGGGATCTTGAACAACCCGGGCCGCTTCGATCCGGCCTTCCACGCGGACCGCGCCCTCGAGAAACGGGGACGCGTTCTCCAGCGCATGGTGGAGCTGAAGTACATCGACGAAGCCAAGGCGAAAGAGATGCAGACGCTGCCGCTCCCCACGCATCGCCAGCGCGCACTCACTGAACCGGCGCCTTACTTCGTCCAAGCCGTCCGCCGAGATCTTCAAACTCGCGGGATTTCCTTCGAAGACGGTCTTCGCGTCTTCACGACTTTGAACTTGCGTGCGCAGGAAGCCGCTCACCAAGCGGTTCGCACAGGACTCGATCGCCTCGAGACCACGAACGCGACCGTGAAGAAGATCAAAGAAAAAGGCAAAAGCCTCGAAGCCGTCTTGATCAGCTCCGATCCGCGCACGGGAGCCGTCGAAGCCCTCGTCGGCGGCCGTGGCTTCATCGCGACTCAATTCAATCGCGCGATGGATTCACGACGCCAAGTCGGCTCGGTGATGAAGCCCTTCGTCTTCCTCACCGCTTTCGAAACGCAGACACCAGAGGGGCAGCCCTACCAGCCGCTCACTCGCGTCTCCGACAATGCGACGACTCACAAGTTCGAAGGCCAAACGTGGACGCCGAAGAACTACGACGGAAAATACAACGGCGACGTTCCGCTCTACTACGCGCTCAAAGAATCTCTGAATGCCGCGACCGTGAACCTCGGGATGGCGGTCGGTCTCGACAACGTCCTCGACACTGCCAAGCGAATGGGTGTCACGTCCAAGATCAAAGCCTTACCTTCGCTCACCTTGGGCGCGTTCGAGATGTCACCGTTCGAAGTTCTCCAGGCGTACGGCGCGATTTCGACTTTCGGTCGCAAAGTTCCCCTGACGCTCGTGCATCGGATCGAAGACCTCGCGGGTCAAGAGCTCTACGTCTTCGCGCCGGAAATCGAACAAGCCGCTTCGAGCGATTCGGTCGCCGAGCTCGTCGGCGCCATGAAGCAGACCACACAAACCGGAACCGCACGCGTCTCGAGGCTGCTCGGGTTCACGCATCCGTCGGCGGGCAAAACGGGAACGACGAACGATCAGAAAGACGCTTGGTTCGCAGGCTTCACGCCCTATCACACGGCGATCGTGTGGGTCGGTTACGACGACAACACCTCGCACAAGCTCACGGGAGCGTCGGGTGCCGTTCCGATCTGGACGCAGTACATGAAAGCCTACGCTTCGTCTTTCCCGGCCGACGATTTCGTCTGGCCCGAAGGAACGGATAAACAAACTTACTCACAAGACGAGCTGATGGCCTTCGGGGTGCCCGAGGCGGAATTCGCTGACCCGAAGAATCCTAGCGCCCCCATCGAACTGATTTTCCGCGAAGGTCTAGCTCCCTCACGCTGACCGTGCCGTTCGCACCAGGTCCTGAAAAGCGGTGACTTCAGCGCAACCTTTTCCCTCCGAGAACGCCTTTCAGAGCCGAAAAGACTCCGAAATCCCCATTTCAAACTGGCCGAAAAATTGCTCAATAGAAGCTCGGGTACGTGTATCTGGGGCCAAAGTGCGCCTACACGAATCATGAAGGTGGGACGTTAGTGGAACTCGCAAGACTCGACAACATTCTCAGAGTTCGTTCGAAGCGCGGCGATGTCGTGGGTTTTCATGCTCACAACATGCAGGTCGCGAAACTCGACGTCTCCGCGTGGCGTGCGCTCGTCGCCGCTCGTCAGGGTCTGGTTCCCACCGATTCTCCCGAATCACTCGAAGCTTTGACCGAAATCAAAACGTGGAACGCGGAAGACGATCTGACTGTAAAAGACGCCGTCGTCCCCCGCTCGATCCGCAGTCTCGCGATCAACGTCGCGCAAATCTGCAATCTTCATTGCGGGTACTGCGCGGCTGGCGGCGACGGAACGTTCGGCGATCCGATGAAGGAAGTCGATCTCGACGTCCTCTTCGACCAGATCCGCATGCTCCTGCACGACGTCCCGGCAGGCGACGAATTCAAGTTCACGTTCTTGGGCGGCGAACCTCTCATCGCACCTGACGTCATTCGTCGAATCACCCGCTTCGTGAAGCTCCAAACTGCCGGACGCGACATCCGCATTCGCTACGACATCGTGACGAACGGTACTCTCGTGACTCCGCAGATCGCGGAGCTCCTCGCTTCGCTTCGCGCGAACGTCACCGTTTCGATCGACGGTCCGCCGGAAGTGAACGACGTGAACCGTCCCACGAAGGGTGGCCACGGCTCGACGGCGAAAACGTTGAAGGGCATCGAGAATCTCGTCGTCGTGAAACACCAGCTCGGCTCGCTTTCGGCCGGAGCGGTTTTCGGGAAACATCACACGGGCGTCCTCGCGACCTGGGAATTCCTGCGCAAGATTCCGTTCGACTCGCTTCGTTTCGATTACGCCGTCGGCGATCAAGACGAAACGGCCAGCGTGAAGTACGTCGACGAGCTCAACGAGGTCGCCGACCGCGCTTGGACCCTCGGCGGAGAAGCCGAGCTTCGTCGCGTCTCGATCTTCGATCTTTATTTCCGCATGCTCGACTCCCGCAAACGCATCAAGAACCACTGCGGCGCGGGCAAGACTCATCTCCATTCGGACACTCGCGGCACTCTCACGACGTGCCAGTGGTTCGTCGGAGACAAAACGGAGAAGGTCGGA
>JAZKJB010000233.1:0-606 GCA_040384505.1 Bdellovibrionota bacterium | reverse complement strand
CGAAAAAGTCGGAGCCGGAGCGGAACTCGATCACGAAGCACTCGCCGCTTATGCCGATCCCCTCGTGGAGAAGCATGGCTGCGGCTCGTGCTGGGCACGTAACCTCTGCGGCGGCGGCTGCATGTACGTGAACAAAGCGAAGACCGGTAACAAGCACGACAAAGACACTGAATTTTGCATCCGAACCAGAAGCATCATCGCGAAGGGGATTGAGTATTATGCAGAAGCAAGGTACGAAAACGAACAGAACGGGGTCGCAAGTGAAACACATTAAAAAAGTCTCGGCACAACCGGCGAAGATCTTGGCCAGCCCGAAGCCCACGGCTTCCGAAGGCCCGCGCCACGGCGGCGGCTGCATCCCCGTCGGCGACTGATCCGCATCTTGCGCAAGGACCGCGCGTTTCTGCTAAGCCTCTGCGAGCCGGAGGCGAGCAAACGTAGGCAACGTCCTTGGAAAACGAACGAACTAAGCCACGCCAGCTCTATTTCGCTCTGATCCGTATCGGGTTCGCCCTCGTGATCTCGTACTTGATCGTGAGTCAGTTCAGCCTCGATTACATCGAGGCTTTGTTTTATGACGCCCGCGTGCGGCTCACGCCCGCCCCT
>JAZKJB010000232.1:0-4314 GCA_040384505.1 Bdellovibrionota bacterium | reverse complement strand
ATCGGGAGCTCGAAGCCGGAGATGAAGCCGGTCGCGAAGATGATCGCATGCGTACCGAAGAGAACGATCCAAGAACGTGAGTCGGGGTCGTCGGTGACCACGCTCGAATAGTGATGGATCCCCACGAAGAGAAAAGGACTCGCGAGCCCGACGATGAAAAGCGCGACCTCGGCTTTGAAGAAGAGACGGCCGTCACGCTGCTCGTTCTTCGGTTCGAAGAGGATGGAGCCGAGACCGAGACCGAAGACATAAACGCCGAGAGTCGTCGCGAAACGACCAAAAACGTTTCCGGTAATTCCTGCTAAAAGTTGAGCCATCGCGAGCTCGTAGACGAGGCTGCAGAAACCGGTGATGAACATCAAGGTGAGCCACGCGCGTCGGTTCGTCATTTCACGTCAGCAGCCCGCGGGCTTCGGCACCACTCGAGGGCAAGTGCAGCTGAAAGTGTCCGTGAAGTTCGAGTATGTCGGATTGCCGAAACCATCGTCGCCGCCATCGGGCAAGGAACACGTTGCGCCCGCCGTTGCCCAAGGGAGCTTGCGTGGATCGCAAGTCATTCCCTGCGATGGTGACGACGAGCCGCAAAGGTTGCTCGTGGCAGGACAGTCCGCTCGGCCAGCAACGCGCTGAGCGGCCAAACAAACTCTATTTGCCTGATTTTGAGAGTCGCGAGCGTTCGCTTCGGCCAAAGACGCATCGATCGCCGCTTGAATGGCGCCGCCGTCCATCACCAAGTCTCCTTGGACTGCGGTGGCTTTGGGGTCCTGCGCGCATCTCATGCAGGAAAAAGTGGCCGCTGCGGTGCTGAAGACGTTCGTTTTTCCGGAAGCGTTCGCCAGGGAAACCGAGCCACTTTGTTGCGGTGTGAAGCCCGCCGGGCAAGTCGCGGCGCCAGTGTAGGGATTGACGAAGGCGCCCACCGGCGGCATTCCCGGGCCCGAGAAAGAGCCGCCATATTGGCAGAACGTATTCGAGATACAGCGGTTCCCATCGACGGGATCGGAGACCGAAGTGTTCCAAACTCCGCCGATCTGATAACAAGCTTGGCTCGCCATCGAGCGGGCCGCGCAACTCTTGATCGTTCCGTTGCTGTCTCGCACGTTGGCATCGATCATGAACTCGCGCGGAATCGAAACCGGTGTGAAAATTCCCTCTGCGGTTTTCTCGAGCTGGAGAAAGACTTTGATTCGACGGTTCGTCACCGCCTCGCCGCCATCGGTGATGGTGGGGATGAGGTTCGGTCCGATGAGAGCGGCATCTTCCATTCCGACTCGAAACTTCAAGAGCCTGTAGCCGGGAAGGATCTGCAATCCTTCCGAGAGAGTGACGTCTTGATCGCCGAGGCGAACCTTGACGCCGGCCACGGGAGTCAGAGGCTCCCAACCAGGGATAGAGCCTCCCGGTTTCGGATCGGGAGTCAGATTCGTCAAAGTCGAAGAGCAGGCGACTTCATGCGAGAGGGTCGCCTGGAGTTGGTCGACGAGTAACGTCGCTTCCGCGGAAGCCGCGACACTCACTTGCGAGCGAAGCATCGTCACGACGCTCGAGCTCATGCCCGCGAGAATGATCCCGACGACGGCGGCCGTGATCAAGAACGGGATCATTCCGATTCCTCGCTCGTCGCCCGAGAGAGCGCGCAACCGTTTCATGGAAACCCCCCTAGGGTACTGGTATTTCCGTTGTTGATCGCATCCTGAGCATCGCCGTTCGTCTCCATCTGACTCGGATCCCCGAAAACGGATTCGAAGTCGAGTCCACCCAAAGCGGGCGCCCCGCCAATGCCGAGGCCCCCGAGCGTGGTGTTGTCTTCGCAGCGCATGCAAGTGTAGGTCGGATAAGTGACCGAGCGCATGGCGAACTTTCCCGACTGTTGCATGAATGTGAGTTGACCCGAAACTCGTGGAACGAAGCCGGGCATGCAGCTCCGTCCTCCCGTCATGGTGTTGTTGTAGCCACCGTCCGCAGGGGAAATGTTGGCGTCCGCGAAAGAGCCGCCGTTTTGACACGAGCCCCGCGGCCGGCATTGTTCGCCCTGAACCGCGGCCGCATCCCAACTTCCGCCCATCGATTCGCAAACCTGCGCTTCGGGTGATTCGACAGAACACGAAACGATTTGGCCGCCGGGATTCGTGACGACGCGAAAGGGGATCAACCGAGTTCGGCCCGACATGAAGTTCGTCGGATCCATCTCGTTTCGAACCTTCACACTCAAATACGCCGCACGTCGCGTGAAGCCCACGCCTCCGGCGGCAACGACCGGCGCGATCGCCGTGTTCTCACGCATCTTGAGCTCTTCGACGACGAGCTTGGGTGCGACTTCATTTCCTTCGGTCACGCCGTCGATCGTGACGACGGTCGGAGTGGGCGAAAGCGTCAAGGGCGATGCGCCAAGGCCGAACCCTCGAGCACAAGAGTTCGTTCCGGCGAGGATGCGCGCCATCCGATCGGTGAAGATCATCGATTCCGTTTTCAAATCGAGGTTTCGCTTCGCGGAGAAGGTCATCGAAACCGCGGCGGCGAGCCCGAGCATGACGATCCCGCCGATGCCGAGGCCGATGGCCATGTTGAGTAGAGTGAATCCCCGATTGTCGAGGGATCGTGGTGTTCGAATCATGGGACGGGTGCCCCGATCTGCGACTGAGTATTGTTCACGTCCGCTTCGAGATCCGCGAAATCTTGCACGTTGTCGGTGATGAAACTCGTCAATGCCGTATTGGCCTGGACGCTAGGACCATAGAAGGGATCGTCACCGATCGCGTTCGCGCAGCGCATGCAGGTATAAGTCGCGTAGAAAGTATTTTGTACGCTCGTCTTTCCCGACTGCGACGAGAGCGCCATCGTGCCGGTTCTCTTTTGGTTGTACCCCACGGGACAGGTGTAGTTGTTCGTGACCGGGTTCACGAACCCGCCGGCACCAGCGGCGGCAGGATCGGAAAAGCTGCCGCCGAAGTCGCAATGATCTCGGGCTCGGCATCGCGGGCGCGAGAACGTGGCTGGCGCATTGACTACGGTTGCCGCAGGCACCGGCGCCGCCGGATCCCATTGACCGCCGGTTTCGTTGCACGTTCTCGCTTCGGCCGCATCGATTTCACAATACTGAATGGCGTTGGTCACCGGATCGACGAGGACCGAAACGGGAATGTCTTTTGGTCGAACGTAGCCCGCACTTTCGCCCGCGACCCATTTCTCTGCTCTGAGTCTCAAGTTCAACGTGTATTGCTTGAGAACTCCACCGCCATACAAGCGAATGTCGATAGGTGCCGGCGCGGGATCCGTCGACCAGACGAGTGAATTATAGGCGAGGCTGAGGCCGTCGATCTTCACTCCGGGAATCGGCTCGAGACCGGCCGCGACCGTCGTCAACGTTCCAGTGCCCATGAGATCCATGTTGATCGACACAGGAGTTTCGCCGGCGGCAATCGTCGTCGGGATGATCGCGTTTCTCAACGCTTGCGTGCAGAGGTCTTTCGTTTTCATGACGGTCGAAAGTTGCTGGAAGAGGTAGTAGGTGTCGGAAGCCGCATCGTTGGAGCGCTGGAAGCGAGACATCATCGCGATGCTCGCGCTAACCGCGCCGATCAACAAAAGCCCGAGAGCGCCCGCGATGAGGAACTCGACTTCGAGGAAGCCGGTTTCGGATTTGAGAAGGCTCGTCCTTTGGACAGGTCCGTTCACTGACGTTCCCCCGGGATTCCGCGCAGATGTGAGAGCTATCTGCATTGTTCTCATCGGATGGAGACGACGCAAACTGAATCGTTTTGCGAGACGAAGGTCGGGTGCTCGTCTCGTTCCGAGACGTCGATGCGGATCACTGGCTGCTGGCGAGGCGCATGCGATCGCCACGGAAGAGAATCTCCGTTTTGACGTTCGTCGGCCTGAGAGTCGCTTCGAAATGAGACAGGAGCGCGTCCAAGTTCATGCTCGTACCGCAGCTGAAGACGTCGATCGCCGCGAACCCGAGCTCGGGCCACGTATGAATGGAAACGTGAGATTCCGCTATGGCGGCGATGCCGGTCACGCCCTGCGGGGAGAACTTGTGCATGACGACTTCGATGACGGTCGCACCCGAAGCTTCGAGCGCTTTCGTGAACATGTCGCGGATCGTGTCGAGATCATCGAGCACTTCGAACGTGCAGCCTTCGTAGTCGACGATGCGGTGCTCACCCAGAGACTTCATTTCTTCATGATATCAATCGAGGGCGCTCGGGGGAAGAGGGGCTCGCATTCGAGCTCTCGAAAACCATCGGCGCTTCGCGGTGACGCCTTCGCCAGATGACGGCGTCGAAGACGAAGTGCGAGAAGAGCGGGACCAGA
>JAZKJB010000231.1:0-4317 GCA_040384505.1 Bdellovibrionota bacterium | reverse complement strand
CAGGAGTCGGCACCGGCGTCGGAACGGGAGTCGGCGCAGGCGTTGCCGTTGGATCCGGCGTCGGTGTCGGAGTCGAATTCCCCGTACCAACGATCACCGAAACGGTTTGCGAAACGGACTGGCCGGTCGCACTCGTCGCGACGACTTTTAGCTGCGCACTACGATTCATTGAACCCGTGAACCATCCGCAGTTGTAAGGCGTAGCCGAACTACCGGCACGGCAGACGAGTGTCGTGCCGTCATACCATTCCACGACAGCAGCGCCGTCGGCCCAAGCCGTCAGCGTCGTCCAAAAGTTCAATGTGAAATTCTGATTCGCACTCGGCGACCAAATCCCGACAGCAAGTCCAGGAGCAGGCGTTGCCGTAGGCGCGGGTGTTGGCACAGGTGTCGGAACCGGCGTGGGCACCGGCGTGGGCACCGGCGTCGCCGACGGCGCAGGAGTCGGCGTAGGCGCAGGCCCCGATCCCGATCCTTGATACACACGAACCCAATCGACCAACATGTCTTGAGGGAACATCGTCGACGCATCGGGATTTCCCGGCCAGTAACCGCCGACCGCGAGATTCATCAAAATGTAGAACCGTTCGTTCGGTACGAAAGCCGTCGTCAACCGCGTCGTCTCGACGCCATCGATCGAATAGATCAACAGTCCGGGCTGCCATGTCACCGCGTACACGTGCCAGTTCTGGCCCATGTCCGAGACCTTCGCGTTCCCACCCATGGATTTGTGCCCAGGATCGTTGTAGTGAAGCGCGTGATACGCGGTCGTGTTGTCGTGACCGAGCACCTCGAGAATGTCGATCTCGGGCGGCCAATGCCCCGACTGCGGAAGCAACCAGAATGCGGGCCAAAAACCTCTCCCCGCCGGAAGCTTCGCGCGCATCGCGAAGTATCCATATTGTTGCGTGAACGCGTTCATCGAGTTCACCATACCCGAGGTATAATCATAAACTTTGTTGTGCTTAGGGCAGAGGACCTGCTCTTTGCGCGCGGTCAGTTTGAGGTTGCCGCCACCGAGCGAGACGCTCCCCTCGAGATAGCACTCCTGCTCTCCGTTGCCATCGAGCGAGCGAGTCCCCCACGCGTAAGTGTTGATCCACGTCTTCGAATTCAACGTCGCTGCATTGAACTCGTCATGAAACGTGATCGCATAGTTCGAAGGCGCAAAATCGTCCGCGTAGCGCGAGGAAGGAAGCGGATCTCCGTACTGAACTCCCGGCGTCCCGCCCGTCGGCGCGCCGACATCGGGTGGATGCGGAGGCATCGGAGGAAGGCCCGTACCCGCCGTCACCTGAAGCGTTCCGACGAAGTACTCTCCCGAGCCTGGCGACGTCTCCGTCACTCCAGGACCCATCGCGAGTGACGCCCTCTCCGACCAAACGACCGGATCATAAAGACCGACGGTCACACGATATGTCCCGACTGCCATACCCGCCGGAATCGTAATCGTTCGCGTGTAAGAGATCGGGCCCGACCACTGCGACGTCGGAGGATTCGGCTGATGGTCGTCTTGAAGGAGACCACTCATCTGCCCGTTCCCATCGATGAAGTGAACGAAGATGTTGTAGTTCTTCGTCAGCGGAACCGCGTTGAACTTGTAGGTGATCTGCGCCGTCGCATGCTGAGCACCGGTGACGCTCGAGATCGCGAGAACTTGCGTCGCCGAAGTTTCTTGCTGCTCGGCCTTGTCGTTACCAGAAGGAGTTCTCGCGGCAGGTTCGCCGGAGTTCTTCGAGCAAGCGGTGGTTCCGAGGACGAGGCTTGCGAACGCGAGCGTTACGAGAGCTCGACGTCCCCATCGCCCACTAGTCGAAGTGGTTGGATGTGCCATTTTTTCCTTTCGAGAGTGTAGTGAAAATCAGCCAACAGTGTGGCTGCGCTCACCGACTCTCACCGGAAAAACTGGGGCGCTCTGGACCATTCACCATGGACTTGTCCACAGTGTTAGCGAGCGATCAAAGAGGCTGAAGAAGAGTCCAGGTTCGGAAACTCGCGCGATCGCCGACACCGTCGCGATCGAGCCACCAAAGATGAAGTGGATTGTCCTGCATCCAGTAAGCGAGCGACCACGCTTCGCCGGCATCAGGCGGCTTCGCGCAGAAATCCTCTTTCCCGAGGGCCGAGTAGAGGACGGCCATCGAGTTTCGCACGCGATGGATGATGGGATTCATGTAGGCATGTAGGCCTGCGATCCACGGCGTGACCGGGCCGAGCTTCCCGTCGCGGCAAAGCTGGGCGCTCGATTTGCCGATCAAGCTTCCGACATCGCGGACGTCTTGGGTGGTCGCGAGAAACCCGAACTTGCTCATGCGAAACGCTTCGCGCACTTGCGCCACCGGTTTGTTCGACAACAAAGCCGCGACGATCGGGCGAACGAGGTCGCTGTCGTACGGCGTGTTCTCGAAGTAAGCGAGCAAAGCCTCGTGCAAAACGATCGCGGCGCGATCACGCTTCGACGCCTTCATCCACCACTTCTGCAGGATTCGAACTTCGAACGACGATTGGCACCCGACGATTTCCGACGAATCGGACCCGAGTCTCGTGCTCTCACACTCGGAATTGAGCGCGACCGCGCTGAGGTTCCAGTACTTCGTGCGAATCGCGAGGCTGAGCAAATATTTGAGTTGCGGAAGCTCGACGAGTCTATTGGGAATCGTAGTGACGACGAGATCGGCGAGTTCAGTTCGGCTGATCGGAGTGAGATTTTTCGCTTCTTCGAGATCGAGCGTCGTTCCGCTCGAGGTGCTTCCACCGCCGCCGCCCATGCCCTTCCAGGCCTGTGCTTCGATGCTCACGAGAACCAGCAACATGAGGGCGAAGAATTTCAGTTTCATCGATCGTCTCCTGCTCATTGATCGGCTGCCGATAATAGATTCGCGATTTTGGTATTCGGGACCGTGACCGGCACGAGACTGATCTGCATGCCGTAGATCGCGTTCTTCGGTCGTCGCGATTTCTGCGATTGATCCGCGATCTCCATCAAAATTTTCTGAGATTTCTTCTTCAGCCGCTCGATCTCTTTGTCGTTCACCGGGAATACGAAGAGGAAATGTTCGCGCTGTTCGATCGGGACGATCTCGAGCTGCTTCGCGGAAAAATCGAGGAATCGTCGTTGATTCGCGCGCATGCTCGTCGAGCTGAATTTGCCCGGACCCGCACTGATCGCGTCATCGACCGTATCGGTCCAGGCGAGACCCTCGCGTTTCAAAACTCCTGCGGCTTCCATCTCGAGAAGCACACGAACCGTCTCGTCGATCTTCAACCCGAAGCGCCGCGCGACCCACGCGACCGTCGGCGAGAAATCGGAGAGCTTCATCGCTTCGAGAATCGCAAAGTGGATCCAGCCGAGAACGTCGAACGTTTCTTGGGAGATCGTTTTCATGTGGCTCGCAGGATCGAGCGCGTCGATTTTCTGCGGCTGACGTGCGACCGGTTCTTCGATGAGTTCGTAACCGAGTTTTGCCGCGAGCTGACGCGCAACGTGAACGCCGATGCGGCGCCGTCCCTGCATGACTTTGTAGAGTGTCGATTCGTTCAAGCCGAGTTGGTTCGCGAACGCCTTTACCGAGAAGCGCGGATTCGCTTGTCTCTTGCGCTTGTATTGCTCGCTCACGATCTCGGAAAGTTCGAGGCGATTCACGGCTTTGGCGTGGGAAGTTCGTGTCATCGAAAGCAGCAGTCTCTCCCGATGCGCTTCAAGTCAAACCGCCTCACTGGAGTTGTAAAAAGTGGTTTTTGAGCAACAGAAGTGTGAGGGGCGCCCGGCTTGACACCCCCTGGGGTCCCAAATAGCCTAAGTCTCTATTTTCAAATGACTTTCGAACTGGTCATCGACCGTTTCGCGAAGAGTGTGACGACACGTCAGAGGAACCTGCATGGCAACGGACAAAGAGGCTCTCGACTACCACCAATTCCCCATCCCCGGAAAAGTCGAAGTCAGCTCCAGCAAACCTTGCAACACCGACAAAGCTCTCTCGCTCGCTTACTCCCCCGGGGTCGCAGTTCCCTGCAAAGAGATCGCGAAGAATCCCGACTCCGTTTACGACTACACGACGAAGGGAAATCTGGTCGCGGTCATCACGAACGGGACGGCCGTTCTCGGTCTCGGCGACATCGGACCTCTCGCGAGCAAGCCCGTGATGGAAGGTAAAGGCGTCCTGTTCAAACAATTCGCGAACATCAACGTCTTCGATCTCGAATTGAACGCGAAGGGTGTCGACGAATTCTGCCAAGCCGTGAAAGCCCTCGAGCCGACGTTCGGTGGCATCAACCTCGAGGACATCAAAGCGCCTGAGTGTTTCGAGATCGAAGAGC
>JAZKJB010000230.1:2688-5133 GCA_040384505.1 Bdellovibrionota bacterium | reverse complement strand
TCGCACGGGCAACGCTCTCGACTCGTTGAGGTATGCGCGTGGGATGTTCATGAAAACACCAGCATTCACCGTTTTCTATTTGCGATGGCGATTGACCAACTCGGATCTCGGAAAAAAGCTCGCTAGCTTCGACCAACGCTATCAAAAGAAGTTAGCCGCCCTCTTCCCGAATCTTTCCGACGCCGAGCGAATCGCGCTTCAGGCGATCTTCCACGGCCTCATCACGTCTCCGGTTGCGGATGAGGACGCGATGAAAGCCGCATTGAAATGGTTGCCGGTCTGAAGGCCGCATGGAGACACGCATGTCCGAATCCGACTTCGAAGGTACCGTCGTCCTCGAAAAACTCGCCGAGGCGGGGATTCTGGACGAGTTTTATGAAGCTATCGACGCCGACGATTTCGAGACTGCGAAAAAGCTCATGCGTAGAGTCGGTCTCGATCCGGAAACGATCCGAGCCGTTCTCGAAAAAATGAACGACGCCGACGGCGAGCACTGACCCATGCTTTTCGCCTCTCGCTTTCGGCCCTCTCCTTGCAAAATACCTAGTGATTCGAATAAACGAAGCTCATATCGAGTGTAGGTGGCCCTATGAAAGCAATGATGACGTTTTTGGCGATTTTGACGGCTTCTTCGACGGCTTTCGCGGGTCGAGAAGATCTGCGGACCATGCGGATGCTGACCGAAATCGGAGCGGCTTCGGAGCAGTTCATGTCGCAGATTCATATGCGTTTGAGCGACATCGATTGTTCGTACTCGTACTACAACGGCAGTCATTACGTCTGCAGCATGAAGGATGAGTCTGCCAATGAAGGCGAAGGCAAAGTCCTCGTCTTGAGGGCCGACGCTGCGAAACGCCTCTATACGTTCCTCGTGAAAGCAGGAGCGGCTAAAACCGAAGCACAGGGACAGGCCGAGATCTCGGTGAGAGAGCTTCGTTGCACACAAGCCGTCGCAGGCGTGATGGACGGCTCGGAAGCGCAGCGCACGGTTTGCCAAGTCACTTTGAAAGGCGAATGAGCGCCGAGAATCAGCGGCTGGGCCCGAGCTTGTGGCCCAGAGTCGGATGAGTATCGACTCGTAAGCATTCCATTCCCGCGGCGTGTGCCGCTTGGATCCCCAAAACGCCATCTTCGAAGACGAGGCAATCGACGGGATCGGCTTTTAAAGCTGCGGCGGCCTGTAGAAAACAATCAGGTGCGGGTTTCCCGTGAATGTAATCCTCGGCGCAAACGAGAACGTCGAAGTAATGAGACATCGCGAGCTGACGGAGCGTCGTCTCTACGGGTTTGCGTCGGCTCCCGGAGACGATCGCCATCGGGATTTTCCCGTGGGCCGCTCGAACGACGTCGACGACGGGTACGATTCCCTTCACTTCGCGCGCGGCCTGCGAATAGTAAACTTCCTTGTGCTTCATGATCTCGTCGACGGGGAGCTCTCGCCCGTGCAGCTCGCCTAGCAAACTCACGATCTCACGCGTGGGTCGGCCCGCCCAACCCAAGTGTTGCTCGAGCGTGAGAGTGAGATCGAAGAACCCGAGCGCGTGGTTCCACGCATCGCGATGCACCGGCATCGTGTCGGCGACCGTGCCGTCGAAGTCGAAAAGAAAAGCTTTGAAGTCCCGGCCGGGAAAGAACGTCTCGATCATGCCGCGAGCTTATCACCAGTCTTGCCTTGGATGAAGGTCCGACGGAGAATTTTCCGATGTCGGACGAGGATCTCCTTTCGAAGACGAAAGACGAACTGATCGAGGAAGTCAGACTTCTTCGTGCGGGTATCCGCGATCACCGCGATAGCTCCGGCAACGGACTTTGTTGGCATCATCCGAAACTTTGGGCGCTGCTTCCCGAGAAAATCGATCCCTCGATCGAGGTGCCTGAGTGGCCGCAATTCTTGCGGGGCTGCGTGAAGTACCGTCAGTCCCTCGACGAACAGAATCCGAACGCGCGGAGAGTGAAAGAAGAATTTTGATTCCCGATATGGCTCAGGACCGTGTTGCGCTCCGCGCTTCTTGTCTGAGCTTCGTGAGCCGGCTCTTGTCTTTGCGCGCGAGCTTTTCGGTGGCCGCCGTCCAGCCCACGGGCGGGATCTTGCCCGCGTTTTTCTCGAGGAAAGCGAAAGTTTCGCGCGGATAAACGTTCCAGCTTTCGCGTAACGCCCAGCCGATTCCTTTTTGAACGTAATAATGTTCGTCGTCGAGGTGTCTCGCGATGAACTTCAACAGAACTTTCACTGCGGGCTTTCGCTTTCGAAAGCGCGAATAGAACAATAGGCCCACGAGGGATTGCCTCTTGAACCAAGGTTTCTTCGAGGCGTTCCATTTTTCGAAGACGGGCATCAGTGCCCCGGGATCATGTTCGAGCATTTTCGAGAAGTGAGAGCTGAGTTCATCGGAATGGGCCCAGTTGTCGACTCGCTCTTGCCAGCGTAAAAGGCGACGCCGATTG
>JAZKJB010000230.1:0-2678 GCA_040384505.1 Bdellovibrionota bacterium | reverse complement strand
CGCCAACGACCGAAGGCGCCCCTCGACTTCTTTCAATAACTCATTCACGGCGTATTACTTGCGAACGTACGTCAGTTCCATTTGTTTGAACTCCGGGCTGCCGTCGAGGCCTTTACCGTACATCGAGAGAACCATCTTGTTCTTGTCGACCATTTTGATTTCGTTGCGATACTCGCGAACGCGGCTCTCGGTGATGGGGCAAGAGTAAGTGCCGCCCTCTTTGAGAACTTTGGCTTTCGCATCGAATGCGCCAGCGCCCTTCATCATTCCCGTGCTCATGCTGTCGACCCAGAGAGTGTCGTATTTCTTAGCGACGTTGTCGTAGCCCATGAGACCCATGCCCTCGTAAGGCATGCCCATGACTTCGCCTTTGAACATCTGCTGGACGAAGCGGCCGCCGAGGATCGGTGTGAAAGAGCTCGTGCCGGAAGATTCCTGCGGCTTGCCTTTCGCCGTCTCCCACATCTTCGACGAGACTTTCCAGTCGCCCGCGAGATCGGTCAGCACTTTGTGTTCGGCGCCCGGCGTTCCGGCTTCCGTCATCTTCTTCATCATCTCTTGCATTTTCGGATCCGCAGCTTGAGCCGAAGGTCCTTTGTCTGCGGCGAGAGCCATGGAACAAGTTACGAGTGTGAAAGCGAATATGGTCAAAAACGATTTCATGAAAGCTCCTTATTGGTTGTTCGAATCCGTACGATATCGGTCCTTGAATCGTGTGGGAAGGTTGACCGAGGCCTAACACCCAGCTTCAATCGTTTCATGATCACACTCGACACTCATTTCGCGTCCTATGATGCTTTCCATCAAACGAAGGGGAACAAACTGACTCACTATGTGGGCATTCCCCTCATCGTGTTCAGTACGTTCGGTTTACTCTCGCGTATTCCTCTTCCGGCGCCGGACTGGTTCAGTCTCGGGCTCGTCGCTTGGCTCGGAAGCACGATCTATTACGTGAAGCTCGACAAGAAGCGCGGCTCACTTTTCTCCGTCGTCACGCTCATCATGTATTTGTGGTCGCGTTGGTACGGATGGAAATTTCATCTCGCACTCTTCGTGATCGGTTGGGTTCTGCAGGGGATCGGACATTACAAGTACGAAAAGAAGTCGCCCGCGTTCCTCACGAACCTGACCCACTTGCTCATCGGGCCGTTCTGGATTTTCTGTAAGCTGACGGCCCCGAAGAAGTCGGCCGCCTGATCTACTTGCGGAGTTGGTGGCGAAAGAAGATTCCGTCGTCCCCGAATTTCGAGGCTACGAATTCCGACGTCGTCACGATGTCGGCGACGTGCTGAGCTTCACTCAAGAAAAGCGCAGCTTCTCTAGCCGTATACTTCGAATAGTCGTACCCGCCTCTGTTGCTCGAAGCCGCCATCACTCTATAGATCACCGTGCCGGCCGGGATCTTGAGGAAGTCACTTCGCACGTCATGCGCCGAGGTCGATGCATTCAGGCCTGGCCCCGGAACGAAGAAGAGCTGTCTCGGGGTGACGAGACCCGCTGCTCGATCGCCGCGGGAATCGATCGCCGCCATGTCGGTCACCATCAACTCTTCCGGGTAACGAGACGCTTTGGAAAAGATGTCATGGACACGTTTCTCACCGAACGACTCGCCGATCGGGACGATGTTCGACAGGGGATTGCGGAAGAAGTTGTAGTCCTCTTTTTGGCCGCTGAGCGAAACCAACGCGGAGACGTTCGCGCTCGGCGTGCGGTCGCGCAAAACTTTCAGCGCGAGGCCGGGGGCGACTTTGCGATCGCCCTCGGGCTTGAAGGTGAGCGAGAGGCGCAAGAGTCCGCAATCCGCTCCGCGGAAAATTCCGGTCATACCCGTGCCGCGAGATACGATTTTGACTTTCGCGATCGCGCCGCGCGCGTGAAGGAGCTTCTTCCATTTTTTCGGCGCGAAGTCCGACTGATGGCTTCCCTTGGTTCCCACCGCTTGCATACCCATTTCGATGAGCTCGAAGAGTCCGAACTTTTTGAATTCCGGGAGAGATTTGTACTGCGTGGCCTTCACGTTGCGCCACAAGAGGTCTTGCTTGTCGCACGCGTTCATCTTTTCGTATTCGATGGGCGTGGAGGCGAGCTCGAACGGATTGTCGAGCTGCATCTCGGCTTCACCTTCGCCGTCGAAGCCGAGACCGAAGCCGAAGACCGCCAGCGCGCACGCCAGCGTCAAACCAGTAATTATGAGAAGCGCTTTGATTTTGAATTTCATCTTGTCTCGCTCTCTTGAAAGTACCACGGGGGCGTACCGCCTCCTCAAGTGGTGCGGTGCCTTCTGGACTGGACCATGAATTGACCATGTAACCGCTCCCTCATCTTAGGTCCGGATTCGCGCGGACGATGCTGGTTCAAGTGCCCACGGCAATGGCATCGGGCACACTTCGAGTAGGTCAACTAAACGAGTTGAAAATCCTGCTGTCGTTCAATGGAGTAGAAATGAAGAATCGGGTCGTCCCGTTCCTGGGAATCTTGATCATGTCCGTCCTCGTTTTCGCCGCTTGCACACATACCCCGCCAGCAGCACCGCCTGCCGCCGTCGTCGAATCGCCGCCGGTCGAAGTCGGAGTTCCCGAGCGTCTGCCGTCGGGAGAAGAAGTGTCGCCTTGGACGACGTGGTCGGAAAAGGGAACCATCGGCGGTCTCTCGGTTCTCAAGAAGATCCGCGAAGGCCT
>JAZKJB010000229.1:0-4683 GCA_040384505.1 Bdellovibrionota bacterium | reverse complement strand
CGGAAGTCGGCGAGTGATGGCCCAAGGAGGGCCGAAGGGGTGACAGATGAGTGAGTTGGTGGGACGCATGCAGCATGGATTGAAGAAGACATCTGGCGACGTCGGCTTGTTTTCGCTGAAGCTCCTCTCGGGAGCGATTCTCGGCCTCACGTTCGGACTCGTCATGCAAGAGATCATGGGCAGCGCTAGCGGCGAGAACTTGATCGCATTCTTTTTCGTGATCGTCGTGACGACGGCCGTCTTTCTACGAATCGCGAAGTCGTGGGGACTTACCGCGACACTGGTCTTCGACTTGATCTGCGTCCTCGTCGGCATGGTGCTGCGTCTTTACATCATGGTCGCACCCGACGCGTGATGCGGCTTCTCACACTTTTAAATTGAATCTCCCGACCGGCCTCCCTATTCTAGCGAGGTTTTCCGGGAGGGGTGGCCGAGTGGCTTAAGGCACTAGTCTTGAAAACTAGCGAGCTCGTAAGGGCTCCGTGAGTTCGAATCTCACCCCCTCCGCCACAAATAAAAAGGCTCGCCAAAGGCGGGCCTTTTTTATTTGTTTCGGACGGGATGAGAACTCCGTGTTTCCAGGATCGTGAGTGAGATTCATCGCTGCGGCAGACGCCGAAGGCGTTTGACGCAGCGATTGAGCGAGGACGACGGAGCGACTTGCGCGAAGTCGCCCGCAGCTCACTGCAGTTTCCCAGGGCTCAATGCCCTGGGGAACAAACCCTCAGGACGCATCGTGAGCGAACCACTCCTTCGCGCCACCTCTCGGAGGCGTCCTGCGAAGCGGCAGCCTACAAATCCTTTTACGGATAAAAGAACGTGTAGCGTTTCATCGAAGTGAAATCGACTGCGCCGGGCATCAGATTGAGGCCTTTGCGAACTTTGATGCCGAACGTGCGGCCCGTCGGTGAGAAAGCTTGATCCTCGAACATGCTGACGTGACAGATGATGCGCTGGTTGCCGCCCTCGTCGGTGACGCGATCGATTTGGGAATGGCTCGTGATGCCGGGGCATCCTTTATCCGAGTCGACATCGAGCTCGAGCGCTTCGGTCGAAATCGGTTTTCCCGCGCGATAGCTTTTTGTCACCCAGACGACTTTCTCGGTGAGCTTTTTCGAGATCGATTCCGGAACGAGTGAGCGAGAGCCGTCTTCGAAGATCAACTCCATCGCATCGGTATGCGAGACGAATCCAATGCCCACCAGTTTTTCGAGCTCTCCGGCTTCGAGTCGAATCGACCGGGCTTTTGCGAGCTCGAGGATCTTCGGCTTTAGAGCGCTTTGCTCGGGGGAGAGGATGAAACGGAACGGGCCTGGCTCGAGCTTTTCAGAATCGATCGTGCCGCCGAGTTGAATCGTTCGAAGAAAGCCTTCTTTCGATTTGGTTCCGAAGGTCGGGGCTGTTTTCAAAAACTCGTCGACGAAAGCCCGCTCGAGAGGCGAGAGGCTTTTTCGGAAATCGAAAGCGTTTTTCGTGAACCAAGTGTCGAAACGCTTAAGGAAGAAGCGCGTGAACTCTTTCGTTTCTTTGCGAGTCGGGTCCGATGCGAAATTCGCCTCACTCGCGAAAGGGACCGCAAAGACGAGTGCGCACGACGCCGCTGCAATGAAGGTCGAAAACTTCGAGGTCATTCGTAAACCAGGCTAACATGCGCCAACGCGAGCATGCTACGATTTCGACGAATGAGCCTGACCGAACCGCGCCCGAAAACCCGCCTCTTTGGCATCGACGTCGTTCGGTTGCTGAGTTTCATCGCCATCTCGGGGCTCCATTTCGTTTGGGTCATCTGGTATCGGGACCCGGTATTCTCGCCGGTGAATTCCATCTGGCGGGGCCTCGAGCTTTACTCCAAGTCGATTTCCATCAGTGGCCACACCGTTTTGTTCCTGAGCGCGTTTCTCATCGCGATGAGCGAAACACGCGTTTGGAAGACGATGAAAGTCGTCCTTCTCGCGGCGTTCGGTTGGCTTCTCTTTTGTCTCTTCGAGTGGGGACAAAACGAAGTGTTCTGGGTTTGGGACATCTACCCGCTCCTCGCATTGGGATTCGCGAGCGCCGTCGCCGCCCGGATGATTTCCGTTAGACTCGTTTATCTCTTGGGTGTTCTCGGCTTTGTCATGACGTGGATTCCGTTTTGGGAGTGGTCCTCGTTCGGTAACTTGCCGCTTCAGTTTCGTCACTGGGTCGTCGGCGACTGCGCGGTCGACCTCGCGGACTGGCCGATTCTTCCTTGGATCGGAATTATCTGGATGCCTTACGCGATCGGCACCTACGAACGGCGACGACACGAGTCGGGTGCGCGCGGAACTTTCGAGACGTGGCGCAAATGGGAATTGTTCGCGTGGCCCGTGCTGCTCGCGCTCGCGATTCCGAGTCTTGGCGCTTACAACAAAGTCGAAGTCGGGCCGATGTTTGCGTGCTTCACCTTCAGACAAAACCCTTTCGTTTTTTGGTCGCACTTCGTTTTCGTCGTCTTCGCGCTTCGTCTTTCGTTGCTTATGCGAGTGCAGGAAATTCTAGAGCGGTTCACCGTCGTTCGATGGATCGGAAGTCTTCGACTCTCGCAAGCATTCGGCGTCGCCTACATGACTCACTATGCGCTGATCGAAGCCGAGCGGTATTTCTTCGGATCGTTTTTGATCACGTCGGAATGGATTTCGCTTTTGGCTTTGGTGACGGTACTTCCGCTGACGGAAATCCTGGTGAGGCTGTTCGAGCGCGGACTCGGAAGCGTTAGCCGTTTCCGTCCAAGCGAACCTTCAAAACCTTCGGCTTGAAAATGCTGTTGATTCGTACGGGGCGTCTCGGAACGTCGACCAGTGCGAAATTGAATGCGGCGACGTCCGAAACGTAAGGGTCGAGCGATTCATAGTCGAATTGAAATTCTCGCGAAGACGCGCTCGCGATGAAAAACGATTCCCAAAATCCGAAAGCGGCAACGGAGCCAAAGCCCGCCGCACGAAGTGTTTCCGCGATGACCGTGCTCATCTCGGCGTCTCTTGCGGAACCTTTCAGGACGCTCGAGGCAGGGAAGTCGACGATGACGAAGCCCCCGTCATTCAAGCGCCTCTTCGTGAACTCGTAAAACTCCACGGAATACAATCGCGAGAGATCGATCGAGTTTGGATGGGGAAGATCGATGAAGATGGCATCGAAGCCCTCTCCGCCTCGGCGCAACCACTCGAAACCATCCGCGATCACGACATGCAAGCGTGGATCTTCGAGTGCGCCTCGATTGAGGGCCCGAAGCGGAGGATAGTCCTTCGCCAGGCGAATGACCGCCGCATCGAGTTCGACGAGCGTGATCGATTTCACCTCGGGGTATTCGAGGAGCTCCTTCGCGACGAGGCCGTCGCCCCCGCCGATGACGAGAACGGTCGCCGGTTTCGTTCGTGCGAGATTGATCGCTCCATGCACCATCGTGTCGTGATAAACGGGCTCGGTGTGGCTTCCGAATTGGTAACGTTGGTCAATGAAGAGGTGGAAGTCTCCACTCTTCGGCATCCCGTATGCTTCCTGGTCGTCTTCTACGATGTCGATTTCTTGGTAAGGCGAAGAGTATCTTCGAATTCGCGGAAGATGACGATGAGCAGAGAGCGTTTCCTGCAGCTCGGCCGGCATCAGACTCGAAGAGCCGACGTAATAAAAAGATTTCAAATAGAACTGTTCGAAATCGTCGTGATGGCGAGCGAAGAGGGGCGGAAGAATCAACGCGATGATCAGGCCCGGCCAGCGCAGGCTCGGATTGAATCGCATGCTTCGAAGAAACACGAGGCCCGCGGCGAGCGCGGTCAGAAGGGCGAACACCCACGACAACATATAAAGACCAAACGCAGGAACGAGAAAGCGGGGGAGCAAAATCGAGACGCACAGAGCCCCGAGATAGTTCGCAGCGAGAACCCAGCCGAAGGCGCGACGCGAATAGTTTCTCGCCGCCGAAATGAGGGCCGGAAGTTCGGCGCCGGACAGAAAGCCGATGATGACCGTGATGACTTGAGCCGCGACGATGAAGCGCGTCCCCCGCGACGTGGACATCGACGAGATCGCGAGGAGCGGAAGCGCTACGGCTGCGACGATGGCCAGCACGATTTCCAGGTTGGCGAGAAACGTCCATTCGGATTTGGGCTTCGCTTTTCCATAGGTCCATGCGCCGAGGCCGAGGGCGAGAAGAAAGCATCCGACGGTGAGACTTTGAGCGAGGACGGCGTCCGATGTGAGTGAGCCTAGCAAGCGCGCGAGTAAAAGCTCGTAGCCCATGCTGCAGAACGAGAGCAGTCCCGCGATCAGAAGAATGAAAATGAAATCAAATGACCGACGCATAGATCCGACTAAACCACTCGTCGAGCGATTTCGAAAAAACGAGTGCGCCGATGTTGAGAAGGACGAGGGCGCCGAGCGCCGAGTACATGAACTTGGAACGACCGTCGATCAACGCATATGTCGCGACGGCGGCGCCCAAGTTGAAAAGTGTCGCGACCCAGAACGCGGCCGCGAGACCGAGAATCGGGAAAAGGACGAGGGGGAAAACGAGACTCGCAGCGAACATCCCGAAGTAGTCGGCCGAGAGGGCCGAGGCATCGTCGCTCGAGCCCGAAGTCGAACTCGAGCCGTGACTGAGTGAGGCGAGAATCGGGAGCTCGAAGCCGGAGATGAAGCCGGTCGCGAAGATGATCGCATGCGTAC
>JAZKJB010000228.1:9546-11697 GCA_040384505.1 Bdellovibrionota bacterium | reverse complement strand
GTGTTCTGGCTAGTGTCGTGCCAGACGTATCGAGGACCGGGCGATCTCTCGATCGGAAGCGAGAGCGCCGAGTACGACGAAGAAACCGCGACGTCGGGTGGTCCGACGGTCACCTGGAGCGGCGCTCGCAAGTACGAGCGACCCGATCAACCGTTTCAATTCGACTGGCCCGTCGACGATGCAAAGCTCTCCCGCGGTTTTCTGACCGGCGGAAGACGGTCGCATTGGGGCCTCGATCTCGCGAACAAGAAAAACACTCCGATCCTCGCGAGCGAACGAGGAGTCGTGATTTACACGGGTCGTGGCTTTCGTGGTTTCGGAAATCTCGTCGTCGTCGAACACAACGATGAGTGGGCGACTCTGTACGCCCATCTGAACGCGATTTCGGTTCGCGAGGGCGCCATCGTCAAGCAGGGACAGAAACTCGGTACGATGGGACGCACGGGACGCGCGACCGGCGTGCATCTCCATTTCGAGATTCGACACAACCGGCAACCGGTGAATCCGCTCGCTTACTTACCTGGCGGCCTTGGGTCCATAGAGACGCCCTAACTCCCCACCCGAAGCGGCAGCGAAGATTGCGACGAGATACGCGATACCGGCGACGGCGACGTAGACGATCGAACCATGTGGCAAACCGAGGAAACCGCCGATTCTCGCGGACACTCTGAAGCCGTTGTACGCATCTTTCGCGAACGCGAGCATCAACCACGCCGACACCGCGCAAATGGCTGCGGGAAGCGCTGTCGCAACACCTTTGCGACTTCTGTGGAAACCCGCGACCCAGGCGACCAACGCGAAACTCCACCACGGCCCGAACGACGTCGCGATCAGCACAGCTATGACCGTCACGGCATCGACCACCCACAAGTCTTTCGTGAATCCGTGCATCGTCGCGAACTTCATTTCGACCCGCCTTTCGGCGCGAGAGTGAGCGTCATCTTCTTTCGATCGTCATCCGACGTCGACTTCTCGAGAAAGCGGACTTCCTTCAGCTCGTTCTTCCGCCACGGCTCGAGAAAGTCATCGTAGTGCGGACTCAATGGATCACCCGACTGGCCACCAGGATAAATCGACCAGGCCTTCGGCTTCGGTCCGACGGCGACGACGACTTTCCATACCGGTCCGTGACCGCCTTTGTTCGCAAAGATCGCGAACTCGTGGCCGGGCGCCGAGAATGAGTTTCCGAAGCCAGGTAGTCGACCGATGTGATCGACACGCGTGGGCCTCACTTCGCCCCACTTCCATTTCGACGAATCCGACGTCCCGGTCACGTCATTCATGTCCGACAAAGCGGTCTTGAAACCTCTGCGAGCGACATCGGCGAACGATTCCTTTTTTTCGGTCTTCGGATCGTCGAACCACTTCGACTGCGGCTCACGAACGATCAAGTCGAGAGTCACTTGAAGCGACGGCCTCAAATAATTCACCGGATCAGGGAACCGAGACATCCACATGATCTGGCTCGTTCGGTTCAGCCAGGCGTTGAACAACGCACCGGCGCCCGACTCTTCAGTGAACTTGGAGTCCCATTGCTCCACCAATTTCAAAGCGGCCGCTTCGCTTTCGTTCAACGTCGAGCGATCGATTGCGGCGACGAAGAGTTTCTTGGTGTCGCGTGCGGGAATCAACAGAGTGTCCCCTTGCATCGCGATCAAATCCTGCGGAGAAAACTTTTGCTTTGCCCGAAGAAGCTCATTGATGCGGCTCGAGCGGAACGGTTCTTCGAACGGCCAGCCGAGATAATGCGGATACGCTCGGTCTGCGGGCGCCTGGTTCGCAGAGCTGAGAAAGCCACGCTCGGGATTTCGAATCATCGGATTCTGTTCGCCCGGAATCCAACCGGCCCACTCGTCGGCCGCGGAAGAGCCGTCGAGGATCATCCGACCCTGCCCTCTCCACCGAACCGGGAAGCGGCCCATCTGGAAGATTCCTGTCTGTCCTCGATTGTCGACACACAAAAAATTCTGCGCTGGCGTCACGAAAGCGTCGATCGCGGTACGACATTCTTCGACGGTCGACGCCTTGTTGAGCAACAAGAACGACCGAAGTTCGTTACTAGGATCGAGCGCAGCCCATCTCATAGCGGCGCCAACAGGAACCGCGAACGTCTTCATCGGAGTTTCGTCCTCACCATAGACGATCGGTCCG
>JAZKJB010000228.1:0-9536 GCA_040384505.1 Bdellovibrionota bacterium | reverse complement strand
GTTTGACGTTGGACGAGCGTCACGTCCGCGGCGCCGCGAACTTTGATCGTTTCCTCGCGCGCGATGACGGGCCGCCACTGCCCGTTGAAAAGATACTCACTCTTCGTCTCGTCGCGGAAACGAAGCTGGTACCAATCCAAGACGTCGACACCGGCATTCGTCACGCCCCACGCGAGCTTCGAATTGAAACCGAGAACCACGCCCGGCGCTCCCGGCAATGCGATTCCGTAAACGTTCTGTGTCGGCGAGACGAGCTGCATCTCGTACCAGAGCGAAGGCAAATAAAGACTCAGGTGGATGTCGTTTGAGAGAATCGGCAGGCCAGTCGTCGACTTTCGACCCGAGACCGCCCAGTTGTTGCTCCCGTTCCCGGGATCCGGAGTGGGCACGGGTTTGAATCGCGAGAGGTCCGGTTGAAAGCGAGCCAACGGAGCCGGCGGCGCCGACGATGTAAAATTCCATTTCGTACCGCGCGGAATGATCGGTTCCGGCGGCTCGATGTTCAACGGAAAGAGCTCGTCGATCTCGCTCCCGGAAAGTTGCGCTACACTTCGCGACAGCTGAAGATCACGACTTCCACCCGCGA
This sequence comes from Bdellovibrionota bacterium, assembly GCA_040384505.1. Taxonomy (GTDB): domain Bacteria; phylum Bdellovibrionota; class Bdellovibrionia; order Bdellovibrionales; family JAMPXM01; genus JAZKJB01. The sequence continues at coordinate 8,950 of JAZKJB010000228.1, read as the reverse complement.
GATTCCAGGCCATGAATTTCAAGAGCTGAGCGGTCTTCACGAGGCTCCAAGGCTCCGGCTCATGACCCAGGAGCCGATACTCGAGAGGCAAATTCTTCCGATCGAGTTGCGAAATGTAGGCATTCACACCTTCGGCGTAGGCCGAAACCGCCGCTCGCGTGAGAGGGTCCCGTTCGAACTCCTCCGCACTCCCTTGCGCTGCCGCAGCGAGACCCATGCGGCGGAAGTACTTGTCGATCTCGAGAGTGCGTTCTCCGAGGATTTCAGAAAGGCGGCCCGACGCCGTTCGCGCGAGGAAGTCCATCTCCCAGAGTCGCTCGCTCGCGAGCAAATAGCCTTGAGCCACATAGAGATCGTGATCGTTTTTCGCGAAGACGTGCTTGATCTGGTCATCGTCGACGACGACCTCGACGGACTCTTTCAGAGCATCTAACGAAAGCGTCGAGGCTTCGGAGCTCTTCTCGTAGATCGGCTTCACGCGGTGCCAGACGCCGCGGCCGGGACTCAAAAGCGGTCCGAAGGGAGGAACGAGCCCATAACGGTGACCGGCCGCGAAGATCGTTATGAATGCGAGAATTGCGAAGAAGAGCGAGCGGATGAGGGCTCTACGAGATACGGCCGAAGAAAGGTTCATGTGCCATCAGAGCTATCACCCACCCTAGGTGAAACCAACCGCCCATGCCTTGCGCCAAAAAACAAAAAGCGGAACCTTTCGGCTCCGCTTTTCGATTCGATCTTTCGATCTAAGGCTTACAGGTTGACCGATGCTTCGAAGAGAAGCGTCAGCTCGTCTTCACGACCGAGCGCGAAATCCTGGCTCGGCGTCACGATGTTGACGTCGTTCGAGAGGTTGCCGAGCAGCGTGAGCTGCGGCAACGCCTTCCAAGCGACCGTCGTCGTCGAGTTGAACGTACGAACCGGAGCGCGGCCGCCGAGGTACCAGATGTTCTCGGTACCGAAGCTCTGCGTGAGCGAAGTTTTGTCGCTGAAGTTGTAACCAGCGTTGATCGACGGATAGAGGTACGCTTCAGCGTTGTTCTTCTTCTTGCCGTAACGATCGATGAACGTGTCTTGCGAGTTGCCGTAGGCTTGACCGAGGATCGTCGTATCGAAGTCCCACTTGCCGATCGACTTCGCCGTGATGAGAACGAGGCGAACCGCGCCCGTTCCTTTGCTCACGAAACGGTCGTCTTCGCTGGTCGGGAGATAGAGACGAACGATGCCCGTGCCTTCGACACCGTTGTCGAGTGCGAAGAGTTTGGGATCCGTAAGATGGAGGTAAGCGCGACCGACGCGAAGATCGCTGTTCTTCTGTTGGTCGGCGTCCGTCATGTAATCTGCCGTGAAGATTTGGCGGATACCGACGCTTTTTCCAGCGAGTTTGCCTTTGATGCCGACGTAGTTGACCGTCGTCGAGATACCTTCGTTTTTCGTCGCCGAAGTCATCGCCGTTTCGGTGCTCGTGTAGAGCTCCATTTTCACCGGGCGCTCAGCGGGCTTCGTCGCCGTGTTGATGTCGGCCGTCGAAGTTGCTGCTGCAGGAGAAGCAGTAGCTGCAGTGGCAGCCGCATCCGTCGTGCCGGTTGCCGTCGTCGTTTGCGCGAGTGCGCCAGTGGTCATCAGAACCGTCGCGGCAGTTGCGACAAACATGAAGCTCTTCATTACTAGGTCCCCCTAAAGTGACCGCTATCCCCAGCGGTGCATTGTGGCTCTAAAATCGCCGTGCTCAGTCGAAATGACGAGTCGCCATTCCTCTTGAGCAAGTGACGTGCCGTTTTTCGGCTCATCTCAAGCGCGCCCGTGAAATAGCGGGATTGCTCTAAAATGACAAACTAAATGTCTTCGTTCTCGCCAGGGAAAACGTATTCGAAATGCCTGAGAGGCAAACGCGACGAAGCAGGCAATGTGTTCAAAACCACCCGGAGTCAAAACGGCATCCCGGTGTCGCACCGACTCCGCCGTTTCCTCATAGTCCTTGAAGTCGAAGGGCCGCTTTGCCAAATTCACCGGAATGTCCGATCTGGCCGCGCCCGCCGTCTATGTTCCCCTGGATCGCCCTGTCTACGAGGTCGCTCCAGGTCTCAAACCATTGGGATTTAACTTCGGTAACGGAGAGGCGGATGCCCGTGTCCTCCAGATTGACCAGGATTTCCTGCGTTACCGTGACGAAAAGGAACGCGCCAGGGCCGATGCTCTAACGAAATACGTCGGCTTCGACCGGCTCGAACCGGAAGTGCTTCGAGGCGCCGTCGACAAGATCCTGGAGTTGATGTCAACGAACCACCCTGAGGTCTTCTCTCTCGAAACGTCGGGATCCGTTCGAAGACTCCACTGCCGTCTGACTGGAGAGACACTCGAGATCGATCCCGCAGGTCAACTCGTCGGTCATTCCGGGGTCGCACCCGTTCCCCCTTACTTGAATGCTTACGATGCGCTCATGCATCAGCTCCAAGAAGATGGAGCGATCGTCAGTGTGCGCGAGGGTCATGACCGACTCTCGGGACTTCACGTTTGCCTTCCCAGTCATTGGGATCCCCGCTCGAAGCTCGGGCGAGACTTTACCGCGGTCCATCTTCCGGTGCCGGGTGCCGATCGAATGTCGCGTGCTCACAAAGGGATCGTCGAGGCGATGGTCTACAAAGGACCCTTTGTTCGTTTCGTTTGGTCGTTCGTGACCGATAAACGTTTGAATCATCATCCCGAACCGCCAAGGGGCGAAGACGTCGCCACTTGGAAAGGGCGCTCGTTCGACGATTCCGACCCGACCCGGTCGCCGTTCCACCTTCGCGTCGAACGGCAAACGATCGTCGGTCTGCCCGGACCGGCCGCGTCCCTCTTCTTCATTCGAATTTCGTTCGTGGATGGGAAAACGATTCGTGAGAATCCCGTCTGGAGAGCGAATCTCGTGGGCGCCTTGAAGTCGATGTCGCCTGAAAGTCGCGTCTACAAAGGCGTCGAACCTTGTTTCGATCGGCTCATCGGCTGGTTGGAGGCCCCATGAGCCAGGACTCCGAAAACGCAGAGCACTTCAAGGTCCTGAAGGAGCTCACCTCTTATCTTTGGCCCAAAGATCGTTTCGATCTCCGGGTTCGCGTCGTTCTCGCGATGATCGCGCTCGCAGCAGGCAAAGGCGTGAACGTCTTCGTCCCTTATCTTTTGAAAAAAACCATCGATGCGCTTCCTAACGGAGCGACGCAGGGACTCGAAGTCGTCATCTGGTTGATCGTCGCGTACGCGCTCGCGCGAGTGCTTGCGCAATCGTTCGGTGAGCTTCGCGATTTCATCTTTGCGCGAGTGAGCCAACATACTCAGCGAACGATCGGGCTCACGACGTTCAAGCATCTGCACTCTCTTTCCTTGGCGTTCCATCTCGACCGGCAGACCGGCGGGCTCTCGCGCGCCATCGAAAGAGGAACGCGTGGAATCCAGACGGTTCTCACCTTCATGCTGTTCAACATTCTCCCGACCCTTCTCGAAGTCGGAATGGTGACTATCATCTTGTGGGTGAGTTTCGGCTGGGAGTTCGCAGCGATCACGCTGGGCACGATCGGAAGCTACATCGCGTTCACACTGAAGCTCACGGACTGGCGCGTGAAGTTTCGAAGGACGATGAACCAAAAAGATTCCGAAGCGAATACGAAGGCGATCGACAGCCTCCTCAATTTCGAGACCGTGAAGTACTTCGGCAACGAGCGACACGAGTACGGTCGCTACGACGTCGCACTCTCCGGTTACGAAACGGCCGCGGTCCAAAGTCAGACGAGCCTCTCGATGTTGAACGTCGGACAAGGCGTGATCATCGGGGTCGGATTGATCGGCGTGATGATCTTGGCCGCAGCGAACGTCGCGAAAGGCACCATGACGGTCGGAGACTTCGTCTTGGTGAACGCGTATCTCATCCAGCTTTACCTGCCGCTCAACTTCTTGGGCTTCGTCTATCGCGAGACCAAACAGAGTTTGGTCGACATGGACAAGATGTTCGAGCTCTTGCACGTTCCGGCCTCGGTCGTCGACAAGCCGACGGCACCCGATCTCGCCGTTCGCTCGGCCGAAGTCTCTTTCGATGGCGTGGGGTTTTCGTATGAAAGTGACCGCGAGATCTTGAAGGATCTCTCGTTCAAAGTTCCTCCTGGGAAAACCGTCGCGATCGTCGGCCCGAGTGGTGCCGGCAAATCCACGATCTCGCGCCTGCTGTTTCGATTCTACGATGCGACGACGGGTCGAATCGCGATCGACGGCCAGGACGTTCGAGACGTCACCCAAGAATCTCTTCGCCGCGCGATCGGTATCGTCCCCCAGGACACGGTGCTCTTCAACGATACGATCGGATACAACATCCGTTACGGTCGGCCCGGGGCGACCGAAGACGAAGTTCGTGAAGCGGCGAAGCTCGCGCGAATCGACACTTTCATCGAAAAACTCCCGAAGAAATACGAAACGCTCGTCGGCGAAAGAGGCTTGAAGCTCTCCGGCGGTGAAAAACAGCGTGTCGCGATCGCACGCACGATCTTGAAGAACCCGGCGATCCTGCTCTTCGACGAAGCGACTTCGGCTCTCGACTCCCATACCGAGCGCGAGATCCAATCTTCGCTGAAGGAAGTTTCGCGTCACCGGACGACTCTCGTGATCGCCCACCGACTCTCGACGGTCGTCGACGCCGATGAGATCGTCGTTTTACGCGAAGGCACGATCGTGGAGCGAGGGCGACATCACGATTTGCTCGCGCGAAACGGAGAGTATGCGGCCATGTGGCATCGCCAAGCGGAAGCGCGGGCGGCCGCAGAAAAGCTCGAACAGGCGAAGTGAAACGCGAACCGAGCTTGATTGCGAGCGCCGACATCGGTCAAACTCGTGTCATATGCTTCAAAGACTCGCCTGCCTCGCTACAGCATTTCTAGCTTCCGTTGCTCTCGCGCAAACGCCCAATTCCTTGCCGAGCTCGGCAGCGGTTTCTACGCCGACTCCGACCCCGAGCCCGTCTCCGGGTACGGTTTCGACTCCAGTCTCTAGTCCGCTACCGGGGCCCGTCGTCGAAACTTCACTCGAGCCTCTCGGCTTCGAGCTGCCTTCGATCACCCCGTGGATCGCATTCGACGTGTTGGCCGTGGCGCCGACGGAAAATGCGGTTCCTTCACAGGAAAAATTCCGGTTTCGCACTCTCGACCTCGGCGCGAGGTTCGATTTCGATTCCGACGTCCATGCGGTCGTCACCGTCGGCGGCCGAGATTCGCTCGGCGAGATCTCGCTTCGCCTGAGAGAAGGTTTCGTCGCCGTCACTCGGTCATGGTCGGAGTTTCGGGCGGGCCATTTCTTCTTGAATGTCGGTTTGTTGAACGGCACCCCGCGCGCGAGATGGCCATTCCCGACGGCTCCACTTTCCCATACCGAATTTTTCGCTGACGAGAGAGCCTACGACTCGGGTGGAGAGTTGACGTTGAAGGTGACCGATCGACTCTCACTCGGAATCGGACTCACGAACGGATACTGGTACGGATCTGCGCCTACGACGGGCGGAGACAAGCCACTCTCTCCGACTCACTACGTGCGGCCGACTCTCGCGATTCCCATCGGCGACGGCTCGGCGATTGTCGCAGTCGACTATCTCTCGCGCGTGGATTTCACCGGTGAGCGCACGAGACTATCCGGGCTCGAAGTCGCTTTCTCGAGAGGCTCCGCTGAAAACCCCACGTGGATGACATGGATCGAAGTTCACCACCGCTATCGTCAACCATCGGGCCTCGCACTCGAGGAGAAGTTGGGTGGATACGTCTACAATCAGGCTCGAATCGATCGCCGCTGGTCCGCTGGCTTAAGACTCGACGCCTTGACCATCCCGACGCTGACGGCCGCCAATGGCCAACATCGAAACAATCTCCAGGCGGAATTCGTTCCCGTCGTGACCTACAGACTTACGGACGCGACGCAGTTGAAGACGTCCTACACGTACATGCGAGAGACTCGTGACGGAGACACGCCGAGAAGCGAACAACGATTCGAGTTGCAGTTCTCTGCAGACCTCGATCGGTTACCGACTCTCAAGGCGAAGTCAGACGATCGACCATCGCTTTGATCGCACGAACTTGTTCGCCTTTTTTCGTGTCGTAATCGGCACCCGTGTAGCCAAACCAGTCCCAGCATGAAAACGGGTTCCCGCCGGAGCTTTTCACCTGGGGATAGACGACGACGATTTCGTTCGTTTCAGCCCATTCGTTGAGCCCGGAATTCATCGCGAACTTGTCTTGCACGAAGTCGGAGTTCATCTGGCAACCGTGGAGAGCGACGTGAACGCGGCAACGCGTTTTTCCTTCGCAGACCTTGGGAACGTAGACGTACCCGAAGGGCGCGAGCGTCGCCGTTCCGTTAGGATCGAATTCATTTTGATCGAAAGTCTTCAAAGAGGAGGCTTGAACGGCCGAAGCCCGCGGCTTCATCGAACCGTAGAGCTGCTTCAGAAGAGTTCCTGCCGTGTCATAACCGCATTTGTTCATCCACGGGATGCCCATCGTTCCGCAGGCGTTGCCGAAGTTCTCGGTGGGCCACCCATGCCCCGAAGGAACCGACGTCTCGAGCTGGACCTGCGAGGCCGGAGCGAACGAAACGAGATAATCTTTGAGGCGCTCGGAGGCAGGCGATTTCACGACCGTGTCTTTTTCGCTGCCGAAAACGTAGAAGCGAGCCGAAGCGAGATTTCGAACGTCGTCGAGCTTCCCTTTCGCGGCGGCGGCGCGAGTCGCCGTTACGAGGGCTTGAACGTCGATCTTCGTCGTCTGCTTCATGCAGCGATCTTGCGCGGTCGCGGCGCTTCCCTCTGCACAATGCCAAGGACCGCCGGCGATGAGCCCGGCGCCGCGGAACTCGGCGGAAAACGATACCGCCACTTGCAATGCCATGTACGCGCCGGAGGACACACCCGACGTGGTGTTTCCCTTCGCGTTCGCGTTCAGCTTCGGAAGCTTCGTCGCCGCCGACGATGCCCGCGGGGCTGGATAAGGAAACGCCGGGAGTGCCGCTGCCGCGGGACCCGTTGATACGACGAGAGCAGCATAGAGAATGAGACAATTGAGCGCGCGCACCATGTGGAGTTCCCCCGTTCGCAACGGCTTATCGGTCCCCGAATCGATCGGCAAGTCGGGACTCGAAGCCGATCGATAAATGAAGAAAAACCATTATGTTACGACGGATACCTTGACCGAAACTCGAGCCGACCGGAAGTTGGAACGATGGAAAGTCGCACGATCGATCTCACGGAACTCACGAGTTCGGGCTGGGTCGTTCATCCGGGTTGGATGGACGGCGCCTTCGCTCTCGAGATCCTCGAACTCGGCAAAGCCCTTCATGCCAGAGGCGAGTTCAAACTCGCCGGGGTGGGACGTGGTGAGCAAACGAAGACCGCGCTCGACATCCGCCGCGACGAGATCTGTTGGATCGAGAGCGAGCAAGGCACCGTTGCACGGAACTTCCTCGCGGCGCTCGAGCAACTTCGAGTGACCTTGAATCGTGAGCTCTTCCTCGGACTGCACGATTTCGAAGCGCATTTCGCTGCGTATCCTCCGGGAGGCTTTTACGACCGACATATCGACCGCTTCAAGAGCGACGACGCTCGCACGATTTCTGCCGTCCTCTATCTCAACGAGAACTGGCAGAGAGCCGACGGCGGAGAACTCGCGATATTCGACTCTTCGGGCGAATCCAAAAACGTGGAGCCGCGCCTGGGAACTCTCGTCCTTTTCGAGAGCGCCACCGTAGAGCACGCGGTGCTCGAATCGAAGGCGGAGCGCTGGAGTATCGCCATATGGTTCAGGCGCCAAAAGGCCTTCGGCGCCGGGCAGTAGCCTTGACGGAACCTGCAATCCCCGTTTAAGGTGACCCTTCTTTCCTAGTGGTCGCTTGGCGCAGTTGGTAGCGCGTTCCCTTGACATGGGAGAGGTCGCAGGTTCAAGTCCTGCAGCGACCACCACTTCGTTCCTTCATAGTTTCACAGAGTTACTTCTTCGAACTTCATCCTCGTCTTGCAGGACGCGGCCTTGCGGGCATCGAGCCCGCAAGCCCTATGTGCTCGGGGATCGCTATGCATTTCATGCTCCGCGACCCACTCCCACATGCTCAGCACCAAAACGCGCCACTGGCGCGTTTTAGCGCTGGCACAACTGCAGCGACCACCACTTTCGAAGCCAGCGCTTTGTTCGGCTTGCTGCCTCACCAGTCTTCTCAATTTCAGATACTCCCCATCTCTTCCGCGATGGGTCCCCGATTAGCTGGCCCGATGTGCTCGGCCTCGGTCTAGGTGTTCGATGTTTACCTCGTGATGGCTTCGACTTTTGAGTGTTAGGCTCTAGGGGTCAGCGCTCAACTCGAGGGACTACACCATGTCGCGTGCGCCACTTCTCATAGCCGTCGCCGGCATCAGTGCTGCAATCGGATTTTCAGCGCACATCGCGTGGCATCGGTACGAAGATGAAACCCGACCGAAAACGATCGTCGAACAAGACGAGGAGCTTCATCTCGGGTTGAACGGACTCGTCAATCCCTTACTCGACTGCGGAACCGTCGGCGTGAGCTCGCTGAAGGAAGCGCAAGTTCGGGAAGCCGTGGAGCGATACATCGCGGAAGCCAAAGCGACACGAAAAGCCCGCACGATCAGCGTTTACTACCGCGATTTGAACAACGGTCCCACGTTCGGTCTCGATGCCTCCGAGCTCTTCACTCCTGCGAGTCTTCTCAAAGTTCCCATCCTGATCGCTTATCTGAAAAAAGCGGAAGGCGACCCGTCGACGCTCAAGCGAACTCTCGTCTTCGATCCGAAGAAGTACACGCCGGGTAACGTGACTCAAAACATCGCGCCGCCCCCGTTACTCGTTTCTGGGCGGGCGTACTCGGTCGAAGATCTCTTGGAGAAGATGATCGTGCAGTCGGATAATTTCGCCGCCGCCATGCTCGCCGAGCAGCCCGA
>JAZKJB010000227.1:0-5499 GCA_040384505.1 Bdellovibrionota bacterium | reverse complement strand
TGGCCCGCGTAGCGATACAACATCGCTCGCTCAGAGGGCGTTTTCAGAACGTTCGTGAGGAAGAGATCTTGATAGCCGTCCCCATCGAAATCACCGGTCGCGACCGCGTCGCCGACCGAGAGCACCCACTTCGCTACGTGCTGCACGCGAGGATCGAGTTTCGCGTAGACGTCGCCTTGCTCGGAAGCATCGAGGCCCGAGACCGAAGCCGGAATCGCTTCCATGCGGAAGGCCGCGCTTTGCAAAGGTAAGGACGGATGGAGAACCTGGCGATAAAAGACGATCGAGACGAGTGCGAGAATTCCGAGCGTCACCGGCCTGAGATAATAGCCGCTCGTGAAGAACCGCGCCTTGAAGTACTCCGCGATTCCGTCGCGACGCATGCCCTTCGTGTGATTCCACAACAACCGAGTCGATCCGACGATCAGCGCTGCGTAGAAAAACGTGTAATAGCTTTGGCGCAAGTGAAGCAACAGATCCACGGTCGCGAGCGAGATGCCGACGATGATCTGCTGCTTGCGATCGTTCGGCGACGTCGCGGGATCGGTGATCATGAAGAACGTGAAGATGAGGAACGAAGGAGAAGTCAGCGTTCCGAGGAAGAGCGTCTCGAAGGGCAGATGGTGCCGCATGATCATCGCACGCAAAAATGTCTGGATCGTGAACGTGATCAAGAAAGTGAGGACGAGGACGTGGCGATTGACCTTCGGGATCACGAAGATCAATCCCAACATCAAGATGAAGATCGACATCGAAGCGATCCCCGTCCACTGGTAAGCGGGCGCTGCGGTCACGAGCTCTTCCGCGAAGAGGAGTGAAAGGGAAACGCCGACCATCGCCGGGTTGAGCGCGTGTTTTCCATTGAACGTGAAGACGTATTTCGACCCGATCGCGAAGAAGAGCGGGATGAAGAGCAAGAAATAGTCGTGACCGTAGTTGAGCAGGAAAGAAAGCGAGAACGACGTGATCATCGCGCTGAATGGAAAAACCCACTTCCCTTTGAACGCCCGCGTGAGCGCCATCTCGAGAGCGCAGCAACTGATCGTGGTGATCACGACTTGCCACGGGCTCCGCGTGAAGCCGAGGACCGTCAAACCTAGAACGAGATAACTGAAGAGAATCGCGGCGACGGGAATGCGCGGATCGAGCGCTTCGAATTTACGTCTGAACGCTCTCAGAGCCCCGGATTTCGGGGTCTCCACGCCTACGGTCGCGGTGGTTTCCATGGTTGTCAGTCTATGCACCGGCCCAGGGAGGTTCCAAGTGAAAATCGCCTCGGATAGAAGGCGGCGGAGTCGTCTAAATCAGTCCGCTGCAGGGCGTGGCGATCGGGCGCCAGCCGAGAGGCCTCGCCGCCAAACGAGTCGAAATTGTCGGCACGCCAGCGTGATGCCCAAGAGCGCGAGCATCCCTAAATTCAATCTGGCGATACAGGCGAGCTCGGTCCCGTCTTTCCATGATGGATTCGCGTCAGAGAAAAAACGGATGTGACGGTTCTTCAGGTAACGGGGCTCGATATCGGCGACTTTGTCTTTCAGACGAGTGCGATTCGCCTTCGGAACGACGACTCCCCTTTCGGGATCGTAGTCGGCCCCGAATTTCTCACCGTAGAACGAGTCGCGAAGAGCCTTCACGTTCGAGGGGATCTCGCGGCCCACGCGCGGGTAAAACTCGAGCGTGTTGTTCGTCATGAGCAAGTACGTCTTGTACCCTTTCGACATCAAGAACCAGTAATGGCTCTCGAAGGGCGATCGCACGATCGTCTTCAAAACGTAGAAGCTGAAGGCCTTCGGCAGGATTCGGCTTCCCCAATAATCTTTGTTTAGGACGGTGTCGCCGCTGTAAAAGCCGGAGACGTTCCGGCCACCCATCGGGCGGCGGAACTTGAGAACGGTCGAAAACCCCTGGATCACTCCATCGCGGCTCTTCAACAAGATCACGTCGGTCTTCTCGCGGAGATCTCTTTCGAAGATCTCACGCGGAACTTCGTCGTAATACTGCTGCATCAGATCGAACATCCTGTCGATCTGCGTGCGGCTCAAAGTTTCGGGTTTCGAGTATTCGAAGCGCATTCTTCGCGGATCGCCTTCAGAACTTGTTCATGTAACCGGTTTTGGCGAGATCCTCGCCCATCGCGACGTAAGCGTCGGAACCCCGGGGCGGAGCGAGAGTCGCGAGGCCATCGACGTAGCGATTGTACATGCAAAACGCAGCCGCGATCAGAACGGCGTCGTGGACTTCAGCTTGTGTCGCGCCATTTTTCATCGCGAGCGAAACGTCGTCGGCCGTGACACCGCGTCCGCCTTTCTGAACCTTCGCGGCGATCTTCAGGAACGCCTTGAACCGTGGCGTGACCGAAGGGGCGTCCAGGGATTCCCAGATTCGCTTCGCGTGACCACGCTCTTTGGCGTGCGCATCGGCTGCGGCGGCGTGGCTCTCGGAGCAAAACTGGCAATCGTTGAGGAACGAGACGTAGCTTGCGAGTGTCTCGCGCTCGAGGACCGAGAAACCAGGCGAGCTCTTCGTCAGGAGCGTTTCAGCGAGGAGCGACAGCGGCTCACCCGTGTTCCGATACTGAGCTAAGAGTCCTACGATCCCGGGAAGCCCTTGCGGGACATCGATCAGAGCCATCACGTTTCTCCTTTTTTTAGGTGCTTCAAGCCTAGGGGATTCGGTCAGCGCTGCAAAGGATGATTTTCGACGCTTCGCTGCGGCACACGCGAAGGCTCGAGAAGGCTTCCCGAGGCGATGGCCAGGGCGAGCGACACCATTGCGGAAAGAGCCAACGTGACTGTCGTCATCTCTGCTTTATTCGCACTCACGAGCGAAAAAATGACGAGGGCGGCGGCGAGCAATACGAGCGAAATGATCTTTCTCTTCATCGAGATCACGTTCACTCCAACTCGCAACTCGAACGGCTCGAGCTGAGCGCGCAATGGATTGTAACTCGCTCTCCCCTCGCCGATTCCGTAAACGGGTTCGGTCGTATCGCGAAGGCCGGTTCCGAAGAGTCGGTCCCAGATGCTGAAAATGTTGGAAAAATTCTTGTCGAGATGCTGCGGGAGTCGCGAGTGATGAACGCGGTGATGGACCGGCGTCACGAAGAGATCGCGGAAGATCGGCCAATCGGCATCGTAGACGCGGGTATGTGAAAACGTCTGCAGCATCGCATGGACGAAGGCCACCACGAGGTACTGCGAAAAGCTGAAACCCAAGAGCGCGGGCGGAAGATAAATGGGAAATGCGACGAGCTTGTGGAACCAGGGAATTCGAAAGCCCACGGAAAAATTGAATTCTTCGCTTTGGTGATGAACGGCGTGCACGCGCCATAGGAACGGAAGCCGGTGACTCGCACGGTGAAACCAGTAACTCAAGAAATCGGTGAGAACGAAAAGTGCGACCGAAGACGCCAGGGTGAACGGCACATTCAGCGGCGTAAGATCATGAAGGAAGGCGAAGACCGCGCCGATGACGAAGAGAACTGGAAGATCGAGAAGACCTTGCCCGAGCGCGCAGGTGAAATTGGTCGAGGTGTCGGCCCAGGAGTAAACCTGGATCCCCTTTCGCTTCGCCATCGCCCACTCCACCAGCAAGAGAACCAGGATGAGTGGGACGAGGAACAATGAAGCGAGGGGACCCATATCTTTCGCGACCTATCAGTTCATGAAGACGAGCATCGGCGCGAGAGCCGAACCACCGCCCCAAGATTGCGAGAGCACGCGAGCCGCACGTTTCACGTCGTTGCCGTTTTGTACTTCCGGGAGGAACGTGCGGTATTGGTTGAGATCCCAAGCCGCCGGGCTGCCGGAGTCATAATTCCGAGCTTTCAATGCGACCGACTTTCCTGCCGTAGCAAAAGTCATCGTCTTCCACTCCGGCTCGGTGTTGAAGCCGGTCGCGAGAAGCGCTTTGAGATCGCGCGGCGGATTTTCGTAGAACGCCGGGATGTTCACGGTGACCGTTTCGCCGGTGACGGCACTTCTGATTTTTGCCGGGCCCTTCATCATCGCGACGACGTCTTCGACTCGCATGTCGCCGGTACGAACGATGTCGCGGCTCTGGAAGAAGGTGGGATCGATCGACCAAGAGTCGCCCATGGGACGACGTTGGATTTGGTTCCAGACGCTTGCCATGATTTCCGACGAGGCCCGCAAGTTCGAGAGCGACGCTTTCGTCCATTGCGCTCCATCCGGCACGAGGGTTCCCCACTTCGCGAATTTTCCCGAGCGCATGACTTTCACGCGGTCGCGCGCAGGAGCTCCTTCCACGCCCGAAAACCATCCGTCGATTCCATAGAGTCGGCCGATGTTTTCCATGACGTCGCTCGAGCCTTCTGCCGAATAGGCTCGCGCGAACGCGAGCTGTGCGACGGTCGAGTGGAGATTCGCGAGAACGACCCAGCGCTCGACTTCACCCACGAGGCGGTAACGATCGAGGTCGTCCTGGAAAGACGCGGGACCATAGAGGAGTTGATTGTCCCAGACGACGTCTTTTCCTTTGAGGTCGATCTTCGCGACGCGATTGCGCGCCTGAAGAATGGACTTCATGACCGGGCCCGAGAAGAACGACTGAACTTGCGCTTCGTTCTCGAGTTGAGTCGAGACCGCTCCGCCCCGAGCGTAAGGAAGGCTCACGTAGTCGAAAGCCGCTTGCCACTGCTGAGTCGGGAGGAAAATCCCGATGCCAGTCGAGATCTGCTTCACCATCGTGAGGACCGCGCTGTGAGTGATCTTCGCTTTCTGAGCAACCGGGATGAGGCGCCACACGACGCCGCGGAACGGGATCAAAGTCACCGCCTGGGCCGCGAAGAGTCTCGAGTCGTTCGCCTGGAGGGTGTCGTATTTCGCATTGAGATCGCTCAAAACTTGATCGAGCTCGTCCGCCGTTTTCACTTTCAAGAACCGATCGCGGATGCCGATGAACTCGGGGCTCATCAAATTCGCGACGTTCCCCGCGGGATTGCGCTTCGCGGGCTTGAGTTTCTTGATCGAACCGAGCTCTTCCTCGGTGTACTCGATGAACTCGAAGTCGGCCGCTTCGAACGGGCTCTCTTCCATCAGTTGGGTTTCGTATTTCGGCTGCTGCGGTTTTTTACCCTCAGCTGCGAATGCGGGCGTGAGACCGAAAAGACCCAAGCTCGTTGCCACAACGGCAGAGCGGAAGAACATCGTTTTCATTTGACCTCCGGAATGCCTCAAGTCTGGTGCCGAGCTTCGGGCTTCGTCAACGATCGCGACTTTTTTGTGCTGTGACAATGGGGCGTGCCGAAGATTACGATCGAACCGAACAAGGAGCGTACGACCTTTGAATCATCGCCATTCGACGCCGTTGCGCATGATCGACCACTGGCTCCGGCGGGCATTTCACCTCGGAGTAACGCGCCCAAAGTCCGTGCTCGCGCTCTTTGCCATCTCGTTCGCGATCTCGGCGGCGGGACTCGACGGACTTCGCATCTCGCTGAATTCGCAGGACATGATCGGATCCACGGACCGATCCGCG
>JAZKJB010000226.1:0-10250 GCA_040384505.1 Bdellovibrionota bacterium | reverse complement strand
GGCGCGGCCGTCGGGAGTGAAACCGCCCGTCGTGACGTCGGAATTCACGTCGACCTTCATCGGCGCGAACGAGTTCCCACAGGCCGAGAGAACCAATGTCGCCAGCACGAGGCTTACGATTTGGAGAAGTTGGCCTAGGTTGAGTCCGCGAACGAGAGCTTTCATCGAGTCAAAACATGAGCAATGCCAGGGCCGTAGGAAACGAGGCCTTCGAGGGTGCGGGAACGAACTTATCGCCTGGGGCGCCCCCCTGCGGGCCCGAGATGACAAAACGCGACACGTTCCGATGAAAATTGCTTCAAAATCGGGCTCTTCCGAGGGGTTCGGAGCCTTGACTCGAACTCCCGCGATGGGAACTATGGGGGCCATTTCCAAAAGGACTCATTCGCCATGGCCGAGAATCTCAAGTCGACCGTTTTGCGTTCCACCCACGAAGCTCTCGGAGCGCGCATGGTGGAGTTCGCCGGTTGGTTCATGCCCGTTCAGTACGAGGGGTTGAAGGAAGAGCACGCGGCCGTTCGCGCCGACGTCGGTCTCTTCGACGTCTCGCACATGGGTGAGATCCGCGTGCGCGGCCCGAAATCGCTCGAAACGTTGCAGTGGCTCACGACGAACGACGTCTCGAAGTTGAAAGCGGGCGACGCTCAATACTCGCTTTTCCCGAACGAACAGGGCGGACTCGTCGACGACTTGTTCGTTTACTGCATGAAGCCGGGCGAGGATTATCTCCTCTGCGTGAACGCATCGAACTCGGATAAAGACTTCGCTCACATGCTGAAACACAATCGCGGTGCCGACATCACCAACGAAAGCGAGCGCTGGGGTCAGATCGCGATCCAAGGTCCGAAGGCGATCGAATTGACGTCGCGAGTGCTCTCGCCCGAAGTCGCCGCGATGGTCCGCTCGACCCACAAGACTTTCAAGTTCGAAGGCGCCGACGTCATCGTCGCTCGCACGGGCTACACCGGTGAAGACGGCGTCGAAGTTTTCGTCCCCACCGAGAAGACCGTTTCGCTCTGGAATACGCTCCTCGAAAAAGGCCGGGATCTCGGCGTGAAACCGATCGGTCTCGGCGCGCGAGACACGCTACGCACCGAAGCGAAGTATTCGCTCTACGGGCATGAAATCGACGACTCGTCGAATGCCTACGAAGCCGGCCTCGGATGGGTCGTGAAGCCTGCGGCGAAAGATTTCCTCTCGAAGGCGAAGATCGTCGCAGTGAAGGAAGCCGGCTTGAAGCGCAAGCTCGTCGGAATCCAGCTCCAGGAGCGGGGGATCCCGCGTGAGGGCTACGTCTTAACATCGTTTGACAACGAAGAAATCGGACGGATAACTAGTGGAACGATGTCTCCGACGTCGGGTGCTTCGATCGGGATCGCGTACGTCGCGACTCGCTTCGCGGAGCTCGGCACCGAGTTCAACGTCGACATTCGCGGCCGCAAGGCTCGCGCGAAAGTCGTCCCCACTCCGTTCGTGAAAATCGGACTCTCGAAAGGCTGAACACATGTCGTACGCATTGCCGGAAGATTTTTACTACACGAAGGATCACGAGTGGGCTCAGGTCGACGAGAACATCGTCACCATCGGAGTGACCGAGTTCGCGCAAGAACAACTCGGTGAAGTGGTTTACGTCGAGCTCCCGGAAGAGGGCCAGAAAGTGAACCAAGGCGAATCGTTCGGCGTGGTCGAATCCGTGAAAGCGGCGAGCGATCTCTACGCGCCGGTTTCGGGTACGGTCATCGAAGTGAACACGGCTCTCATGGAAGACCCGGGCTCATTGAACGACGACCCGATGAACGACGGCTGGCTGATCCGCATCGAAATGGACAGCGAGAAAGAACTCGCGAACCTCGTTCGTGCTCCGGAGTACCGGAAAATGATCACGGAGAAGAAAGCTTAATCTCGAAGCTGATGATCGGCTCTCGATGAAGCCCGCGTGAAAACGTGGGCTTTTTCTTTTGGCCCAACTTAACGTAACGAGCGGAGTCGGCATCCGTAGCGGTAGCCGTTCGGCGCACCCGTTTCCGTACGGTTTCTCCGTTTACCGTTTTGATGTTCTCACCGAAAACGGTCAGACCGAACGGAAACGGGTACCTCGAACGGATTCGGCTACGGATGCCGATTTGCTCATTTTACCAAAAAGTATGATTAGAGTAACAGCTCGGTTTTCTACGAGGGAAAACATTGCTAGTTCTAGTTTATACCCAGGAGACAAACCGATGAAAAATCTCGTTCTCGCCTTCGCTCTGCTCGCGTTGCCCCTCGTTTCCGAAGCTCGTGATCTTCAGAAGCTCGACTGCACGGCGGCCAATGGTCTGAAGTTCACGTACGAAGACGCTCCCGATGCGCAAGTCGTCGTCAGCTACCTCGCCGCTCGCCGTTCATTCGCTCTGACCCAGCATCGCGTGGACATTCACGCCGGTGTGACCGGTTTTACGATCGCGAATCAAAAGGGCCTAATGGTGGGACTCGTCGAAACCTACCAGATCGATTTGAAAGTTCCCGCGAACGCGGACGAAACCAACGAGTTCCAAGGCTTGGGCTTCGTGACAAAGACCGTTATCAACATGACGGCGCCCGTTCCCGTGACTTCGGTTCCGGTCGGCATTCGTTGTAGCGTAGCTCTCAAGAACTGAGTCGTCGCAGGTGCGCTGGGCTCGAGCTCAGCGCCACCAAGCCGTGATCTGCGAGATCAACATGAGCGTGACGAAGTCGTGGCCCGTATTGATGACGAACAGGCGCCAAGGGCGGCCTTCCCAGGACACTTTCCCGAGTTGCATCGGGATGTAGAAGCCGATCCAAGCGAAGAAGCCGCCGAAGAATCCGTAAATCAACGGTGATGCGTCGGTTCCGGCACCCCACACCGACGGGCGCCAAGCCTGATTGAAGTGAGCCATCACGAACGACGTCAGCAAAAGACCGATCGACTGAAGAATCATCGCTCGCCGGAGCACGGCGGCCGGTGGCGGCTTCGACATGTCCATGCCCATCAGGCGACCCCAGGTCTTGCCGAAGACGGGGCCATACCAGAGACCGCCGAACACGAAAGCGATGACGGCCGCGACGAGGATCGACCAAGGATTCAAGACGAGATCGGGCTGTTCCATTTGCCGATCGTGTGACGACTCGCGAAATTATTCAATCGTTCAAATCGGCCAGCCGTGCTCGCGCACGCCGAAGCGTCCATGTTCTTTCACCGTGAGCAAATTCTTGACCTCGCGCACACCCGGGACGCCGGCCGTGATGTCTTCTGCTATGTATTTCTGAATTCTCTCGAGCGCGCTTCCCGAGAGCTCGACGACACCATCTTCGATTTTCACGCTGATGTCGGACGCATCGACGTCGGGAGAATGAAGAAGAGCATCGCAGACGTCTTCGTAAACTCTGGCGTCGATTCTTCTGAAATTTTTGGGTCCGATGCCGGCGAAGTGGCGGCGGTTCTCGACGTCGTGGATGAAGGCTTCGTCTTCTTCTCGATCGGCGACGCCAACGGAGCGATGGCCCGCGCCGAAAACGCTGCGGCTCCAAGTCTTCGGATCGAAGAAGTCGAATTCGTAGCGGCTGCGAACGGGGTTTCTGTAATGGCGATAGCGGGTGTCTGGCATGTGGTCCTCCGACACTCGCATTTTAGTCGGGTAGGAGGCTCCCGGCGGTCACGTCTTGGTGAAGGGAGCGTGACGAATCTCCAACATGTCCGACCCGCGAGGTCGCATATCGTCGCAATGAAGTGAGCGCCGTATCGGTGCACCCTGCGGGTTGCACTCGTGCCGCTTTCGGATAATATGCAACCCGGAGGTTGCATATGTCGACGAACGAGGTGGTGAAACAAGTCTTCCTGAAAGCTCCGCGGTCACGGGTGTGGCGGGCTCTCACGGACTCCAAAGAATTCGGAAGCTGGTTCGGGATGAAGCTCGAGGGTCCATTCGAACCTGGCAAGCGGATGAAAGGTTCGATTTCCCCGACGACGGTCGACCCCGAAGTCGCGAAACTGCAAAAGCCTTACGAGGGTACGCCCGCGGAATTCGTCGTCGGCGAGATCGTTCCGGAGACTCGCTTCGAGTTGAAATGGCATCCGTTCGCAGTCGACCCGAAAGTCGATTACTCCAAAGAAGAAATGACGCTGATCACGTTCACTCTCGAAGAGAAGGACGGCGGCGTACTTTTGACCGTGAAGGAGTCGGGCTTCGACAAAATTCCGATTTCTCGTCGCGCGGAGGCTTTGAAGTCCAACGACGGAGGCTGGGCTCACCAGATGGAGCTCATTTCGAAGTATCTTTCTCGTGGCTCCTGAAGCGAGCGCCAAGAAATTGAAATCGTCAGCGGGATTGTTCGCCGCCCTCGGCGACGAGACTCGCCTTCGTTTGATCGTGCGACTTTGCGAGAAGGGTCCGCTTTCGATCACGGAGCTGACTGCTGCGACCGACGTGAGTCGCCAAGCGGTGACGAAACATCTTCACTTGCTCGAGCACGAGCGCCTCGTTCGCAGTTCGCGCCAGGGGCGCACGCAAATCTGGGAAATCGAAGCCAAGAGACTGGAAATCGCGCAGGAGTATCTCGAACTCATCTCGACGCGCTGGGATTCGGCTCTGGAGCGATTGAAGGTCTTCGTCGAGAAATGAGAGAGTTCGGTCACTTGCCCGACGGAACTCGCGAGACGCAGATGATCCCTCGACCCGACCCCAAGGCGAGCGGGTCGTGACTGATGTCCGTCAGCGCATCGGCCCACGCTTCTTTGATGTCGTCGGGAAGCCGGTTGTAAACTTCGTCGAGCGCGCCGATGCACGGGTCTTGGCTATGGAGGCGGACGATCTCGAGACCGTTGTTCGAGTAGAGATTTTCGATTTCTTTCAATGACGAAAAATAGCCGCGAAATTCCCCGTTGCGAGGGTGATCGGGCAAGTGACCCGTCGACATCAAGTTCTTGATCTGATCGGGGGCTTCGAGACCCCAAGCGGGAAAACGCGCGAGCATGTAACTCATCACTCCAACTCGAGTGAGATGGACCGAGATCACGAGTCCGCCCGGTTTCACGACGGTCGTGACGTCGCGGACGAGGTCCGTACGGTCATGAGACGAAATCAAATGATAGAGCGGACCCATGATGAGTGCGGCATCGAAGAGACCGGAAACCCCGGTCTTGAAGTCGCGCGCATCGGATTCGATGTACTGAGCCGTCGCGCCATTTTCACTGACGTATTTTCGCCCTTGCTCGACGAGGCTAGGAACGACTTCGACGGCGATCACGTCGTGACCGTTCTTCGCGAGCTCGAGAGTGTAGCGGCCGGAGCCTGCGCCGAGTTCGAGGATTCGCGAACTCGGTTTTAGGTATTTCGCGAGAAGGCGCTTCGTGACGGCGAATTCCAATTGCTGGAGCGAGAGCCGGTTATGCTCTTCGCTCTTCGAATAATATTCGGCGATGTCGGAGATGGAATCTCGGCGCTCGGTTTTTGCCATTGGCTCAGATGATACTCTACTTCCGCTCAGCCTAGAATCGGTCCTTTGTAGAGGAAAGGAAGCGGTTTGCGGCGCTCCGTATCCGAGACGAAGCCGCCGAAGCCGTAGTTGTTGATCGCGGTCTGATTGTATTCGCCGAAGCCGACGACGCCCTCGCGTTCGTAGTCCGCTGAAGCGAGTCCCATCGCGTTGAAGAGCGAGATCAAGAAGTTGTTGAAGGGGCGTCGATTCTGTCTGTAGTCGATGTAATGGCCGAGCTGAAGTTTTCCGGCAGCGCCCCCGGCGACGACTCCGAACATGTTGTCGGTGCGATGGGGATCGCCGCCAGCGACTTCGCCGTACTCGTTGCCCCAGTAAATGACCGAGTTGTCGAGCATGGTGCCGGTGCCTTCGTTGATTTGCGCCATTTTGCTCATGAGATAGGCCATGCGTGCACCCATGATTCGCTGGGCGTCGGCGTGCTTGGCCGCATCGGCACCTTGGTGGGACCACGTATGCATCGGCTCATAGGGCACGGTGAAAACCATGCTCGCGACACGCGTGAGGTTACACGCCATCGCGGCGACCAGGATGTTGATCTGGTTTCGGTAGATCGCTTCGGGATCGACTTCGGTTTCGGATGAAGGTTTCGAACACGTGTTCGTGACCGGAGCAGCAGCCAGACCCTTTTGAATTTCGTCGACCAAGGAGACGTAAGCTTCGAAGCGCGTCTTGTCCACGGTCGAGAGCTTGCCGCTATCGCGAACCGCTTTGTAATCGGCGTACACGGCTTGGATCACGTCGCGTTTGCGGATCACCGCGGGATCTTCGGGCGGAGGAGCGGTCGTCAGCATCGAAAACTTGCTCAAGAGCGCCGACGTCGCGTCGGTCTTCGGCATGTGTTGAACCGAGCCGTTCACTTTCGTCCAGGAGTAATTCGAATATCCATCCGAGGTGTTGTCGGGCGCGAAGTTCACGTGGCGTTGCTTGCCGGTCGGATCCGGGTAGAGCTTCGCCGATTGCGACAAGACGGTGTCGATCGAGAACGGATAAAACGGGCGACCGTTACCGACGTTGTCCTCGGGTGTGCTCGATGCGCAGGTGGGAAGCGAGCCGTTGTGGAGGTTACTCGCCGCGAGACAGTTGAGGCCGCGCACGACCGAGATGTTGTTCTTGTAATTGTCGAAAGCCGAACCCAAGACCGTCGAAATGTTCCCGGTGATCGTATTGAGCGGTTTGATCATCGCGACGCCGTTCGAGACCAGCCCGGTGTCGGAGGGAAAGAAGTAGGAAGGATACATCGAGTACGTGCTGAGCAACTGAATGTAACGAAGCTCGGCGATTCCGGCCGCGTGAGCTTCGGGCACGAGCGACGGAAGAAACGGAAGCGCGAGGCCTGCGCCGACTCCCTGAAGAAAATGTCTGCGGCTCAACTTGTTGTAGAACACTTCAGTTCTCCTTGCTCTTCCAGAAGATGTCGTCGTTCGCGATCGAGGTCGTGAACGCTTCGAGAAGGCTTCCGCTCTCGAGCGACGCGGTCTCCACTTCACGAAGGGCGCAGCCGTCGTCGGCTTCGATGGATCTCATGCGTTGATATTCGAAAACCATTTCGGCGAAACACGAGCGGGCTCCATTGCCATTGGCGAGCGCCGTCACGAGATCTTCGGGCATGACGAGAGCCGTCGGTCCACCCGCTTCGAGAAGCGGATCACCCGTGCGCGAATCGATCGGGTACGAAGCCGCGACTTGGCCGTTTTTGTAAACGGTCTCGCGCGTGCGCCACATTCCGAGCTGATCGTAGTTCTCGAGCGCGAAGCCGACAGGATTGATCATCCCGTGGCAGGTCATGCACTGCGGAGCTTGAGTGAGTTTCGTATACGCTTCGCGATTCGGCAGATTCGAGACGTCACCGACGGCTTGAGTTTGTTGGGCGACTTGAGCGGGATCCGGCGAACCCAAGTTCTGACAGAGCAGGCGCTTGCGAATCAAGACGGCTCTGTGCATGGGATTCGTGCGATCGCCTGCGCCCGCGAGGAAGCCCGGCCGCAGGATCAGCCCTGAATGACTCGCGGTCGTGCGACTCGCCGTCGCGCCTGCGGCTTTCGTCGTCTCGAGAATCGTGGCCATTCGGTCGGAACGGGGGAAGACGTCCGTGGAATTCATCAGAGCCTTGAAGCTCGCTTGTTTCGTCCAGACGTTGTTGTTCACGTAATCCGCGATTTCTTGAAGCAGCTCTGCGCGCAAGCCGTTCACGTCGATGCCGCGATCGGCACCGGCGGCTGCCGAAGGATTCGGGATTTTCGCGGTCTGAAGATAGAAGTTGAAGAATTCGTCCACTCGAGCTTTTGCGAGTGGGTGAGCGGCGAGAAGTCGCTTCACGTGCGAGCGAACGTTCGCCATGTCCTGGAGCTCGCCGTTGCCGGCCGCGGTGAAGAGCTCGGCATCGGGCATCGTACCCAGCAGGCGATACGAAATGCGTGATGCGATTTCATGATCGGTCAGGCGCACTCGTGAAGTCGTCGCGGTCCCGCCGGTTTCGAGGTGGAAGGCGAGAGAAGGCGAAGTCATGAGTCGCATGAAAACGCGCTTCAATCCCTCGACGCCACCACTAGCTTTGAAATAAGTGAGCAGGCTCGCGCTTTCCGCGGTCGCGAGCGGACGGCGCAGCGTCTTGAGACCGAATGAATTGATGAAGGTCTGTGCGCAAGCATCTGTGATGGTCGCTTGCCCACTGCAAGATCCGAAGATGCGATCGCGCACGGCCGTATTCGCGAAGACGAGATCCGACGCGGTCGCGGCAATCTCGAAGAGAGCTCCCGCGTGCGTGTCGGCGTGAATTTCTGGAACGTCCGTCACTTCGGCGTTGGGCACGTCGTTCGGCATGAGCGAAAGCTGCGTCTGAATCGAAGAGTTGGCGACGATCGTGGAGCCAAGGAGATCGTTGAGCGTATTGACCAGCTCGACACGAGTGAGGCGCTTCATCTTCTTGTCACTGACGCCGCGCTTTTGCGGATCGGCGCACTGGAATTTCAACTTGATCTGCGAGCCCGGCAGAGGAATCGAAAGTGCGACGGAAATCGCGGTCACATCATCGGCCGAGAGGCCGCTTAAACTCGCCATCTGCGGAACATTCCGGATCGCCTCGAAAATCTGACCGCTCGTACGATTCGCTTTCGCCGACGCGTCGACATCGCCATGGCAAGAGGCGCAGTTGGACGCATAGAGAACTTTACCGACGGCTGCCGCGTCGAAACCGCCATTGGTCGAAGCGAGATCGAGCGGTGCGAACTCACTGCAATTCTGGAACGACAGCAATGTCGCCGCCGTCGAAAGCAGGATCGCGACCAGTTGAAATGGAGAGAGTCTGAGCTTCGGCTGCACGGAGTCCTTCTCGTCGATATTCTTCGAGCTTAAGGACCTTTCGGCCTGATCGCGACTCTCGTACACGAACGTCCACGGAGTTCGACATTCTCATTTCGAGACGGGTCGTGGGTTCGCGGATATCGCCGTTGAAGAAGAAGCTTCCGGATCTGCCGACAATCTCGACGTTCAGGATGAGACGCGAGTTTCGTGCGAGGGTGGCAAACTGCCGAGCTTCGTCCCGATCGACCGAGACGATCGCGATTTCAATCGCGCGTTTTCGCATTTCAGATGAAAGAAAATTTTCGACGTGCGTGAACGTGCGAGAAATCGAAATTAGTGTCGGCGAACTTCGGTGAGAAAGTCGGAAATCATGAAGCTGACTTCACATGTTCGACGAGAACCTCTACCGATAGGAGTCGCAGGAGGCACTATGCGAATTCTAACATCACTCGTACGGCATCTTTGGTTGGGTCTCGTCATCACTTTGCTGACGACCGCTGCGTTCTCGGCAACTTCGGTGAACTTCGGTGCGACTTGTGCGGACGGCACCGATTGCAATTTTCAGAAGGCTCCCGAGGACGCGACGGTCACTGCTAAGTGCGCAATCGGCATCATGTCGGTGACAGCCGCGACTTACGGTCCGAGACCGGCCAAGCTCATCTCCTGTTTGAGTTACGCCAAAGCAAGTTGTCACGGAAAGACGAGCTGCTCTCTTAAATTCACCGACAGCAGTTGTGGTGGAAATCCGGGTGGCCGAAAAGCCGATTTCGGAAACATGAATGTGACATGTTCGAGCTCGACTCCGGCGCCGACACCGGCACCGGCACCACAGCCGACCCCCGTGCCGACTCCAGCACCTCCCACAGGTTCGATCGCTTTCGGTTCGAAGTGCGCCGACGGAACGTCCTGCACGTTTTCACCTGCCGTTGAAAATTCCTCGGTGGTCGCGGGCTGCACGACAGGTGCGATGACCGTTACCGAGGCCTTATATGGAGCAGAACAATCCTATCTTTCTTGTACTTCGCACGCTGCAAGTTCCTGCAACGGCAAGAGCAGCTGTACTTTGAGTTTCAACAATGCGAATTGCGGTGGTGATCCCATCTACGGCGTCGTCAAATCGGCGCAAATGACCATCGCATGTTCGACGACTCCTCCGACAGCGACGCCGACGCCTGCTCCAACGCCAGTGCCGACCCCGGGTCCTGCTCCAACTCCAGGAAACACACTTCCTGTTTCCGATCTCATGGCGGCACTCGCCAACGCGAAAGCCGGCGATACCATTCTTCTGAAGCCGGGAGTTTATGACTACATGACCATCGATTCGATCAAGTTCGATGGCGAAGTTAAAATCGCATCGGCTGACCCGAACAACAGAGCGCGAATCCAAGGGCTGATAGTTTCAACTGTTTCCAACCTGACTTTCAGTCATCTCGAATTCGACAACGTTCACCCCA
>JAZKJB010000225.1:0-2626 GCA_040384505.1 Bdellovibrionota bacterium | reverse complement strand
CGTGTCGGTCGGCCCTGGCCGCGAGCAAACGCTCTGGCTGAAACCATTGTTCAATTGAGCAACTCCGACGCGGCCGACATCGACATCGTCGCGTTGGCCAACGCCGTCGTCACCGATTCTTCCGGCAACAATCTCAAAGTCGGAATGTTGTGGGCGAAACAGCCCGTCATCTTGGTTTTTTTGCGTCACTTCGCTTGCATCGCGTGCCGAGCGCACGCGACCCAAGTTTGGAACGATCGCGAAAAATACGAGAGGACCGGCGCGAAACTCATCTTCATCGGCAACGGCAATCCGTCTTTCATCGAACAGTTCCGTGCTGAAATGAAGCTCGATCCCGCGGTCGTCCTCACGGATCCGAGTCTGGTGACGTTCAAAGCGGCAGGTTTCAAACGTGGATTTTTCCGTGTCGTACAGCCGCAAACCGTTTTGAACGCGGCGAAGCTCGCTCTCAAAGGGCATCGACAAGCGGCGTACACGCAAGAAGCCGGAACTCACTGGCAGCTCGGCGGTGTCGTCGCCGTCAGCAAAGCTGGAAAAGTTCTCTATCACTACATCAGCCATTCGCTCGGCGATTTCCCCCCAGAGTCCGACATCGAGTTGATTACTGATTTCACGAAACCGGATACGTCGGGTTGAGCGAGTCGAGCGTGCGGTCGAATGAAAAAATCGTTTTCTTCGATGGTTACTGCACGCTCTGCAATTCGGTCGTGGATGGCCTGATCGTGCTAGATCGAAACTCGGTCTTGAGATTCGCGTCGCTGCAGGGTGAAACGGCTCGGCGGCTCCTCGCGCAAAAGGACCTCGAGATCGCGGATCCCGACACGATCGTTTATTTGCGGGACGGCGAACGTTACGAGCGCTCGACGGCCGTGCTCATGATCCTGCGAGACCTCGGAGGATCCTGGAAACTGATTTCCATCTTCTTCTTCGTGCCGAGACCGTTGCGCGACCTCGGCTACCGCTTCGTCGCGAAGATTCGATATCGAGTGTTCGGCAAGCGCGACACCTGCAGGCTGCCGACGGCCGAAGAACGAGAAAGGTTGTTGCCGTGAACATCGCGAAACGCATTCGTGGCGCATCCCGGATCGTTCCGATTCGATCATCTGACTTTCATTTGCCTCTCAACTCGCTGGTTTAATCGAGACCGCTCGGCGTCCCTTTGACGGCTTCGCCTCGCCACGCCAAAACTGACCGCATCGAGATTCCCATCCCGCTTTTTGACTGAGGTGTCCCCTATGAAAATCGCAATTGCTTCGATCCTGATCGCACTTCTCGGAATGTCTTCGGCCTTCGCCGCCGATTATCCGATTCTCAAAACTTATGAAACGCTGGCGCAAGAGCTCGTCGAAAGCGCGCGTGTCGCAGCGACCGAACAAGATCTCGGAGCGCTTCGAACGTCGACTCGTGAACTCGTCGCTCAAGGCGTCGAGATCATGAAACTCTACGCGGAGAAGAATCCAAATGGAAGCGATGACGGTCTCCGATCTCCACGACCGCTATCACGACGGCACCGGCCTCCCGGCTGCTCCCCGCCACTGCTACTTCGGCCGCTCGCAAGTCGTGCATCCGGCGATGAATCTCGTTCGCTTCGCCAGCGCATGGACCGAAGTCGCCCGCGAAGAAGTGATCGAAGAACTCGAAGAAGTCATCGAGCACCTCGCCCGCATCCAGAAGAACCTGGACAACCCGCCCCAGTGAGGTGATGAAGTTCGCATGAGCGACATTCGACTCGTGCGACCTTCCATCGATTTGAAAGAAAGCTTCCTCGAGGCCCTCGCCGAATTCCAAACGGAGGGTCTCGCCTGGGTCATGGATCTCGACATCAATGAGCTCCGTCGAAATTTCCCCGCCTTCGTCGCGTCCGAACTCACCAAGCGAACGAGGTGGACCAAAGACACTCCCGTCGAAGAAACCGAACTTTGGGCCGTCATGGATGGCGTTTACGTCGGGCGCATTTCGATTCGTCATCGGCTCAACGCGGATCTTCACGTGATGGGCGGCCACATCGGCTACGACACGCGGCCGACTTACCGGGGACGCGGCATCGCGACCAGGATGTTGGAACTCGCGCTTCCGATCGCGCGCGACTTAGGAATTCGGGAGGCTCTCCTGACCTGCAACGACGACAATCGTGCGTCGATCAAAGTCATCGAGAAGAACGGTGGAATACTGCGGGAGACGAAGCCTCAGCTCGAGGGTGGCCCGCTGAAACGGTACTACCTGATCCCCCTCTGAGGCCCTTGCTCCTATTTCAGGCAAATCCTCGAAAAGACTTCCCGATTCACCACGGGGACCCCCTAATTTCTCCAGATTGAGGGTTGACACGGCGGCCTGTTTCTTACAGATTGGCGCTTCTTCGTTCTTATGTTGTGAGGTGTTAGCTCAGTCGGTAGAGCACATCCCTTTTAAGGATGGGGTTTCACGGAGGATACAGGAGTTCGAATCTCCTTGGGGACGCCAATAAACAACCCGCCTACTGGCGGGTTTTTTATTGGCTTCCCCAAGGAATCTCGCCCTTCGATTCATACAGGAGTTGCGACGCGCTAAACGCCGAAGGCGTTTGGCGCTTCGCAGGCGGGAGGACGACGGAGCGACTTGCGCGCAGTCGCCCGGACCGCACGAGCCG
>JAZKJB010000224.1:2922-3273 GCA_040384505.1 Bdellovibrionota bacterium | reverse complement strand
TGACCAGACCCCGACGAGTATTAGGAATTGGTTGCGGTTGGTTGCGGGGTTGTGTGCGAATCAGGAGAGCGGCCATCGAGAGGACTCAGTTCTTCGCACTCCGAGCGCCGAGGCGGCGCAGGCGCCGCCACTCTCTCCGCTTCGACGGATGCTGAAGCATCCTCTGTCGCTGCGTTCGATGCTCCGCAAGAAAACGAGCCACTGGCTCGTTTTCCCGCGGGCACAACTTCGAGTTATGAGCCGGGCTTCGACAACGACCCGAAGGTCATCGATTCAAAGACGGTCCTCGCGAACAACTAATAAAAAAGCCACCCGTTGAGGTGGCTTTTTTTATTTCCGTAATCGGATTGA
>JAZKJB010000224.1:0-2912 GCA_040384505.1 Bdellovibrionota bacterium | reverse complement strand
GGCTGGAGAGTCATGGATTCACGTTGATCTCCAACGTGAATGACATCCCGGAAGAAAAAATCGAAGCTTTAAAAGTTTAAAATCGATTGAGTAATTCAAACCTTCGATCCAAATTTTTTCCATCTCCCCAAAAACATAGATCCACAGCGCCGCAGGCGCGAGGACTGACCGAATGTTTTTGGGGAGATGGAAAAAATTGGTTGCGGGGGCCGGATTTGAACCGACGACCTTCGGGTTATGAGCCCGACGAGCTACCAGGCTGCTCCACCCCGCGACAAGTAGAAGACCTAAAGTTCATGCACCCTACTGGCGGGGCGGGGGTCACGTCAACCCGTGCTAGTAGAAACCTCACGCAAACCCGCGAAAATGCTGCTTCCACGGGCATTTGATTACGCCGAAAGCTCAGATCGGAATGCGAATCGTGAACGTCGAGCCCTCGCCGACGGCACTCACGAGGTCGACGCGACCCCCATGGGCTTCGGCGATTTGTCTGCTGATGTAGAGTCCCAGGCCGAGGCCGCTCGCTTCGCTGGCCGAAACCGCTCGCTCGAAGCGTTCGAAGATTCGCGACTGATTCGCGTCCGCGACCCCTGGTCCGTTGTCGTGAACGGTAATGAGAGCTTCCGAACCTGCGCGGAAGACGCTCACTTCGACGGGTGCACCCTCGCCGTACTTCATCGCGTTCGAAAGAAGGTTTGCGACGACCTGGCCGAGCCGATGGAGATCGACCCGAGCCTTCACTTCGCTATCGGAATGGAAAGTCGACTTGATGCCGTTTGCTTCGAACTGATGCTTGAACGAACGGAAATGATCGCCGACGAGTTTGACCAAGTCGCACTCTTCGAACGAGTAACTCATTTGCCCGTTGGCGATTCGCGAAACGTCGAGCATGTCGTCGACGAGATTCGTCAGTTGGTCCACCTGACGACCGGTCAGCTCGATCATGTCCTGAAACAGCTCGACCGGAACCAATCCGTCTTTCGCGCGTTTCATCTGGCGCTCGAGAATCTGCTGTTGAAGCTTCAAAGCCGTGAGCGGCGTTCGCAATTCATGAGAAGCGATCGAGAGGAACTCGTCTCGCGACTCGATGGCCTTCTCGAGCTCTCGCGTCCGGTTCGCGACTCGAATCTCGAGGCTCTCGTGCGCGAAGCGAAGTCGGTCTTCCGAGCGTTTTTTCTCGGTCACGTCACGTGTCACTTTTGCGAATCCGCGAAGCTCGCCCTTGTCGCTTCGAAGGGCCGTGATGACGACGTTCGCCCAGAAACGACTGCCGTCTTTGCGCAAACGCCAGCCTTCGTCTTCGAAGCGTCCCGTCGCGATCGCTTCGCGAAGTTCCCAGTCGCATTTTCCGGCTTCGATATCTTCGGGCTCGTAGAATTTCGTGAACTTCTGGCCGATGATCTCTTGGGCGGTGTAGCCCTTCAATCGATAAGCTCCTTCGTTCCAGCTCACGACTCGTCCCTCGGGATCGAGCATGATGATCGCGTAATCTTTCACGCTGCTGACGATCAACCGATAGCGCTCTTCGCTTTCGCGCAAGAGATCTTCGGCTTCTTTACGGGTCGTCAGATCGCGAGTGACCTTCCCGAAACCCTTGATGACACCATTGGAATCGCGAAGTGCCGTGATGACCACGTTCGCCCAGAAAGTCGTGCCGTCTTTGCGGACACGCCAACCTTCTTCTTCGTACTTTCCTTCTTTCGTCGCGATGAAGAGCTCACGTGCGGGCTTTCCGTCGTCGAGATCGGTTTGCGTATAGAACGTCGAGAAATGTTTGCCGACGATCTCGCTCGCTTCGTAGCCCTTGATCCGGCGAGCCCCTTCGTTCCAAGTCTGGATGTACCCTTCGGGATCCAGCATGAAAATCCCGTAGTCCTTCACGCTCTCGGTCAATAAACGGAAACGTTCTTCGCTCGCCACGAAGGGCGCAACGACCGTGCCTTTACTTTTGCCGGTGTCATCTCGCATCTGTGGTTGGGTCATTCATCCTCACGCGCAAAGCTGGTCGACGACGGAGAAGAGCTCGTCCAAGTCGATCGGCTTCTTCAGTGCGGCACGAACGCCTTGAAGAGTGTTATCGGAGAGTGCCGAGATGATGATGACCGGAACGTCATCGAGATCCGACTGTTCATTTTTCCAGGTGAGGAATTGTTTGCCGTCCATCACAGGCATCATGAGATCGAGAAGGATCACGCAGGGCTTTTCTTCCAAGATACGCTGGCGAGCGGCCTCACCATTTTCCGCCACCATGACTTCGTAGCCTTCCATCTGAAGCGCTCGGGAGAGCAGCTTTCTGATGTCGGCATTGTCGTCGACGATGAGCGCTTTGTGCACAGTGGACTCCGGGTAAGATTCGAAGCCAAGCTACGCTTCTGCGCACGACGCAGCAATTGTAGGTTTGGCCACATTCACGATTTTGTCAGGGGCCTTGCCTCCTGCTCTCACTTTGAGCACCAAAACGCTCCTGGCACCTTAGCCACCCATCTCAACGGTTGCCTTTGCCTAGGGCGTCAACCATAACCAGGCCCACATGAGCGACGTTTCCTGCCGGGTCATCAACAGCCATCGCCATTACATGGACGAAATCGGACTCTCGTTCGACGAGCTCGTTCGCTCGGTTCGTGCCGCTTACCCCGACGACCTAGGCCTGAATTCGGAGTCTCTCTTCGGGGAGAAGAACCGCATCCCGTGGAATTCCTTCGCACGCTTCGAGCGCGAATTCGGTCGGATCATGAGCGCGAGCGGCCGTCCCGAATGGGAGGCGGAGTACTTCGAGTTCCTCCTGAAGGAGAAAACGTCGCTCATTCCCCTCGCATCGACCGCTGCCGCTTTGGCCTGGAGTCCAGCCGCGGGTTATAGATTGAACAACATGCTTCTCGGTCCTTCCGCTTTCGGCTCGGCGGTCGTTCCCT
>JAZKJB010000223.1:10521-12384 GCA_040384505.1 Bdellovibrionota bacterium | reverse complement strand
CGGCTATGCCGCTCTCGCCCTCGGTGCCGGGCGATCGAAATCCTCGGACCCCGTCGATCCCACGGCGGGTTTCGAGATCCATCGCAAGATCGGCGAGCCCGTGCGCAAGGGCGAGCCGCTCGTCACCCTCCACTTCGACGGCTCGGCGCTCGATGCGAAAGTCGAAGAAGCGCGGGAAAGGGTTTCGTCAGCGGTGAGTATTTCCTTGCAAAAGCCCAACGTCCCCGTTTTGATCGCACGAAGAAAAATCGGTCCCTAAAGAGCTTATGCAGATCCAAAAGAATCTCGAAGAATCAGCCGCCTACATCCGCTCGCGCAGCCAGATCAAGCCGCGTGTCGGGATCATTTTGGGCTCGGGTCTCGGGGCCTTCTGCGATCAGATTCAGGTCGAAACGACTCTTCCGTACGACGAAATCCCAGGCTTCGTCGCGCCGACCGTCGAAGGTCATGGCGGGCGCTTGCTGCTCGGTCACGTGAAGAACGTGCCGGTGGCTTGTCTGCAGGGCCGCGTTCACTACTATGAAGGCCACACGATGGCGTCGGTGGTTCATCCGACCCGCACGATCGCCATGCTCGGCATCGAGAGTTTGATCCTGACGAATTCGTCGGGCGGCCTCGACCCCAGCATGAAGCCCGGCGACTTCATGATCATCGAAGATCACATCAACTTGATGGGCGACAATCCGCTCAAAGGTCCGAACATCGCGCAGCTCGGGCCACGCTTTCCCGACATGAGCGAAGCGTACGACCGAAAGCTCAACCAGAAGATGGAAGAAATCCTGAACAAGCAGGGCATCCGCCATTCGAAGGGAATCTACTGCGGCGTCAGCGGCCCCACGTACGAGACTCCGGCCGAAGTTCGCTATCTCCAGAAGATGGGCGGCGGCGCGGTCGGCATGAGCACCGTGCCCGAGGCGATCGCGGCGAATCACTTGGGTCTGCGCGTCTGCGCCCTCGCTTGCATCACGAACCCGGCCGCCGGTCTCGTGAATCAAAAGCTTTCGCACGAAGACGTCACGCACACCGCGAAGATGGTCGAAAAGACCTTCTGCAGCTTCTTGACTGAATTCGTCTCCACGATCTAATTAAGTAAATCAATTTTGTCGAAAGGCCCGTGTGCAACCGCAGATCAAGCGTCGCAACATGTTCGTGCAAGCTCTCCTGATGGTCGTCACCGTCGGACTTTACTCGGTCTACTGGTTTTACCAGACGGCCTCGGAGATGAAGGCCGTCGCGAACGACACGAACGCGCAAGTCGGCCTCTGGACGGTGTTCATGTTCTTCCCGCCTTTGAACCTTTATTCGGTTTACAAGTTCGGCGAGCTCTTCGAGAAAACCGGCGACGAAAAGCTCAATCGTTGGATCGTCTTCCTTCTCTGGCTCGTGTTCGCGCCCGTCGTTTGGATCCTCGTCCAAATCGATCTCAACAAGAAGGCGACCGCCCTTCTCACCGGCCAGGGCAGCGGGTTTCAGAGCGCCGTTTGACGCGGCAAATTTTTCCTCGGACCCCCAGGTCCAGTTTTCTCCCGCTAAGACTCTGATTCCCCGTTCTCGGTCGTTTTCGCTCGAGAGTTGGACTAACCGCAAAGCCTTCGGCGAGTGACACTACTAGTAGGTTCGGGGAACAGGATGTTCCTCCCGCGGAGGCCGACATGGATGTCGCGACCAAGGCTCGCTTCGGAGTCGTTTCAGTCATTCTTGCGATGGTTTCATCGGGTTGTGCGAACAACACCGAGAGAGTCGCTGAGACGTTTCCGAAGACGGCCGCTGAATGCAGCGGCACCGCGGTACCGAATCAATATCTCGTTCGATACAAGTCCGGAGAGACGATCGTCTACCGCGGCTCGACTCGCGAAGAGCTCA
>JAZKJB010000223.1:0-10511 GCA_040384505.1 Bdellovibrionota bacterium | reverse complement strand
CAACCGAACATCGAGAAGATCGACTTCGCCGAGCAAGATCAAACCGTTCGCACCGTGAATCCGCAAAGCACCGCTGACGTTTCGACGTCGGCTGCGACCGATTGGTGGCACACGAAGATCGAAGACGGAAACGCTTGGTCGCGAGGCTACAAAGGCCAAGGCGTCATCGTCGCCGTCATCGACTCGGGCGTGCAGGTGACTCACAAAGATTTGAAGACTCATCTCGCGGTGAATGCCGGCGAAGTCGGAACCGACGGGTTGGGCCGTAGCATGGCGACCAACGGAGTCGACGACGACCTGAATGGCTACGTCGACGACGTTTCCGGTTACGATTTCGAATTGGACTCGGGCGTCGTCACCGACGGCAGCGGTCACGGCACACACGTCTCGGGTGTCATCGTCGCCGATCACGCGGGCGGCGCGGTTTACGGCGCGGCTCCCGACGCGAAACTCCTCCCCCTCGACTTCATGAACGACGATGGCGCGGGTCACATCTCGGATGCGATTCGGGCGATGTACTACGCTGCCGCTCGCGGCGCGAAGGTCGTGAATGCGAGCTGGGGCGGCGCCCCTTGTTCGAAGTCTTTGCGCCAGGCGATTTCCGATCTCGGCGTCGCTGGAATCTTGTTCGTCGCAGCCTCGGGGAACGAGTACTCGGATCTCGATGCCGATCCTTCCTATCCGGCCGCTTACAACGTCTCGAACCAAATCACAGTCGCCTCGAGCACGCAGAGCGACCGCATGAACGACTTCTCGAACTATAGCTATGACCTCGTGCATATCATGGCGCCGGGTTCGGCGATCTTGAGCACGTACTCCGATTTCGGGGATACGGCGAATCCGATCTACAAAGCCCTGAGTGGCACCAGCATGGCGACCCCGT
This sequence comes from Bdellovibrionota bacterium, assembly GCA_040384505.1. GTDB lineage: Bacteria > Bdellovibrionota > Bdellovibrionia > Bdellovibrionales > JAMPXM01 > JAZKJB01. The sequence goes on along the minus strand of JAZKJB010000223.1, from coordinate 9,628 downwards.
TCGTCTCGGCCGCGGCCGCGGCGCTCTGGAGCGCCAAACCGACGGCGACGGTGGGTGAAATAAGAAACGCACTGTTGTCTTCCGTGGACACCGGGCCCTACGAGGTCTCGTCACGCGGCCGTTTGAACATGCGAAAAGCGCTCGACGTCATTCTCCAAATTCCCTGAATTCACCTCGGTGACGAACGATACTGCGGCGCCCCCGACGGGGGTTTCGCGCGCTTGCGTAACGCAGCGTGCGGCGGGTAGTTTCAATCCTTCATTTAGCTACGCTTTCCCGCGCTTTCCGAGGCGCTCGTACCCTTGAGGAGAATGCATGGCAACGACTGAACCGACTCAGTCCCGCACCGAACTTCGTGTGCAAGGTCTCGAGCAGAAGAATGCCGAGGCTCTCGCCGGTGGCGGCGCCGACCGCATCACCAAACACAAAGAAGGCGGCCGGCTGACGGCTCGTGAACGTCTCGACGTGCTCCTCGATCCGGGAAGCTTCGTCGAGATGGATCGTTTCGTGACCCATCGGTCGCAGAACTTCGGGATGGCCGACAAGCGCACCCTCGGCGACGGCGTCATCACCGGCTATGGCCGCATCAACGGAAAACTCGTCTATTGCTACTCGCAGGATTTCACGGTCTTCGGTGGATCGATGTCGCGCACGCAGGCGAACAAGATCCTGAAGATCATGGACATGGCGATGAAGAACGGTGCGCCGATCATCGGCTTGAACGACTCCGGTGGCGCACGCATCCAAGAAGGCGTCGAAGCTCTCGGTGGCTACGCGGATATTTTCTTGAGGAACACTCTCGCCTCGGGCGTCGTTCCGCAGATCAGCGCGATCATGGGACCTTGTGCGGGTGGCGCGGTCTACTCGCCTTCGATCACGGACTTCGTCTTCATGGTCAAGGACACGAGCTACATGTTCGTGACCGGGCCCGACGTCATCAAAACCGTCACTCACGAAGAAGTCACGAAAGAGGCTCTCGGCGGGGCCCTCACTCACGCCACGAAATCCGGCGTCTCGCACTTCGCGACGAACGACGACAAGCATTGCTTGCTCATGATCCGCGAGCTCTTGAGCTTCCTTCCCTCGAACAACGTCGACGATCCGCCGGTCCTCCCGACGAGCGATCGCCCCGACCGCATCGAAGAGGCCTTGAACAACTTCATTCCCGACAGCTCGAAGAAGCCCTACGACATGAACGAGCTGATCAAGCTCTGCGTGGACGAAGGCTACTTCCTCGAGGTTCACCAGAACTACGCCAAGAACATCATCGTCGGTTTCGCGCGCTTCAACGGCCGCTCGGTCGGGATCGTCGCGAACCAACCGCAAGTCCTCGCGGGCTGCTTGAACATCGATGCCTCCAAAAAGGCGGCGCGCTTCGTCCGCTTCTGTGACGCCTTCAACATCCCGCTCGTGACTTTCGTCGACGTCCCCGGCTTCTTGCCCGGTACGGATCAAGAATGGGCCGGCATCATCACTCACGGCGCGAAGCTCTTGTACGCTTACGCCGAAGCGACCGTCCCAAAGATCACGATCATCACTCGCAAGGATTACGGCGGCGCTTACTGCGTGATGAGCTCGAAGCATCTTCGCGGCGACATCAACCTCGCCTACCCGACCGCCGAAATCGCGGTCATGGGCGCCGACGGCGCGGTCAGCATCATCTTCCGCGATGCGATCAAGAAAGCCTCGAAGCCCGACGACGAGCGCGCGAAGCTGACGACCGACTACGAAGAAAAGTTCGCGAATCCCTACGTCGCGGCCGAGCTCGGCTACGTCGACGAAGTCATCGAGCCGGCGCTGACGCGAAAGCGGATCATCGACGCGCTCGAGATGCTGAAGAACAAGAAAGATACGAACCCGCGCAAAAAGCACGGCAACATCCCGCTCTAACCAGAGGTTTGAATGTTCAAAAAAGTGTTGATCGCGAACCGGGGGGAAATTGCATTGCGCGTGATTCGCGGGTGCCGTGATCTCGGTATCGCGTCCGTCGCGGTTTACTCGGATGCCGATCGCAATAGCTTGCACGTCGTCTTGGCCGACGAGGCCTACAACATCGGCCCTGCGCCTTCGAAAGATTCCTATCTCAACGTCGACAACATTCTCGCGGCGATCAAGAAATCCGGCGCGGACGCGGTTCATCCCGGCTACGGCTTTTTGTCCGAGAACGCAGCCTTCGTCGAGGCCTGTGAAAAAGCGGGCGTGACCTTCATCGGCCCGACACCCGCGAACATTCGCGCGATGGGCGACAAGCTCTCGGCGATCAAGTTGATGAAAGCCGCCGACGTTCCCACCGTTCCCGGCTCGGGCGGACCCGTCGACACGATCGACCATGCGAAAGAAGTCGTCGCGAAGATCGGCCTTCCGGTCATCATCAAGGCGACGGCCGGCGGTGGCGGTAAAGGCATGCGCGTCGTCCACAAACTCGAAGAGCTCGAAAGCGCCTTTCGCGCCGCTCGCTCCGAAGGTCTCAACTATTTCAAGAACGATACCGTCTACATCGAGAAGTACGTCCAGAACCCGAAGCACATCGAAGTTCAAGTCTTCGGCGACAAGCACGGCAACGTCTGCCATCTCTTCGAGCGCGAATGCTCGATCCAGCGTCGCCACCAAAAAGTCATCGAAGAGTCCCCTTCGCCTTCGGTTTCCCCGGAAGTTCGCCAACGCCTCGGTGAAGTTTCCGTTCGCGCCGCGAAGTCGATCAACTACATCGGCGCGGGCACGTTCGAGTTCATCTTCGACAACGTGACGAAAGATTTCTACTTCATGGAGATGAACACCCGTCTCCAGGTCGAACATCCGATCACGGAAGCGGTCACGGGCATCGATCTCGTGCACGAACAGATTTACGTGGCGGCCGGCAAGCCGCTCTCGTTCAAGCAGGAAGACGTGAAACAGCGCGGGCATGCGATCGAAGCGCGAATCTGCGCGGAAGATCCGGTCACGTTCGTTCCCTCGCCCGGCTTGATTCGCCGATGCCGTCATCCGCAAGGCCCCTTCATTCGCACGGATTCCTACGCGTATCCGGGCTATGAAGTTCCGATCTATTACGATCCGATGATCTCGAAGCTGATCGCTTGGGGGCCGACTCGCGACATCGCGATCCGCCGCCTCGATCGCGCGCTGACCGAATTCACTTTGACTGGCATCAAGACGAACATCTCGATGCACAAGTCGATTCTCCAGGCACCGAAGTTCCTCGACGGTAGCTATACGACTCAGTTCTGCGAGAAGGATCTCGTCCTGAACGAGCCGAAGCTGTTCCAGGTCGTCGACGATCACGTCTTCCTGATCACGGCTGCCATCGCGGCGTACAACGACAAGAAGGCGAAGGCCGTCTCCGAGTACAACGTCGCGAGCCGCTGGAAAGATCTCTCTCGCCGAGAAGGGTTGAGGTAAGCCGCATGTTTTTCGAAGCCGACCTCCGCGGGAAGCATTACAAGATCGACATCACCGAGACGAAGCGCGCCTGGAAGATCAATCTCCAGGAAGAAGCTCAAGACTGGGTTCGCTACGAGATCTCGAAGGAAGACTACAAGCTCGTCGAAAACGCGATCAGCTTGGTCTTCGGCGGCGCCTCGTATCTGATGGACGTCATCGGCTCGGGCACCGAGTACAACGTCTACACTCGCGCGGCCTATCGCAAGGTCACCATCTACAACGACGAAGCGATCCTCCACGAAAGTCTCAAAAAAGGCGGCGCCTTCGGCGGAAGCGACAAACTCGTCGCCGGCATGCCGGGGAAGATCGTCAAAATCCTCGTCGCGAAGGGTGACGTCGTGAAGGCGAATCAGCCGATCCTGATCATGGAAGCCATGAAAATGGAGAACGAGATGCGCGCGCCACAAGACACGAAGATCAAAGACGTCCTCGTGAAAGCCGGCGACAGCGTAGAAAGCGGTCAAACGATGATCGCGTTCGAGCCGCTGCCTAAGTAAGGTGGCCACATGAGCAAGTCGAAACCCGAATCGAAGGCTTCCCGAGCCCGCAAAGAGAAGTTCGTCACCTCGAGTGGACTCGAAATCAAAGCGGCCTACTCGTCGGCCGATTGGTCGCAGACCAGCGCCGACGAAGCGCTCGGTGCGCCAGGCGTCTTTCCATTCACTCGCGGCGTTCAAGAGACGATGTATCGCGGCCGGTTCTGGACGATGCGGCAGTATGCAGGTTTCGGCTCCGCTCACGAAAGCAATGCGCGCTATAAACTCCTTCTGGAGAAAGGTCAGACCGGCCTCAGTGTCGCCTTCGATCTGCCTACGCAGATGGGTTACGACTCGGATCACGTCATGGCGACCGGAGAAGTCGGCAAGGTCGGCGTCGCGATCTCGTCGATCGAAGACATGGAAATCCTCTTGAAGGATTTGCCTCTCGAGAAGATCTCGACGTCGATGACGATCAATTCGACGGCGAGCATCTTGCTCGCGCTCTACATCGCCGTCGCTCGTCGACGCGGAATCACGCCCGACAAACTCACGGGCACGATCCAAAACGACATCCTCAAAGAATACATCGCGCGCGGAACCTACATTTATCCGCCCAAGCCTTCGATGCGTTTGATCACCGACATCTTCGCGTATTGTTCGAAGGACGTTCCGAACTGGAACACGATCTCGATTTCCGGTTATCACATTCGCGAAGCGGGTTCGACGGCCGCACAAGAAATCGCATTCACGCTCGCCGACGGCATGGCCTACGTCCAAGCCGCGGTCGATGCGGGTCTCGACATCGATTCCTTCGCTGGCCGCCTGAGCTTCTTCTTCAACGTCCACAACAACTTCTTCGAGGAGGTCGCGAAGTTCCGCGCCGCCCGACGTCTGTGGGCGAAGATCATGAAGGAGCGTTTCAAGGCGAAGGACGACAAGTCCTGGCGCCTTCGCTTCCATTCACAAACCGCGGGAAGCACGCTCACGGCCCAGCAGCCGGAGAACAACATCGTCCGCGTCACCATTCAGGCCCTCGCCTCGGTGTTGGGTGGAACGCAAAGCTTGCACACGAACTCGATGGACGAAGCTCTCGGGCTTCCGACCGAGAAGGCTGCCACGATCGCGCTCCGCACGCAGCAGATCATCGCGAACGAATCCGGCGTCGCCGATACGATCGATCCTCTCGCGGGATCCTTCTTCATCGAAACTCTCACGAATCAGCTGGAAGAGGCGGCGGAAGACTATATCCGCCGAATCGAAACCCAAGGCGGAGTGATCAAGTGCATCGAATCCGGTTGGATTCAGCGCGAGATCCAGAACGCGGCTTACAACTTCCAGCGCGCGGTCGAATCGAAAGAGGAGATCGTCGTCGGCGTGAACGACTTCATCCAGAGCTCCAAAGACACGACCGAAGTACTCAGAGTCTCCGAGGAGATTTCGCGCGAGCAGGTCACGCGGTTGAAAGCGTTCAAAGCGAAGCGAGATGGGGCGAAGATCGAAAAGGAACTCGCAAAAATTCGGTCCGCGGCGGAATCGACGCAGAACATGATGCCGATCCTGGTGGACGCGGTGGAAGCCGGCGTCACTTTGGGTGAAATTTCGGATCAACTCCGCAAGGTTTTCGGTCTCTACAAAGAAACGATCACGGTCTAATTGTTCGCGAGACCCTTACAATTCCACGGCACGCGAGCCGCATTTCGGCACCTCCATCGTAAATTTGGGCCCTTAAGGTTCTGCAAATCATTGATTAGCCCCGATATTTTCGCTCCGCTCCCCCGATTCTAGTGGCACCTGCCTTGCTCAAGAATCCAGCGTGGAAATCAATTTTGCTCCCCGCACCCCGAAGCCGCCGACGCGCATGCGTATGGCCCTCTCTCACCCGCTCATGGGTCGGGTTCTGCTCGTCTCGTCTGTCATCGCATCCGTCATGGCTGTCGGGCTTTCCGGCTACTCGCATCTCGCGAGCGAAGAGTCCTCGCCTGCACTCGCGATGGGCCCGCTCACTTCGTCTGCCGGTCCCTCGACACAGATTTTGACCGCACCTCCGGCTCGCACTCTGGAAGGAAACTCACTCGATCAGTACGTCTCGCATCTCATCGGAGAATCGACGGTCGAGGGTGTTTTGGTTACGGGTCTCCCCGTCTTCGATCGCGAATCGGTTTTGGACGATCATGACGAACGAATCGACGATCAATTCGCGATCCCCGAGAATCTTCGCGATCGCGCGGGGTTTTGGTTCGACGTCTATTCCAAGTACGACGCCAATCGCCGCATCATCCATCACTCGCGGTTTCCGTGGGTGATCTACAAAGTCGTCGACGTCACGTCGATCATCGAAGCGCCGACTCCGAAATTCCGCTGGATGCGAAACATGAAGGCCGATGCCTTGGTGAAAGCGGAATCGAATAAAATCATCGCAGCCATTCGCGCTCTGGCTAACGGCAAATCAGAGAGGCATATGAACGAGACCGAGCTCGCCGTCGCTCAGGCGCTTTCGAAGCTCGGCGATGTTCGCAAGCATGCACGACTCGCTCGAGGTGAAACTCGCGTTCAGATGGGGCAACGGAACTTCTTCAAAGAGGGCCTCGAGGTCAGCTCGCGCTATCTGACGACGATGGAGAATATTTTCCGCGCGCAGAAGCTCCCGATCGAGCTGACGCGGATTCCGTTCGTCGAATCGAGCTTCAACAAGCACGCGACGAGCAAAGTCGGCGCGACGGGCATCTGGCAATTCATGGGCAATACTGGACGCAAATTCATGATGGTCAACGATGCCATCGACGAGCGACGCTCGCCTTTCAAGGCGACGGAAGCCGCAGCCCGCCTCTTGAAAGAGAACCACCTGATTCTCCATCGCAAGTGGCCACTGGCGATCACCGCTTGGAACCACGGACCCGGAGGCATTCGACGCGCATCGAAAGCCGCGGGCTCGAAAGACCTCGGCGAGATCGTGAAGCGATACAACTCGAAAACGTTCGACTTCGCGAGCTCGAATTTCTACTGCGAGTTCTTGGGCGCCCTTCATGCCGAGAGATATCAAAACGAAATCTACGGAGAGCTCGAACGCGAAGCCACTCTCGACGTTCAAGTCGTTCGCGTCCCCCGCTCGATTCGCGCGAGCGACGTCGTTCGACTGAGCGGATTGACGGAAGAAGAGTTCTTGAAGCTGAACCCGGATCTCGAGCGCGGCCTCGCGACTCGAATCCCGGCGGGCTTCCGCCTGCACATCCCCGCTCACGTCACGAATGCCGTCGAACGCTTGCTTGCAGGCCGCGACACTCGCCCGACGAAAAAGTCCTGATCAGTATTTTTTCAAGAAGGCTTCCATCACGCGGTCTTCGAGGACTTTTGCGTCCTCGCCGCTGACGCCGTTCTGGATCATCGTGAACGCGTAAGGTTTGTGATCTTTCGAATAGAGGAAACCCGCGATCGAACGTACGTCTTTCAAGCTCCCCGTTTTCAACCTGGCCCGGCCCGCATAATTCTTCAGTCGCGCGCGAGCGGTTCCGTCGATTCCGAGAATGCTGAAGCTCGCGAGGTACTCCGGCGCGAAGTTGTCCAGAGCCGCCTGGCGAAGGAACTTCGTCAACGCCGTCGGCTTGATTCGGGCTTCTCGCGAAAGGCCGGAGCCGTTCGTGAGCGAAAGCGCTCCGGCCTCGATGGATTTTTCCGAAAGACACTCGCCAAGCATCTTGAGCGCTTTTTCGTAGCTCGCTGGTGTTCCGTATTTTTCGGATCCCGCGGCCAAGAAGATCATCTCGGCCCCCAGGTTGAGCGAAAGCTTGTTCACGTCGATCAAGATTTTCGAGAGCGGACGAGACGAGTACTTGTAAAGCTGAGTCGAGGCCACCGGAGTCGTCGAAATCTTGAATTGCGAGCTCTTCCACTCCCCGCCCGAGTCGATCCACAATCGCTGCATCAGCTTTTGTGCGTACTGATAGGCGTCGTCGACGGCGCGGTAAATTCCCTTCGGCTCGGCTTCTTTTCCGATGACGCCGACGACGGTCGCTTTCATCTTCGCCGGATCATACGCGAGGTTCACCTCGGTCGAGCCTCCGGTCTTCGAGTTGTTCGTCACTTGCAGATCGAGAACGCCGGCCGGAAGAGCCGTGGCGCGAGAAACCGCGCGATTTCGAACGTCGGGTGTGACCCAAACCGAAAATGAGTTTTGATTGAACGTGACCGGGGTCAGATCCGCGGTGAACGAACGGCCTTCGTCGCCTTCGAAGCCACTCGCGATCGCCAGCCCCTTTTTTCCGAAGTAGCTGACGTCGAAAACGATTCCTCCCGTGATCTTGCGGATTCCGTGGACGTGCCGAAGTTTTTCCACGACTTCATGCAAATCTTCGATCACGAGGCTCGGGTCTCCGTGCCCCTTGATCACGAGATCTCCGTCGAGCGTGTCGCCCGTCACTTTTCCCGAGAATCCGAAATTCGTCGTGAACTGAAATTGCGGTCCGAGGGCGTCGAGTGAGCAGGCGGTGGAAACGGTTTTGGCGATGCTCGCAGGCGAGAGTGAAAGTTCGCCTTGATGGCTGACGACTTCGCCGCCATCGGGGTCGCGCAAACTCATCGAGACCTTCGATCCCCGAGGCGCGAGAAGTGCCTTGATGTCGGCCGCGATCGCGGCAGGAGCCGGATCGGCGAATGCGGGGGCCGTCGAGAAAATGAGCGATGTCGCGAGTAGCAGCTTGTTCATTTCGATTCCTTCTTGCGGGGATCCTTGGAGACGGAGATGTTTTCCTCGAGACGGTAGCGGATCTCGTAGACGCCCACCGAGTTGCCGCCTTTCAATCCGTTCCCTTGGCTGGTCACCCACGCTTGTTTTCCATCAGGCGAGAGCGCGAGTCCGACCGGATAAGAGTCGACGGGAATTTGTGCGACTCGCTTCATTTGCTCCGTCGAGTAGACCTGAAGCTCACTCGCTTTGTTCACGGCTGCGAAAAGATGTTTTCCGTCTTGGGTGAGCTTGATCGAGCGCACTCCGGTACCGGCGAACACGCGTTGCCCTTCGAGTTGCTCTGATGTCACGGTCACCGCGCTCCCGGGCGGCTTACCTTTGAACTGCTCGATCACTTTCGAAACGCGGACCTTGTCGATGAAGCCCGACGAGTTCGATCCGGAGTAGAGGAAATCCCCGCTCGAATCGATTTGCAAATCCCGCGGTCCGGTGTGGATGCCGAAAAGTGTCCCGAGATAGGCGAAGCCCTGAAGATCGAAGATCGCGACGCCACCCTTACTCATGCGGGCGACGAAGAGATAACGACTGTCTTTGCTGAACGCGAGACCGCGAACGCAGAAGCCGCAATTCTTGTCCCGGTTGCCGACCATTTGTTTTTTCGAGAGCGGCTTATCGACGGTCAGCTTCGCGATGGGCTTGAAGTCTTTCGGTTCTTTCCCCTGAATGTCGAAAAGACCGATCGTGTTGTCGCCCCAGTGTGAAACCGCTAAGTATTTCCCATCGGGCGAAACTTGAACGTACTTCGCGATAGGACCCGTCGCGAGCACGCGTTTGATCTTGAGGTCCGTCGTATCGATCACCGCCATCGCGGAAACCATCGTGCTGTTTTCATCGTAGCTGCGCCGATAGTACGGAACCCAGAGGTAGCGGCCTTGATGACTCGAGACACTCTCGACGGGCTTTCCCGCGAAGGTGTTCGGCTGTTGAACCGGGGGCATGACGTAGTCGAAGGGCACTTTGGAGTCGAAGA
>JAZKJB010000222.1:0-1547 GCA_040384505.1 Bdellovibrionota bacterium | reverse complement strand
CGTGAAAAGATAGTTCTTAAGAACTATCTTTTCACGTCCGAATCCGTCTCCGAAGGCCACCCCGATAAAATCGCCGACCAGATCAGCGACGCCGTCCTCGATGCGATGCTCGAGCAAGATCCTCGCGCGCGTGTCGCGTGTGAGACGCTCGTCACGACGGGTGTCGCGGTCGTCGCAGGTGAAGTCACGACTTCGGCCCGCATCGACGTGCCCGCCATCGTTCGCAAGACGATCAAAGAAATCGGATACGACGACACCGACAAAGGTTTCGACTGCAATACGTGCGCGGTGCTGGTCACGCTCGATCGCCAGAGTCCCGACATCGCGATGGGCGTCGATACCGGCGCGAACAAAGAGCAGGGCGCTGGCGATCAAGGCATCATGTTCGGTTACGCGAACAACGAAACTCCCGAGTTCATGCCGCTCTCGATCGCTCTCTCGCACAAGCTCGTGCACGATCTCGCGCAAGCTCGCAAACAAAACAAAGTGAACTGGCTCCGCCCGGATGCGAAGAGCCAAGTCACGATCGAGTACGTCGACGGAAAAGCGAAGCGCGTCGATGCGGTCGTTCTCTCCACACAACACGACGACGTCGTCAGCCAGTCCGCGATCAAGGACTTCATCATGGAAGAAGTGGTGAAGAAGGGGATCCCGGCGAATTGGCTCGACAACAAGACGAAGTACTACATCAACCCGACGGGTCGTTTCGTCATCGGTGGACCGATGGGCGACTGCGGTCTCACGGGCCGCAAGATCATCGTCGACACCTACGGCGGCCACGGCGCACACGGCGGCGGCGCCTTCTCGGGCAAAGATCCCTCGAAAGTCGATCGCTCGGCGGCCTATGCCGCTCGTCACATCGCGAAGAACATCGTCGCAGCAGGCCTCGCGGAGAAATGCTTGGTCCAAGTTTCTTACGCGATCGGCGTAGCGGAGCCTGTCAGCGTGATGGTCAACGAATACGGCACGAGCTCGGTCGGTAGCGAAGTTCTTTCGAAAGCCGTTCGCGAACTCTGGTCGTTGAAGCCGGCCGCGATCATCCAACAATTCGATCTCTTGAAGCCGCGCTACCGCAAGACGGCAGCGTACGGTCACTTCGGCCGCAGCGACGAGAACTTCACCTGGGAACGCACTGATAAAGTCGATGCGCTTCGGGATGTTGTGAAGACGCTTTCGCGCTGAGTGAGCCGGAATCGGTCGCCGTTTCGGTTTGGCGTTTCCGTTTCCGTTCGGTCTTCGGTTTTCGGTCTTTGGTCTCAATGAAGTGAAAAAGCGGCGCCTCGAAAGGGTGCCGTTTTCTTTTTGGGCTCGGCCCATCGTCGACATTTTAGAACAATGTAAAGAACCTCTCGTTCTCGGCCTTTGATTCAAAAGTGTGAAGTCTGGCGGGGCCCGCGGTAGGCCTCATTCGTTCTCCAGTAGGCATGCGGTTTGAAGCCAGACCGGGCAATCTATAAGGAGAACGTAATGAAAATTCGTTTAGCGGCCGCTTCGGCCTTGATCCTCGCGCTCTCGCAAAGCGCCCAAGCTGCTCCCTCGATCGTCGG
>JAZKJB010000221.1:8815-11655 GCA_040384505.1 Bdellovibrionota bacterium | reverse complement strand
TGCGATTGCGGTCTTGCGCATTCAGCACGTTTTCCCAGAGCCTTTGGCTGACCGGGCCGGGGAGCATCGAGGCCATGTGGTTGGCGCGGTCGGGAGATGCGGCCGTCCAGAGGAACAGGATCTCGGCTTTCACTCCGGCTGCGAGCTCTCGTCGCGCTTCGGGAATCTCGGTGTTCTCGATCGAGGGGTCCGCGATCACTCCCATCAACATCGCAGCCGCGGTCTCGGACTTTTCATTCGTAGCGGCATCCAACAGGAGATCGACGGCGGCGTTCATCTCTTCGTCGTTTCGTTCGCGAGAAATGTCGAAAACGGGCGCGAGACTCGAGAGAAACGCAGGGTCCCGCGTGAGCTCCGAGAGTCGGCGCTTTTCGTCGTTGTCGAGAAAGACTTTCTTCTTCAGCTTCGCGAACTCCTTCAACTGCGCGCGCGTCGCAGGCGAGAGAGCCGGAACCATCGAAGGTTTCCAAACTTTCGCTTCAGCGGCAACCGGTGCCATTGAAACGTCGTCGTCGGCCACCATCCTGCGGGGCTGTAATGGTGTCACCCATCTCGCGTCCGAATCGGAAGCGCGCTCGAGGGGGATCACGGTCGCGGGAGTCGCGGCTTGATCCGGACCTCGAAGCGAGAGCAACAACAAAGCGATGAAACCTATGGCGAGGACGAAATAGCGGCCGTTCATGTTACTTCACCGCGCCTTTCGAGAGGTTCTGGCGGAATATCGTGCGATTCAAGTTCGTTGCGCCCTCGTTCTGGAAGAACGCGGTTCCGTTCAAGTAACCTTGGGTCACGACGACGTTCTGTGCGGGATCGGCCGAGTGCACGAACACGTTGTAGACCTTGCCGAAGTAATGAACCGGCGTCATCGACGTGATCTTGTCGCGCGCGCCACCGAGTTTCACGAGGTTGTCACCGACTTTGAAGTTTTCGGCGAGTCTCATGGTGCCGTCATCCGCGATGATGGGATGGTTCGGCGTCATGCGAAGGAGTCCACCCGAAGCGGTGCGGAACTCGATGATGATGTGATCGGAGTCGATCAACTCCGTGACCCACTGTTCGACCTTCGTCTTCTGCAGCTCTTTGCTCGACATCGAGCTGTGGCTGTTGAGCGTGCCGACGAAGGCGTAGTTGCCCTCGAGAGCTTGTTGGAACGGCGTACGAGTCATCTTCGAGTTCGCTTTCGCTTGAGCGAGGATCTCCTGCTCGGGCGTAGCACAAGACGACAAGCAGACCGCTGCGATGTAAGCCGTCTTCGGGACGTCGCAGTTCGCTTTGTCGGACTTCGGAGCGATCCACGGTTTCTCGGGCTTGGAAGCCGTGTTCATGAACGTCGGGTAGACGTTACGCGAGTTCTTGTTCGCTTCCTTGTTCGTTTCGTCGAGCATCGTCATGAATTCGTCGATCGCCGGAACCTGCGACCGGCATTTCTCCATCCACTTGTAGCGACCGTAGGATTCCGAGTTGCTCAAACTATCTTGCGAGCAGCGATGAGCGACGTAGTCGCGGCAGTATTTCTCTTCGATCCACGGTCCTTTTTCGACGGTCGTGGTCGCGAGCTGAACGCTGTGATCGATACACGCGTAGTTCTTCGTCGTCGTCACTTCGCGGGTGTTCACGATGACGCCGATTTGGTTCGCCGGGCAAACGGTCGACGACGATCCGTCTTCTTCGGATTTCACGACTTCCGTGCGCTTCACGGCTTCCGGATTTCCGTCGCAAGCGCGGGCTTCCGTCGGAGCGGCTCCCGAGCAGCGATCGGCGGGTGCCGCTTCGTTGCGGTCGTTACGGCATTCGAAGACGCGAGTCTGTTCGCCTCCGCAATCGGCGGAACACGCGGTCCACGAATCGCTCGGCGTCCACTGGTACGTCGGGCAGAGGCCCGCGACTTTCACGTTACCTTGACGAGTATTCGAAATGACGACCTGGCCGTCGGAGCATGTTTGATCCGAGAGTTGATCGTAAGTGCTGATCACGCCCGTTTCACCGAACTGACAAGTCACGGTCGACGACATCGATCCGGTGATCACGCCGATTTTGGTCGTGCCGTCGGCGCCGAAGCCCGAGCAACCGTTCGTGCAAGTGAAGTGCGAGTAGGATGCGCTTCCGCCAAGGACGCCGTTGTTACACGTGCGCGCTTGTGCGACGTCCGTGCAGGCGCCATCAGGGCGAACGGTGGAGTACATCGTACGCGAAGCGCCGTCGGCGAGTTTCGAGCCGTTCAACTGGCACGACTGACCCATGCATGCACTCTCGGAGTCTTTCACGTCTTGCGAAGAGGTTTCGGTCCAGAGAAGTTCAGTGCCGTTCGACTGGCACTTCTCGGTCGTCTCTTTGTGCATCGTCACCGTTTTCGTTCCGTCGAGTCCGCACGTCGCAGCTTGAGTGTAAGGCGCTCCGGATTTCACGCGAGTCGCTCCTGCATTGGGGCAGCTGAGCGGATGCGGAGTCGGAGCCGGTGTTGCGGCCGGTGTCGGAGCGGGCGTCGCCGTCGGGCCGGGTGTAGGAGCAGGAGTGGGCGTCGGAACCGGGGCCGGATCATAGATATGAATGGGTTCCGTCAACACGAGGAACGGACCCGTCGAAATCCATGAAACATAAATCTCGGTGGTGATCGTGTAGAGGCCGGCGATCATGTAAGTGTTCTGGGCCGTCGTACCCGCGACTTGCGCGCTTCCGTCGCCGAACGACCAACGAACGGTACGGACATACTTCGAGAGGCAAGAGGGAATTTGAACGGAGACGTCCACGGGCGATCCCGTGGGAGCGTCGACCGGACTCGTTGTGGTCGTCGAAGCGATACAAGCGAGGCCATCGTAATTGTCGATCACGTTCACGACTTG
>JAZKJB010000221.1:7156-8805 GCA_040384505.1 Bdellovibrionota bacterium | reverse complement strand
CGACTTGCGAGAGAAGAGTTCCGTTTCCCGTATCGTCGAAAACCATCGCCGTGACGGTGAAGCGGCCCAGCGATGTATAGGTGTGCGTGACCGTGCCCGTGAGGATGCTCGCGCGGTTCGAGCCGTCGCCCATGTTCCAATCCGCATTCGTGATCGTTTGTCCGGTCGCCCCGACGACACTGAACGTCGCCGTATCGCCGATGACGACGATCTGCGGACCGTTGAGCTCGGCGTAGGCTTTCGCCGCCAAACTCATGTTCATGTTCGAACTCGCGAGCTCGACTTTCGCGACGTCGTCGGCAGCTTTGTTTCCGCAACCGGTCACGAGAAGGGCGGTCAGGAGGTAACGTGCGACTTGATTCATAACTCCCTCGATCGGGACAGCGTTGTCCCGTGACTCCATTTTTTCGCGATTGTGAGGACGCCGGAACTTTTACCGACCGAGTGGATCATGTTGAGGAGTGAGACGTCTCATTGGTCGTGAAGTTCGACAGCTGCGAAAACTTGGCTGGCTAGGATTTCGACGAAAACGATGAAACGGGGAAAGTTTCGCGAACCGTCGAGTGCATCGACGAAGCTAAGTGCCCGGCGGCAGGTCGGCGCCCTAGTGTCGTTTAACGGGACCGAGATCGGTGAGATGCGAACAAAGCGATGCTGGCGGCGATCGTCGCATTGAGAGACTCCACTCCGGGCTGCATCGGGATGGCGAGGTACTCGAATTTCGACGATGGCGGAACGCCTTGTCCTTCTTCGCCTAGTAGAAGGCGCGCCGATTTCGGCCACTTGTAATCGCCGACGTCGTGACCTTTCATATCGAGCGCGAGGACCGGGCCGTGGAGTGCGCCATCTGCGGCGAGTACGGGTAGATCCAGAATCGACGGACCTCTCACGAGTGGTGTGAGAAGGGTTGCGGCGCTAGCCGATCGAACCGCTTTCGGATGAAACGGAGACGCACACTCTTTCAACAGGATGACTCGCGAGACTCCGAACGCGGCGGCGCTTCGCAAGACGGCGCCGACGTTGGAGGGATCGCCGAGCGCGCACATGAGTTCGAGGCCCTCGGGTGGCTCTTTCAGTTTCGCTTCGTTGATCGGCGGTGTCTTCGCCACGAGAATCGGTGCGTGGGTGCCCGAAACGTCGAGGGCGTCGAACAAAGGCCGCGCGAGCGAGATGACCGAGAAACGAGGTTCGTTCTTTTTCGTCAACTCGCGTGCGCGTTCGATCAACGATTGCCACGAATTGGGACCCGACGAGGGACCGCTCATCGCCGCTTCCCGCGAGGGAACGTGCCGATCCGCGCACAAGATCAAGCTGCGCGCGAGTTGCGGCACGCGCTCGAGGGTGTCGCGAACCGCGCGGTCTCCGGAGATGAGAAACTCACCCTGTTTTTTGATCCCTTTCGCGAGCAAGAGATCGCGCCAGTCGGAGTAGATCGTGTTCGAATGGCTCTCGATCGTCTTGTCGACGAGTCTCTGTGACGGACTCATGGCTCGCGTCCGAACTCACGCTCCCACGCGAGATCGAGATCTTCGAAATCGGGGAGGGGATGCGGTTTCAGTTTGCGGAAGACGAGCAGGCGCCGCTGATGGGTCGTGTGCGGAAGGTCGTAGGCGATGTCTTTCGCGAGCTCGAAGTACTCGCCCCAAGCG
>JAZKJB010000221.1:0-7146 GCA_040384505.1 Bdellovibrionota bacterium | reverse complement strand
CAGCGAACCGGCCACCAGAACTCCGACCAGGGCCGTGGCGGTAACAACCACGAGCCGGTTCCACTCCTGGTTGACTTGACCTAGGTTAAGCGGCATCCGGGCCGGCCACGAGGGCGGGCTGGATCTCGGGGCCGCAGTTGGGTCCCTTCATCAAGTAAACTTCACCGCCGGTTTGCACCGAATTGATCACGTTGCCGAGAGTATTGCGTGCGTCTTCCACCGCTCGCGTGATGACGCCGTTCACGGGATAGAAGAACTCGAGGTTCACGTTGCGCCCGATGATCGGCAAGTTCTCGAGCTTCATCTCTTCGCGGATTTGCTTCAAGAACTCGACTCTCTTTTGCACGCCTTCGGCCAAGATGATCTTTTCATCGGGGAAATGAATCTTCAGCGGTAGGCCAGGGAAGCCGGGTCCGGTTCCCATATCGAGGAGCGGGAACTTCAGGGTGTGGAGCTTCGCCGGCATCAGCGAGTCGATGAAGTGCTTGATCGCGACGTCTTTGATGGTGAGCAGGCGAGTGAAGTTGTTCTCGTTCTGGTTCGCCATCAAGAGCTGGTAGAAGCGCGTGAGCTGCTGACGTTGCGGGTGCGGATAATCACCGAAGCCATGATTGCGGAAGACGTCGTAGAAGCGGTCATCGGCTTCGTTGAACGAATAGGTTTCGAGGGTGCGGCGATGGCGCGAGCCGTCTTCCGAATGCTTCGTCACGGAGGGGCCCTTGCGGGCTTTGTAGGGGCTCCAATTCGAGCGGTTCTTATGCGCCATGTTGCGCGGGATAGTATTTGAGAATTAATCCCAAATCATCGAATATTTACCGCATGTTGAAAGAAAAGCTTGAAGAGATACGGTTACAGGCCGAGGCCGCTTTCCGAGCAGCCTCGACGAGCAAAGACCTCTACGAAGCCAAGGTTCAGTTCCTCGGCAAGCAAGGCTCGTTTTCCGGCGTGATGAAAGAAATGGGTAAGCTCTCCGTGGAAGAGAAGCCCGTCTTCGGAAAACTCGTCAACGAGGTCAAGCAGGGTCTCGAGAGCCTCTACTCCGAACGAGAGACTTCGTTGAAATCCCAAGAGCTCGATTCGAAGCTCCAGGCCGAGGCGCTCGATCTCACGTTGCCCGCGAACGGCGACATCGTCGGCGCTCGTCACCCGATCTCGCTCGTGATCGAGGAGATCTCTTCGATTCTCGCGCGACTCGGATACTCGGTGCGTACGGGCCCCCTGATCGAGAGCGATCGTTACAACTTCGAAGGCTTGAACATCCCGAAGGATCATCCTGCGCGCGACATGCAGGACACCTTCTACGTCGACAAAGAGCACGTCCTTCGTACGCACACCTCGCCGATTCAGCTTCATGCGATGGAGAACGAGCGACCGCCGTTGCGGATCGTCGGTGTCGGTCCCGTGTTTCGCGCCGATAGCGACATCTCGCATTCGCCGAACTTCCATCAGATCGAAGGCATGTGCATCGATCGCAAAGTTTCGATGGCGGATTTGAAGGGAACGATCACGTTCTTCGTTCGCGAATATTTCGGCCGGGATCTGAAGACTCGATTCCGTCCGAGCTTTTTCCCGTTCACCGAACCGTCGGCGGAAGTCGACTGCCAGTGTCCCATCTGTACCGGCAAAGGCTGTCGCATGTGCAAGGATTCGGGTTGGATCGAAATCGGCGGTTCAGGCTTGATCCATCCGAACGTTTTGAAATTCGGTGGAGTTCAGTATCCCGAGTGGCAAGGCTTCGCGTTCGGCTTCGGTATCGAGCGCATGGCGATCATCAAGTACGGGATCGACGACATCCGCCTTTTCAACGAAAACGACGTTCGCTTCTTGAGGCAGTTCGCACTATGAAAATCTCACTTCGTTGGCTCGCCAACTACATCGAAATCGAAGATTACTTCTCGAAGACCGCGGAACTTTCGGCACTTTTGACGGCAGCCGGGCTGGAAGTCGAAGGCATCGAGGATCTCGCGAAACAGTTCGATCACGTCGTCATCGGGAACATCTTGAAGAAAGAGCAGCACCCGGGAGCCGACCGACTCACGTTGTGCCAAGTCTCGACGGGTGAAGGTCGCGTGCACCAGATCGTGTGCGGAGCGAAGAACCACAACGAAGGCGACAACGTCGTCGTCGCTTTGCCGGGCGCCGTGTTACCTGGCAATTTCGTCATCAAGCAATCGAAGATCCGCGGCGTCGATTCCGGCGGCATGCTCTGCTCGAAAAAAGAGTTGGGTTTGGTCGACGATGGTGTCGACGGAATCGTGATCTTGCCGAAAGATGCGCCGATCGGCGTTGCGTTCGCGAAGTTCTCCGGAATGAACGATATCTTGTTCGAGCTGAAAGTGACGCCCAACCGTGCTGATTGCCTCTCGCACTTCGGTCTCGCTCGCGAAATCGCGTGTTTGCTGAATCGCGAGGTGAAGTTTCCGATCGAGTCTTTGATCGAAGACGGAGGCTCGACTCGCGATCAAATGAAGCTCGAGCTTCGCGCGACCGACATGTGCCCGCGCTACACGGGCCGTGGAATCGCCGGCGTGAAAGTCGGACCTTCGCCCGCGTGGTTGAAAACCCAACTCGAATCGATCGGAATGAACTCGATCAACAACGTCGTCGACGTCACGAACTTCGTGATGATGGAGCTCGGCCAGCCCTTGCACGCGTTCGATGCGTCGAAGCTGCAAGGTCGGACCGTCATCATCGACAAAGCCGTCGCCGGCGAGAAGTTCGTCACACTCGACGGGACCGAGCTCACGCTCGATGGGAGCGAGCTCACGATTCGTGATTCCGAACGCGCGGTCGTCTTGGCCGGCGTGATCGGTGGAAAGAATTCCGGGGTCGACGAGTCGACGACCGAGATCTTCATCGAAGCCGCGTACTTTTCTCCTTCTGCCGTTCGCCGCTCGTCACGCAAGTTCGGGATCGAAACCGATTCGTCGTATCGCTTCGCACGCGGGACGAATCCGGAGGCCGTGCCGCTCGCGCTCAATCGCGCGGCCCAGCTGATCCAAAAAGTCGCCGGTGGAAAGATCTTCGGGGACGCCTACGATCAGTATCCGAATCCGATCAAGCGCGAAACGATCGAGATTTCGCTCCAGACCTTGAGCGATCGGCTCGGCATTCGCGTTGACGGCGGGGAGTTCGAGAGCTGGATGAAGCGACTCGGTTGCGACGTGAAGCTGAAAGGCGAAACGGCGCAAGGTCCGACGTGGACCGTGCTGCCGCCGTTGTTCCGGTGGGATCTCGGCGTCGACATGGATCTCGTCGAGGAATATGCCCGTCTCCACGGTTATCAGCACATTCCGGAAACCATTCCGGCGTTGGCTTCGGCTCCTGCCGTTCACGATCCGATTTTCACATTCGAGTCGCGCGTTCGCCGCTTGCTTCAGGCCGAGGGCGTCCTGCAGGCGTTGAACTATGCGTTCGTCTCGCGCCAGTTCCAGCAGACGCTGCTCGGCGATGTCGAGCGCCTCGCGGCCGTTGGTTTGCGCGCGGTGAAAGAGCCGGTCGCACTGATCAATCCCTTGAACGAAGAGATCAACGTGATGCGCACGTCGCTCATTCCGGGCCTCGTGAAAAACGTGATCCACAACTCTCGCCAGGGAAATCCATTTGGCCGGCTGTTCGAAGTCGGCTCTTCGCATTTCCGCACAGGCGATGCTTCGTATGGGCAAGAAGCTCGTCTCGCTTTCGCATATTGGGGAGCGCGCGAAGATCTGTGGAACAAGGATTCAGTGGCACAACCGGTTTTCGCGGTGAAGGGTGCCGTCGAAAACACGTTGCGCGAACTCGGAATCAAAAAGTGGAAATGGGTTCAGGTCACCAAAGGCGCGCCGGAGTTCTTGCATCCGGGTCAGACGGCCGCGCTCCAGTTCGAAGGCCAGCTCGTTGGTTACATCGGTTCGCTCCATCCCGCGTTGGCGGAAGAGCACAAGATCCGTGAGGCGTGCGCGCTAGCGGAATTCAATCTCGAGAAGCTCGCCTCGAACCAACCGCGACCGGTGACGTACACACCGATCTCGAAAATGCCGTCCGTCGATCGCGATCTCGCATTCGTGATGCCGAAGGAGCTCGCCGTCGGCGACGTCGAATCTGAGATTCGCAAGGCAGGTGGGGAGTTGTTGAAGGACATTCGAGTGTTCGACGTCTTCGAGGGCGCATCGCTCGGCGCTGGACTAAGGTCCGTGGCGTTCCGGCTTCTCTTCCAATCTGCTGACACGACGCTCGAGGATCAGGCGGTGAACGACATCCGCGACAAGGTCGTCGGTGCCGTGAGCGAGAAATTCAAGATCACTCTGCGGGCGTGAGTGACCGGATTGGGCTGGGGTGCCACTTAAAAACTTGAAAGTCTTCAAACACTTGATAGCCTTGAAGAAACCTTTCCAGCGCACTCTTTAGAGTCACTACTAGAAGGACGGTTATGAGCGATCAAAATCTCGGACGTTCCACGATGACGAAAGCGGACATCGTCGAGAAGGTTTACCAGAAGATCGGGTTCTCGAAGAAAGAGGCCTCGGAGCTCGTCGAGCTCGTCTTCGCATCGCTCAAAGACGTTCTCACGAAGGGCGACAAAGTCAAAATTTCGGGCTTCGGCAACTTCGTCGTTCGCGAAAAGAACGAGCGTGTCGGTCGCAACCCGCAGACCGGTGAGCAGATCAAGATCAGCGCTCGCCGCGTTCTCACGTTCCGCCCTTCGCAAGTTCTCAAAGCCATGCTGAACGGTGAGGACATCACCGGTCTGAAAGACGACGAATGAGCATGAACAAGCCAGGCGATCAGAACGACAACGATGTGACATACGCCATGCCTGAGCTGACCATCGACGACAAAGATCTCGCGATGGATGCCGACGAATCGTCGACCTCGTACGATGAAATCGAAATGCTCCAAGCTCCTTTTCCCGAGCCCCGCATCGAGGCGAGCGAAGACCTCCTCGACGGAATGGACACGATCCCCGACAAGATGGCCTTCAAGATCGGCGAAGCCGCCGAGATGGTCGGCGTGAAGCAGTACGTGCTTCGCTACTGGGAAACCGAATTCGACGTCCTCCGTCCTCGCAAATCGAAGAACGGCCAACGCGTTTACAGCCGCCGCGACGTCGAAACCGCGATGATGATCAAAAAACTCCTCTACGACGACCGCTTCTCGATCGAAGGCGCCCGCAGCGCTCTTCGCCAGCTGAAGTCGAACGTCAAAGAAGAGAAGCACGTGCGTATCCAAGCACGGAGCCAGGACGTCGCGATCAACAAGATCCGCGGATTGGTCGAAGAGATCCAACGCGTCCGCGGGCTGTTCGCTTAAAAAATGCCCTCGTAATTAATTCGAGATCAGACCTAGCTCCATTCGCCTGGATGGCGAATGGAAATCGCTCTCATGGATGGATGCCTTGCGCGTCGCGGAAGTCTGTAGTGCGAAGACGCAAACTACTTACGTTTCCGGGGTTCCGATGCGGAACCGTTCTGTTAAAAACTAAAATCTGACATTGTAATCCAGCGCTGGAGTCATGGCGTGTCAGTAATTCGACGTCCACGTCTTCGAAACGATTCGAGGCGGCGCGAAGGTCGTCCATCCATGAGAGCGTATTTCGCTCCGCCTTCCGGGCGGATCGAGCGGGATCTCGAGTTCAAGTTGGTTAAAGAGGTGAAGAGCTGCGCTAGCGAACAAGTTTTGCGTAACTTCGCTAGCCCACCAAGTTCATCTGAGCCAGGCGACTCAACAGCGAATCACTCCTCCGAATTCGGAGAATAGCCGCTTAATTTCCGGCGCAGCGAGCGCATCGCTTTGCGAAGGGCGCTCACTTCGTCTTCTCCGCCGGTGTAGCAGGCGCCCGTCGGGTCGAAGGTGCGGGCAGCTTCGGGCGAATCTGGGTCGGCGTCGATGTGGACGTAATCCGCGTCGAGTTTCAGATCTTGGGGGCAGACGTTCGGGGTCGTCGCATCGAGAGCTTCGACGGCGAGCGTTTCGATCTCGGCGCGATCTTCTTTCGAGAGCTCGCCTTCGCGGCGTTCAGCGCACTGATTCGAAACCCAAGTGGCGTCGTCGTCGATGCGGAGCTCGATGGAGTCGCAGTTTTCATCGCCGGTATAGCTCCGGAAAATTTTGATCGCGGACCATGGACGCTCGACGTCCCCTTGCGGTGAGCCGGTTTCCTGTGGAGCAGGAGTCGGCGCGGGAGCGGGAGCATCGGAGCTCGAGTTTCCTTTGCTGCAACCGATGACGGCGACCGCAGTGAGAGCGAGCGAGACGCGAAGACTCATTTTCATCAGGGCCCCCTTTGGCGCGAGCAGCGTCGCAGATTATCGCGAAAGGGGGAATGCGGATCGCGTACGTTTCGAAATCGAAACGTATGAGGCATTAGCAGTCACGTGAACTAGATAATCAGCTCGAAGAGCCCAGGACCTTGATCGCGGATGCGTTCGCGCCGCAGTCGGGAGCTTTCGCTTTCGAATCGACTTTGAACGTGAGTTCGTACGACGTCTCGACGATATCCGTGCTCGAAGAGCCGGGGGGCATACTCAGCACGAAACGCACGGTTTCGCTTTCGATCGCGACGAGGCCCTTGATCACACCGAAATCCGAGCCGCTGAGTTTCACGACAGTCGAGTATCCGCTCTTCTGTTTGCGAGCGAAAACGTTGAATGTGTACCGGCCGGTATTTTCATTCAAAATCTTTTCGTCGTGATCCTTGATGGTCGCGGCCGCAATCGAGAGACGTGTTCCGGTTTCGATTTTCGGTTCGTAACTCGCAAATCGGCCCCAGGCGATGACGCCTTTTTTCGATTCGAAAGTGAGCGGGAAGCTCAGGTTGCCAGAGGTGAGCGGCGTTTCGACGTCCTTGAGCAAAACGTGAGTCGTCTCGCTCGTTCCGAGTTGGCCCGGGTCCTTCAAGATGATCTTGAGGCCATTGGAAAAAACCGCAGTCTCGAGAGTCGTGAGTGTGCTGCGATGAGCGCGGATTTCGGTCAGGACATAGCGACCCGTCGGGATCGCCGCGAGCAGTTTCGTCGACTCGGGAACTTTGATTTCGTAAGAGGCGGGATCGATCGAGAACGGGCAGGTCGACGAACCTTCGCCAACTTGTCGTGCGGTATGAATGGAGCCCGGCGCATCTTTCTTGATGGGTGAGTCCGACGGGCCAGAGCCCGGCTTCGCGCA
>JAZKJB010000220.1:0-7090 GCA_040384505.1 Bdellovibrionota bacterium | reverse complement strand
TCGCGCGAGTGCCGTGTGACCACCGTGCAGACTGTTGTACTCGGTGATCGCGAGTCCTTGGCGATTCGGTAATTCGACCGCGACGTAATATCGGCCCGGTACGATTTCGGGCGGAATGTCGACGGCGCGAGGCGGCCCTCCTTCCACGGGTTCGAGCCTCACCATTCTCAATCGTCCCGAAGAGGTCGCTTGTTCGACCGTGCCTTGAGACCGAGTGCCGAGACGTTGGAACGCGGAAGGATTCGCTTGCACGGCCTGCGGAGTACTGGGCGATGCCGGAATTCTCGGAACTTCGACTGGAGGCGGGAGACGATCGGGTGTCGAGACTCGAACGGGAACGCCCGCTTCTCTAAACGCAGCCGACATTTCCTCGGCGGCGGCGGTCGATTGCCGAGGATTCATGCCTCCATTGTGGTAGCCCGAAACGTCGACACTTCCGTCGGGGTTCACACGTACTGCGCCGCCACGCAAATTCGTACGCGCGAACTCCGAAGGTGTGACGGGAAAGTCGCGGGCGACCATCTCGCCCATTGCGACGTGAGTGCCCGACGTTACGCCGTTCTCCGCGAAATCTTCACCGATGATGACGGTCCCGTTTCGCTCGACGGTCGTGTACGACTTGCCAGGAGTCAGCGTTCTCGGCCCGAGCGCCTGACGTCCGGTCTGCCGATTGTAAAATGCGAATCGATTCGAACGGCCTAGCGCTTCGCCCGTCCCTTGCGCACTCGTAGGAGCTGCTCGCGGTCTCGACGGAACCGGCTCTCGCGGCATAACCGGCTCTCGCAACGGAGGAGCACCTGCGCTTTGGGTCGCAGCTCGAGGCGCGGTTGGAGGAGGCGGGACCGCATCGACGGCTTGTGCGACCCGTGTGCGCGCGGCGTTGGTGATGGCCGCGTTGATTTCGCCGGCACGTGCACCTCGGCTCGCCGCACTTCCGAGCCTCGCGGCTCTTGCGGCGGTTCCGGCCACCGCTCCGACGGGGACGACCATCGTCACGACGTTGGCGATCACGTCGCACACGATTCGCATTTGTGCGGCGTTGGTCATGCATCGGAATCGGCTGTTCGACGCGACCGCCTGCGACCAAGCGTATTGAAACACGCGACCACGTTTTTCGGCGACCGTCGTCGCGACCGCGCCGACTAAACCGACGATTCCCTCGGCCATGCGGAGGCCGGCGTACTGCATCGGCATCGAGCCTTGGATCATGAGTTGTCCCATCGGACCGACTCCAAGTGAAGTGAGAGTCGTCGAAGGACCCGTGAACGCTGCGACGATGCCGGTTGCGGCATCCCAGACTCCGCGTCCGCACGATAGCACTCCGGTTCCGATCGAAAGAGGTGGCTCGTTCAAACGCCTGCGGGCGTTCGGATCGCGAATGCCGATGTTGGCGCACCGAGGGTCGACGGGAGAGGTCGTCGCGGAAGTGCGCGGTCGGTTGCCTGCGGTTCCGCGCGCTCGAGCCGACTCCTGCGCCCAAGATTTCTCGACCAAAAGTCGGAACCATTGGCGCTGATGGCGAGCACTCGATTTTCTCGTAGCGGCGAACTGTTCGGCGATTCGATCGCGCATTCGTAGCGCCTTGGTTTCGTTCGACAGTTCCGAAATCATGAACAAGGTATAGGAGCTCTTGTCGGGAGCGATTCTGTGCTCTTCGTTGATCGCGAGCAAAGTCGTAGCCGATTTCACGAGAAGACGCGAGCGAACCACCACGATCGAACCTTCGTTCTTCGTCGTCATCCGCTCTTCGCTTTGAAAGCTCAACGCCGGAAGAGACTTCAACCGGTCACGGATTTCCTCGTACGCTGGAGACGCAAGATCGCGCGGGCTTCCCGCGAGCCAAGGCGCCGTATCGGCGAGGACACCGAAGTAATTCTCACCTTCGGCTGCGAAAGCTTTGAGGCCTTCGCCTTGATCGAGGACTTCGAGAGGTGCGAGCTCGGAATCGAACGCTGCGAGCGAAGACTCGCGCTCTTGGGAGAACGCGCTCACCGAAATGAAAAGCGCGAGGAAGAATGTGAGGGTGAATTTCAAGCCGTCCATCCAGTCTACTTGTCGGATTTCGGGACGTTACGCTTGAGAAAAGTCGAGGTACGAGTCTCGAAACGAGACGCAAACGGATTCGATTCACTCGCACTGACGTGAACGACGTGTTTCCACATTTGAATCCACATCGAACGAGTCAAATTCGAAATTTTCGGCGCTGACAGTTATTCCACTTGGCGTGCTCAAATCTTGACCAGTTCTTGTTTTTCAGTTGCGACCGCCGGGTGGTCTCGTTAGCTTTCCTCCCCTATGGCCAACGGTCCTTCGCTCCCCCCTCAGGCATACACGCGTGAGATGCTCACCACCGCGTTCAACTGGCTGCAAACACAGCCGGATTCGATTCGCAAAATGGCGACGTCTCCCGATGCGCTCGTCTGTCTCTACACGCGCGCTCAGCGCATGGGGAACGTCGCGCTCGATTCGGATGCGCCGGTGAGCTCGCAAGTTTTCATGTCAGATCTTAAAAACCTCGCCGAAGGACTTCGGCAATTCGACGAACCGACGTTGCCGGGCGCTCATAAAGCGACTCATTCGGCGCCGCTGAAACCGCGCCCGACTCCGATCTCGGCCCAAATGGCGATGTCCGCACCGGTGATGTCTGCTCCTGCGACTCAGCCGCCGATATCGGCTCAAGCACCGGCTCCGGGAGCTCGATATGCCGGAGCACAAGTGGCGGCCAACGTGACGCCCCTTCATCAACCCGTCGCCGACGATCATCGGTTCTTCGAGCAGCATCAACCCGTTCAGCCGCAGCTGTCTTCGGGGGTCGTGGCCGCAACTGCGGGTCTCGCGATGCTCAACGAGCGTAGCCTCGCCATGATTCAGGAAGTCAAAGCCGCCCTGAACCTCTCGTCCGACTCTGAAGTGGCCAATCTGATGGTCGCTCTCGCTTACAAAAATCTCAAAACCTTGCTAGCTTAAGTCCTTCCGCACAGGAAGGATTTGCCCATGTCTGGCGTCAATCTCAAGGACACGCTCAATCTCCCCGTCACCGATTTCCCGATGAAGGGAAATCTGCCCGAGCGCGAACCGAAGATGATCGAGGCATGGCTCCAGAATTCTCTCTATCAAAAGATTCAAAAGAAGAACGCGGGCCGCACGATTTACACATTGCCCGACGGTCCTCCGTACGCGAACGGCGACATCCACTTGGGTCACGTCCTCAACAAGTGCCTGAAGGATTTCACGATCAAGTATCGCGCGATGGCGGGCTACTCGTCGGCGTTCATCCCCGGCTGGGACTGTCACGGCCTTCCGATCGAACACAAGGTGACGAAAGATCTCGGGCCGAAGAGAAAAGACAAAACCGAAGCCGAGATCCGCGAGCTCTGCCGCCAAGAAGCGAAGAAGTGGATCGGCGTTCAGCGCGAACAGTTCAAACGCCTCGGCATCATCGCCGACTGGGAAAATCCTTATCTGACGTTGAATCCGGGCTACGAGGCCGACGAAGTGCGCGAGCTCGCGAAATGTCTCGATCGCGGGATCATGTACCGCGGGAACAAGCCGGTTTACTGGTGCCCGGCGATGCAAACCGCGCTCGCGGACACCGAAGTCGAGTATCACGAGCACACGTCGAACTCGATCTTCGTGAAATTCCCGTTCGCAGAGGCCGCGAAACTAGGAAAGTTCGCCAAGCCCGTCTCGATCGTGATCTGGACGACCACGCCTTGGACCTTGCCTGCGAACCTCGGGATTTCGCTGCATCCCGATTTCGAGTACGCGTTCTTCGATTCGGGCGCGGACATCTTGCTCATCGCGAAAGAACTGAAAGGTTCCGTCGAAAAAGAAACCGGACTCACTCTGCAGGAGACCGGCGTCGTCGTGAAAGGATCCGCGTTCGACAAGATGAACGCGAAGCATCCGTTCTACGATCGCAATGCTCTCCTGATGAACGGCGAGCACGTGAGTCTCGACGCGGGTTCTGGCGCGGTTCACACGGCGCCCGGCCATGGACAAGACGATTATCAGATGGGTTTGCGTTATGGTCTTCCGATCTATTCGCCCGTCGACGAAGCCGGTCGCTACACCGATGAAGTTCCCGAATACAAAGGAACGAAGATCTGGGATGCGAACAAGCTCGTCATCGATCGTTTGCGCGACGGCGGCATGCTGCTTTCGCACAAGACATTCTCGCATCAATACCCTCATAACTGGCGCTCGAAGACTCCGCTGATCTTCCGTGCGACGGCGCAGTGGTTCCTCGCGATGGACGATGAAAAGTTCAACGTTCGCAAGATGGCGCTCGCGGCGAAGAACGAAGTGAAATTCATCCCCGAATGGGGCGAGCCTCGCCTGCGCGCGATGATCGAAAACCGTCCCGACTGGTGTTTGAGCCGTCAGCGCATGTGGGGCGTTCCGATTCCGGTGTTCTTCTGTCTCGGCAAAGACGGTTCGTCTTGCGGTGAGCCCCTCGCGAAGCCGGAGATCTTCCGAAAAGTCGCCGACGCCATGGAAAAAGGCGGCGGCATCGAGGCGTATCACTCGACACCCGAAAGCGAATTCACGAAGGGCCATGCTTGCGCGAAATGCGGAGGCTCGTCTTTCCGTCGCGGGATGGACATTCTCGACGTTTGGTTCGACTCAGGTATCTGTCACGCGGCCGTGCAGGCGAGAAGGCCCGAGCTCTCGAACCCGGCCGACGTCTATCTCGAAGGATCGGATCAACATCGCGGTTGGTTCCAGACGTCGCTTCTCACTTCGATCGCATCGAACGACAGAGCGCCTTTCAAAGCTCTCGTCACGCACGGCTTCGTCGTCGACGAAAAAGGCCGGAAGATGTCGAAGTCGCTCGGCAACGGGATCGAACCCTCCGACGTGTTCAAGAAATCGGGCGCCGAGATCTTGCGTTTATGGGTGGCATACGAAGACTTCGGCCAAGACATCGCCTGCGGACCCGAAATCTTCGCTCGCGTGACGGAAGTGTATCGCCGGTTCCGGAACACGATGCGGTTCTTGCTCGGGAACATCGGCGACTTCGATCCCGCGAAAGACCAAGTTCCGTTCGAGAAGATGACGATCCTGGATCGTTGGGCGCTGGGTCGTTTGAACGAGCTCGTCGAAAAGTCGACGAACGGTTACGAGAACTTCGAATTCTACAAAGTCTTCCACGCGCTCAATCATTTCTTCACCGTCGATCTTTCGGCCGGTTACCTCGACATGTTGAAGGACCGCCTCTACACGTGGAAGAAAGACAGCGTCGAACGTCGTTCGGCGCAAACCATCTTGTACTTGCTCCTCGACACTCTCGTTCGCGTGATGGCTCCGATCACGTCTTTCCTCTCGGAAGAGACGTACGGGTACATTCCCGGGAAGAAAGAAGAGAGCGTGTTCTTGCTCGACTTCCCGAAGGCGCAGCCGAAGTGGAAAGACGACAAGCTCGCCGCTGACGTCGCGGTTTTGTTCGAAGTACGCTCGGAGGTGATGAAGTCCCTCGAGGCCCTTCGTCAGGAGAAGGTGATCGGTTCCGGTCTCGACGCGAAAACGGTCGTTTCGGCGGATGGACCGAGGCTCGCGTGCCTAAAGCAGTACGAAGGTCTGTTGCCGGAGTTCTTTATCGTTTCCCAAGTTGCCCTGGCAGTGGGACCATCGAAGGTGGAAACGATGAAAGCGGACGGCGTGAAGTGCGAACGGTGCTGGTACTTCTCGACCGAGATCGGTCGCGATTCGAAGCATGCATCGGTCTGCCCGAAATGTTCGAAAGCGTTGGCGTGAAGGTTTCGAAGCGATGAAGATCAAATATCTCATCTTGGCTGCGATCGCGGGAATGATCATCACGGCGGATCAAGCGTCGAAGATGTGGGTCCACACGCATCTGATGGAAGGCGAGGCGATCCCGGTCATCTCGCGCCTGCTCAATATCTCCCACGTTCACAATCAAGGTGCCGCGTTCGGCTTTCTCTCGGATTCGCACCCGGGTTTCCGCGAGATCTTTTTCCTCTCGATGCCACCGATCGCGCTCTTGATCATCCTCGCGATCTTCCGCAACATCTCCGATCGCGATCGCTGGACGATCACGGCGCTCTCGTCGGTCTTCGGCGGAGCGATCGGCAACTACATCGACCGCCTTCGCTTTCGCTACGTGATCGACTTCATCGATTTCACGATCGTGTGGAGCGAGAACGCGAAGCCCTTCGTCTATCCCTCGTTCAACATCGCCGACATCGCGATCGTCTGCGGCGTCGCGGTCCTCTTGTTCCTCGAATTCACTCGCTCGAAAAGCGAAGAGAAGCCCGAGGCCGATTCGGCAGCTTCCTCGAAATGAGTGGCTTTCTCCCCGTCTTGAAACTGGGGAGCTTCGTTCTTCCTACCTATTTCTTGATCTCGAGCTTGGCGTTCATCGCAGGACTTTTCTTCC
The DNA here is from genome assembly GCA_040384505.1 of Bdellovibrionota bacterium. GTDB lineage: Bacteria > Bdellovibrionota > Bdellovibrionia > Bdellovibrionales > JAMPXM01 > JAZKJB01. The sequence goes on along the minus strand of JAZKJB010000220.1, from coordinate 690 downwards.
TGGTTCGCCGCTCGAAAACGCTTCGTCTTTCTCGCAATCGTTCGCTCGATACCGCGCTCGTCTTGATGACGACGGGCTTCGTCGGCTCGAGACTCTTCCATGTTTTCTTCGAGGAGCCGTCTCACTACGCCGAGGATCCCTCGCGCGTTTTCGAAGTCTGGCGCGGGGGATTCGTCTGGTACGGCGGTGCGATTCTCGGAGCACTCTGTTCGTACGCTTTCTTGAAGTGGAAACGAGAACCGGTCGCGAGATATCTCGATCTCTTCGCTCCGGTCGGCGCTTTCGGATATGCGATGGGACGACTCGCGTGTTTGTTCACCGGTTGTTGTTACGGAGCCGTGTGCATTCTTCCTGGAATGCGCGGAGGCGTCGAGTTTCGATATCCGACGCAAGCTCTCGCCGTCGTCTATGAGCTCGTCGTGTTGTTCATTTTGCTGAAAATCGAAAGACGCCGCGAGGATTCGAATTGGTTCGGACGCGCGGGTCAGCTCTTCGCACTCTGGCTGATGTTGCACGGCGTGGGTCGAATTTTGATGGAGTCTCTTCGTGGCGATCCGCGCGGAGCATTCATCGGTGGACTCAGCATTTCGACGTGGATCAGCATCGTTCTCGTCGTCGGTTCATTCATCGTCCTGAGGCACCGTGCTCGAAAAATGTGACGCAATCTCGTCACTTGCGCCTTTTTAGGGC
>JAZKJB010000219.1:0-1974 GCA_040384505.1 Bdellovibrionota bacterium | reverse complement strand
GAAAGCTTTTCGGCCGTCACGCTCGGCTGCCAGCATGAGCTCGAGAGCACGAATCGTGCGTTCGCATGCGACCTTGGGTTCCAACTGCTTCCATTCCATTGGAATGTGATGAACTCGCGCACTCTCGAAACCCACTTTCGCGAGCTCCGAGATTTCGCGTACGACTTCACCTTTCACATCGTTTTTGAAAATGATCACTTCCGTGATCCCCGCGGCTTTCAGAACCTCGGGGTGCCCGACGGGCTGAGCTCCGCGATATAGAGTTTTCGTACCGGGAATGAGCTCAGGGGTGGTGAAGGCCGCAGCCTGAGCGAGCGATGGAATCAAAATCAAAATCGCGAGTAATTTCATTTTCAGTTCCCATGGTCCGGTTCGTTTTGGGTGACGAAGTCCGAAAGTGATCAAGTTTAATGCCTATAGCGCGAAGGACCACGTTGTCACTCGACTCGTAGGGCCCTCTATTTTCTTCAACATCTCAAGGCGTCTTTCCCGCTTTCGTCTGCGGCACGAAGACGTCGAACTTCGCGAGATCGTCTTCGAAATGAAACGTCGGCGTCCAGTTGGGACCGAAGATCGTGACAGAGAGAGTGTAGGTCCCGGCCGCGAACGTCGTCGTGGGAAAGTTCACTTTGAACGTCCTGACGTCGCCAGCCCTGAAGCGCGTGTCTTTGAACGCTTGCTTCGCGACGACCCGCCGAGTGGCATCGACGACGGCGACCTGAACGTTGACGTCGTTCATCTCCGCGTTCGATTCGATCGCGACGGAAGCGGACTGCGTCTTCCCTTGTGAAACGGCTTCGGTCGTATCGACGTGCGAGACGTTGAAGGCGGCATGGGCGATCTCCGCGATCGCAAGATTCATCGCGACGAACGCGAGCCAGATCAAACACCGGACGAAATCGTGTAGAACTGCGAACATTTAGAAACCTCCTTGTGAGTACTCCTACCGGAGTTAACTGCAAGACGGAGAACGTGTGAGAAGGCTTTTACGCAGGGGAAAGTTCCCTAGGATCGGCGAACTGTTGGGCTGAAAGGTCCTTTAGCCGCCGATTTACCTAGGGAAAACAAGTTTCGTTTGAAAGATGATCACGACCACGTCGTGGTCGAATTCAGAGAGCCGAATGTCGCCGGATCGGCATACTCGGCTTTCTTCGGCTCAAGTCCCGGTGGCGTAGACCTCGAGATCGACTTTCGAAGTCCCTCGCTGAATCGTCACGGTGCAGGTGTCGCCCGTATCGATCTCGAGGGATGCGTCGACTTCGAGAAGCGTTTCGCCGCCGCTGCCATCGACGACTTTTAGATCGCAAGAGCTCTGACCCGGGTTGGAGAGTGTAATCGTCGTGGTGAAGTCTTTCCCGAGAGTGCCTTCGAGGCGAAGGGCGAAGCCGTCGCTGCTGATCCCGTCGTCGCCCATCAAATTGATCGAATCCGATCGGAAGTTCGATCCGATCATGTCGTGGATATAGAAGTTCCGGCGTTTGGTGCACTGGAGGATGGAGAACGTATCGATATTTTCGTCGGTCACAGAGGCCTCGAAGTTCTTGCCTGCGACCCGTTTCAAATGAACCGACAAACTTCCGTCGCGCTCCGTCTCGGGTACGAACGACATCTCATCGTCGTGTCCTTCGTAGGCGAGCCAAGCATCCGTCGAAGAGCCACCCGAGTAAGTCGTCTTCATCCGAGCTTGCGGGTCTTCATTGGAGACCACGAGTTCGAGGCGCTGGATTCCCAGGCCATTGGAGGGGGTCGGTTTGCAATCGAAGAGAGAGTCTGGCGTAGCGAGAGCGGGGAGAGTCGAGAGCGAGAGTGCGAGAACGAGGAGTGCATTTTTCATTTGGATCCACCTTTCAGCTTGGATGTCGCGAAAGTTACTCCACCTCGCCTGTGTAAAAAATTAGAACGTTTGAAATACCGTGTTCGATAAATTAGAACATCTGAATGGATTTCAGATACCTCAAGGTTTTCCTCGACGCC
>JAZKJB010000218.1:0-1802 GCA_040384505.1 Bdellovibrionota bacterium | reverse complement strand
TTCAAGAACACGTCGAGCTCTTTACTCACGGAGGCGTGCGAGAAGAAGGGTAGGAAAAGAATGATGAGGATCAGACCACGCATCGAAGCTCCGTTTGGCACTGGAAATCCTTCAACTCGAAGACGGGAATCGTCACCGATTTCGGTCTGAAATCGGAGCTTTCCGCCCTGAGAGCTGAGCGTTTCGAGCACTTCAGGTCAATGCAACCGGGGGGCCCGCTTCGGATTCAGGACGAGAACGGGCGCGCCGCTCGAGTCGAGCGAGACATCGAGGGATGCCTTGAACAGCGAGCGATAAAAGCCCAAGAGATCGGGTGGCCACTTCGTGTAGTCGTTGTCGGGGCGGATGTCTTTGCGAGCAGCGTGGAACAAGATCTGATGATCGCCACTCGGCAAACGGAAGATCGAAGGGCGGCCCATCCACGAAAGCCCGTATTCGGCTTTGATCGATTTTCCGAGATCGACGAGATCGCTTCCGTCTTTCGTAAGTGCTGGCTCGTAGGGGCCCATCACGTTGCGGCTCCAAGCGTAGTTCATGAAGAAATTCTTGCCGCGAATCTTCATTTGAATCGGTCGCGGACCTTCGGCGAGAAAGCCACCGACGGTTCGTTTCAGCGACGGATAGGCGGGATCGTTGATCTTGAAGATCGGGGTTTCGGTCGCAGGATCCGCGAGCTCGAACGTTCGCATCTTGATCGCGAAAATTTCCGTTTTGTAAGGCGACGCGAAAGTGTCATCGGAGACCTTTTCGTAAAAGAACGCGATCTCGCCAGGCTCATCCGCCTTCACGACGTTCGGGTCTTTCTGTCCGACTTGGAAGAGGTTGCCGCCGTAAGAGTGACCGAGCCACTCGTTCGCGATCGTCCCGACGACGGGAGCTCTGTCGCGGACCCATTCACCGGCCGAATTCTTTCGATAGAAGAAGATCCGACGATTGATGTTGTCGTCGGGCCAGAGCGGCTTCACGCGACCATTGGTCGCCGACATTGCTCCCGCGATGAGAAGTTCGAGTGGCGGTTTTCCTTTGTATTCCACACGCACTCTTCGCACGTCCCAGGGATGCGTGTACGGATCCGGATAGTCGGTCAGGCTCGGCTGCCGAAGATCGAGTTTCACGTTTTCGAAGCATCCCGCACGAAGGAACTCTTTCCAGCTCTTCCAGCGATTGAACGAGAGTGATGAACCGTAGATTTCGATCTCGCCGTTCGTGCCGACGTAGGGCGGCGCCGGATCTGGCAAATCATCCGAGGCGTGATCGCCGACTTTCAAGTGTGTTCCGGTCAACTGATGAAGTCCGGTGTCGAGTTTGACTCCTTGTCGTCCACCCGGCGCACAAGTCGCCGCGTGCGAGGTCGCGGCAAGAGTCCCTGAAAGCAGGAGGATGAGGATCGCGCCGGGAATGGCGGCGAGTTTGCCGGTCAAACGTGTGGAGCCCGATGATTTTACCGTCGTCGTAGGGGACGAATTCGTTCGTTGAGACCGTTTCTGCCACAAGGTCGAAAGCAGCTTTTGCAAGGCGACGAAGAAGAACAAGAGAGCTCCGATCACGATGCGGGTCCACCACGAGCTGAGAGTCGCTTCGAACGTGATGATGGTTTGAATGAGACCGAGAATGATGACGCCGACGAGAGTCCCGAGAATGGAGCCTTGGCCCCCGGTCAGAAGTGTTCCGCCGATCACGACTGCGGCGATCGCATCGAGCTCGAGCCCCATGGCCGCCGTCGCGTTTCCGGAACGCATATAGAGCGTGAACGTGAGACCCGCGAGGGCCGCGAGCGCTCCACTCAAAGTGTAGATCGTCAT
>JAZKJB010000217.1:531-2227 GCA_040384505.1 Bdellovibrionota bacterium | reverse complement strand
CGCCGTGATCGCGGCGAGCGTCGAAAGGATCGCGGAGTATTGAAGTGTCGCGTGGGAGAATGGAACACGAACGACGGCGAAGAAGAAGCGGCCGGCGAACATCGCGAGGTAAAAGAGCGAGAGAAGCTGGTTCGCGTCCTCGACCGAGTAACCGAGATCGCGCCGGGCATAGAGCACGAGTCTCGTGCTGACGAGGATCTCGACGATCACGTATGTCGCGATGGAAAAGGCGTACCAGAGGACTCGGCCCGTTTGCAGTGAACCGTCGACCGGAGCTTCGGTGGGGATCGGCGGCTCATGGGTTTCGACGCGCGAGCCGAAGGACGCGAGGAATATGACGATCGGACCGAGCGAGAGCGCTGCAAACACGGTTCGCCAGCCGCTCCCAGCTTGATAAAAGAGAGTCACGAGGATCGGTGAAAGCAACGACGAGATGCCGTACATGCAGTGAAGTCCCGATAGCAGCTGTCGGCGGAGATGAGCCGGCGCCGCGACCGCCGTGAGGACGTTCACGAGGAGTCCGAGTCCGCCGAGCGCGATTCCGAAAAGTGCCGCGCCGACGAGAAGCATCGGATAGCTCGTAGCGAAAGCGAAAGTCGCGAGCGAAACGCATTGAAGCGCGCAGAAAATGCGGACACTTCGCATTTCTCCCCAAACTCGGAGCCACCATGACGCCGTGACGTTGGAGACGAGCGCTGCAGCCGAGGCGCAAGAAAAGAAGATCGAACCCACGGTGTCGCCGAGGGCGAAGTCCTTCAGAAGATCCGGGAAGACGGGTCCACGGACGTTGTCGACCAACCCGTAGAGGAAGAGCGTCGCATAGGCCAGGGCGATGACGATTGAGGCTTGGCGGGACAAGGTGCCACTTTCTCTAGGGTGAGGAACAAATTGCCTACGAGAAACGGTAGCGAATGTGGCGAGAGTGAACAAGGACTCAAGTTCGTCTCTCTTTGAGCCGTTAGAGAATCATGGGTCAGACGAAGTCGTTCATCGAAGTCCTGGAAGAGCAGATCCGCACCGACCTTCGGCGCGAGATCGAGGCCGAAGTCCGGGCGGAAATGAAAAAGAGCACGAACACCGCGCAGGATTCGAGCCCTCGTATCGATGCGATGGCTGGTAGCCTCGAAACTTGGCTGGCGACTCACGTGGGTCGCACTTCCTTTGCCCGCAAAGCCACCTACGCGAAGTCTGCGGCCCGACCCGTGGCTCGTGAGGAGACGCCTCCTCCGGTCGCTCCAGCGGCTTCCTTACGGGTTCGTGCGAAGACCGTCGAAGAGATCTGCGCGCTCGAGCTTCTGCTTCGTCATAGCGGCTCACGCCTCGGGACGGAATTCACCGAAACAGAATTGAGATCTGTCTGGCGCCGAGCGGCGCTGAAGTCTCATCCCGATCGTTTCGTGGGACAAGAAGCACTCGTCCAGTTACAAAAGGCCGCGCTCTTCCGCGAGCTCGCGTCCGCTTATGAGACTCTTGGTTCTCTGTTCGATCACGACGCCGCCGCCTAATCTCACCTTGCGACTAAGCCCTGTCGCGTTTACCGTTAGGTCTTCCTCCAGGGAGGCCTTTGAATTCGCCGATCGAGCTCATGATCACTCCCCGCTCTCGCGATCTCGGTGGCTTCGCCGTCAAGCGGATCCTGCCATTCATGCGTAAGCGCACCGTCGGCCCTTTCATTTTTCTGGATCACGCCGGCCCC
>JAZKJB010000217.1:0-521 GCA_040384505.1 Bdellovibrionota bacterium | reverse complement strand
TGCGGGCCCGGTCGTCGTCAGTGCGACGAGCGGAATCGACGTTCGGCCTCATCCTCATATCGGCCTTTCGACCGTGACGTATCTTTTCGAAGGTTCTGCGTTTCACCGAGATAGCCTCGGTTCGGCGCAGTCGATTGTACCGGGTGAAGTTAACTGGATGACCGCGGGTCGCGGAATCGCACACTCGGAACGAACTCCTCCGGAAGTTCGTCGCCAAGGTGGTTTCATCCATGGATTACAATCGTGGGTGGCGCTGCCGAAAGCATTCGAGGAAGTCGAACCGGAGTTCTTCCATCATCCTTCCCATTCGATACCCGAGTTTTCGGAGCTTGGATGTCGAGTGCGCCTTCTCGTCGGGCGTGCCTTCGGTCATCGAAGCCCCGTCAAAACTTACTCCGACATGTTCTACATCGAAGTGAAATGGATGAAGGGTCAACGCCTCACGCTCCCGGGCCTCGGTCGCGAGACCGCGGTGTATCCGATCAAAGGCGACGTTCGTGTGTGCGGAGAACACGTGAGCG
>JAZKJB010000216.1:1691-1993 GCA_040384505.1 Bdellovibrionota bacterium | reverse complement strand
CTTCTCGCGTTCGGAATGAAGATCGCGAACGCCCTGAAACTCGCCGACAAGCGACCGATGTTCCGACCGGTCACTCCGATCGCGAAAATCGGGGAGTCTCCCAACCACGTGCGCTCACCGAAATGGATTCGCATTCGTGCTGCGAACGGCACAGTGAAAAACGACGCCGCAGACTTCAGAACCGAAATCATGACGGCCGTTCGTCAGAACAAAGTTCTGAAACTCGCCATCGACGTCTCCGAGACGACTTCGGACCGTAAAGCTTCAGCGGGCTGGAGCGAGATCGGCGAAATCCGAATCGA
>JAZKJB010000216.1:1286-1681 GCA_040384505.1 Bdellovibrionota bacterium | reverse complement strand
AAGTAATGATGCGCGCTCATCTCGCCACCATACGCCGCATCCACTTCGCGCATCCGAAGCACGACGAGTAATTCCTGGACGTCCACCTCTAATTCGCCAAGTCAACGCCAGCAAAATCCAAGCTTTAAGCAAGTTCTCAAAATGAGGCTTTGCTGTGTACTACGTAACTAGTACAGTAGTACACATGGCACGGTCTTTCATCGATCCGACATCCCAGACCCCGATCTTCCAGCAAATCGTCGACGAGCTGGAGAAGCGGATCCTCACGGGCGAGCTCAGCGCAGGGGATTTCCTGCCGAGCGTTCGGGAGTTCGCCGTCGCGAACTCCGTGAATCCGAATACGATCGCGAAAGCTTACCAGCAACTTCAGAGTTTGGGTTTGGTCGAATCCGTGC
>JAZKJB010000216.1:911-1276 GCA_040384505.1 Bdellovibrionota bacterium | reverse complement strand
AAGACAAGAAGGCCCAGAAGAGGAAGAACGAGCTTCTCAATCAGAAGATCGACGAGTGCCTCGAGCTCGCCAAAGCCCTCGGAAACTCTCCCAATCAACTCATCGAACTCATTCGCGACAGGAGCCGGAAATGAAATCTCCGCTCGAACTTACGAACGTGTCCTTCGGCTATCGCAGGAAACCCCTCTTCGAAGGCGTGAACCTGACTGTCGCACCTGGCGAATTCGTCACGATCATGGGGGAGAATGGCGCCGGCAAGTCGACACTCATCGATTGCCTCTTGGGCCACTCGGATCCACGAAGCGGGTCGATCCGTTTCTGGGGCCGCGAAAATCGAGGAGCTGCACGCGCGGAGATTCTCCAAG
>JAZKJB010000216.1:0-901 GCA_040384505.1 Bdellovibrionota bacterium | reverse complement strand
ATCACGGCGACGCGCGAGCTTTACTCGAAGTGGAATCACGAGCTCTTCTCGAAGCTCGCGAGCGAATTCAACCTGGATCTCAAATCGCGGATCGGAACGTTGTCCTCGGGGGAAGCGTCGAAGTTTCGTCTGCTGAAGGCGGTCTCTTTCGAGCCGAAACTTTTGATCCTAGACGAATTGACGGCGAATCTTTCACCTCAATCCAAGGAAGCGATCACGCGCCTACTTCTCGATCGATTTTCGAGCGGGGAGATGTCGGTTCTCTACGTTTGTCACTCGACCGACGAGGCGCTGAGACTTTCCGATCGCGTCCTCACGTTGACGAAAAATGGACTCCAACAAGGAGCTTCGAAATGACCCGCGCCTTCGATTCGCTCAAAGTCGTGATTCGCCTGCACCCTTACGTCTTCGGAGTTTTGTTCCTGATCATGGCGATCGGGATCATCACTTTGCGGTCTGTTTTGATCCACGATCCGTATTCACCCATTCCCGACCTGTACGACGATTCTCAGAGTTCGTATCCACACGTCGTCATGGCGCTCGGATACTCACTGTTCGTTCTCTTTTTGGGTGTCGTCTTCAACGTACACGATCGTTCGAGCTGGCTCTTCCATCTTCCGATCTCCGAGCGGACCTTTCTGGTCGTGCCCTTTACATTGATCTTCGTTTACGGTGCGGTTCTTCATCAGCTCGTGCCACTCGGCGACTTTTCGACTGGCGAAAGCATGGTGTTCTTCGGAGCTCCGATCCTTGGCTTTCTCGTGATCAAGAATTCGCGATCGATCCTGACTGGAGTTCTCAAGTCGAGTGTGTTCGCGATTTTGCTTTTCTTCCTCTGGGTGACTCTTCTCTTGAAGTGGAGCGTACGACAAGAGCTCTACCAGGCAGAGATTTTCTATAT
>JAZKJB010000215.1:3058-3935 GCA_040384505.1 Bdellovibrionota bacterium | reverse complement strand
AGATTCCGCAGTTCGCCGACGCGACGAACGTGTTCGGACTCGTCCAATGGGAATCACCGGATTTCAAGCCGGCCGCGAGGCAAGCGATGTGGAGGGCCGACGTCGCACTATTCACAGCGACGGCGTATTGAGCTCCGCAGTAATCAGCGACTAGCTTCTCGAACTTCGGAATCGTAGGGCCTTGCGTCAAAAACGGGGATTGAAGGACCGAGATGACGGATTCGATATCGGCAGGAGAAATCGACTGCCGCGCATAGGGAATGAATTTCGACGCCATGTAGCCACCTGATACGGGAAGTCGAACCATAACGCATGGCCGACCGAGTTAGCACGAGAAATTCAGTCTCGTTCGAGGTCCGGACAATCTCACTCCCAATTCATCTTTTCGACGTGCACCAGGGACAAATCCGGGAAGTCCGATTTTTTCGTTCGCCATTCGTCCTTCAAAATTCCGAATCTCATGTCGTCCATGTAGCGTTCGAGAGCAGGGTAATAAGCCTGCTCTCGAAGGCGCCCCTCGAGTTTCATCCCGACGTTTTCCATGACTTTTATAGAGCCGATATTTCCCGAACTGGCTCCTCCGATGATCCGGCGATAACTCGTTCGATCGAAGAAGTAGTTCACAGCCGCCGCGACGGCCGTCGTCGCGATTCCTTTGCCCCAATAGTTAGAGTCACCAACGAGGAAGGAAAGGTCGATCCAATGATTTTCTTGGCTCCAGCTGGAGGTGGAGACGTTGCCGATGTGAGTGCCGCCGCTAAAGATTCCCCAGTGGTACCTCCGGGAGATTTCGCAGTGGGCGACGAAATCCCGGACCTCCTGGGTGTCATAGGGGCGTGACCGAAACCGCATCGAGAGATGCTCGGTGATTCCGACT
>JAZKJB010000215.1:0-3048 GCA_040384505.1 Bdellovibrionota bacterium | reverse complement strand
CCGGAAAGCCGAATAGGCGCCAAACCTAGCACAAGGGGTGAATCCACTGCCAGAAAGGTTGCGTATCAAAGCGCGGAAATTATAAGTTGGGCCACTCGATATGTTGCGCTCACAAGACTCCTCCGAACCGGACGAACGAACTCTACCCATGGTGTTGGGCGCCGCCCAATTGGGGATGGCCTACGGGATCGCAGGACGCTCGATCGCGCCTGATCAAAGTGAATGCGATGCGATCCTTTCTGCAGCGTGGGACGTTGGCGTGCGCTCGATCGATACCGCTAGTTCGTATGGAAACAGTGAGCGACGAATCGGAACTTTTCTAAAGACTCGAGAAGATTGTCAGTTCGAGATCATCAGCAAGCTCCACGCCACCGTGAACCCAATCGATCGAGAGAGTGTCTTGGCTTCGGTCGAGAAGAGTCGCGAGAACTTCGGGCGCGACCTCGATTTCGTTCTCCTTCACAAGCCCGCTCAGATGGAGACGTGGAACGAGGGCCTCGAGCTAGCACTCGAAGAGTGCAGCAGGCGGGAATGGGTTCGTGGTTTTGGAGTCTCGATCTACACGCCACAGGAATTCGAACTGGCTCTCATGATTCCAAACCTTCAGGTAGTTCAGCTGCCGTTGAACGTCTTCGACCAGCGATGGATCGCGGGCGATCTTCTCGCGAGGGCCAGGGGGGCGGAGAAAACTATTTTCATTCGAAGTGTCTTCCTTCAGGGCCTGTTGCTCATGGAGTCGCACGACGTCGAAGCGAAGCACACCGCGGCGTCGAAATGGATCGAAAAATGGCATCGAACTTGTCTAGAGCTCGGTCGTGAGCCGTCGGACCTCGCACTTTCATTCGTAAGAACCGTCGCACCCGAAGCCCAACTCATTCTCGGCTGCGATAGCGCCGAACAAGTTCGTCGAAATGCTGAAACCTTTCGCTTCCCACTTCTGACTAGTGCGGAGCTTGCGAGATTGCGCGAATTTTCTTCGGTTCCACCCGAAGTCTACGATCCCCGGACCTGGAGTCAGCGATGACGAATCCGGCGGGGGAAAAAGTCATTCTGGTGACTGGAGCGGGCGGAATGGCCGGTCGTGCGATCATGGACGTTCTGGGACGGCGTCATATTTGTATCGGACTCAGCGGCCAGAGTTGTCCCCCCGGAATTCGAAGCGACCGCTGGAAGCGCCTGAACATTCTTGACGACACCGAGCTCGCCGGTGTCGTGCAGGAGACTCGGCCCGATGCGATCGTTCATGCGGCTTCTAGCGTCTTCGTTAACGAATGTGAACGACCTTCCGAGCGCGAGAAAATTTACGATCTTCACGTGCGGCTCACGAGGAGTCTCGTCGAACATTCTCGACAGCAAGAGGCGAGTCTCGTGTACATCTCGACCGAGTCCGTTTACGACGGCGCTAAGCATGGGCTGTACATCGAAAGCGATGCAACTCGGCCGCTCAACTACTATGCGCAGACCAAACTCGAAGGGGAATACGAGGTCCGAGAATGGTCAAAAGGGCTCACGCTTAGAACTAACATCTTGGGCTGGAGAACGGATGGGCGAATGAGCTTCATGGAGTGGGTCCTCGACGGATTGAAGAAATGCGAACGTCGAACCATGCTGACAGACGTCACCTTTTCGCCAGTTTCGACTTATCATCTCGCCGACGACATCGGCGCCTGCATCGAGCGCGAAATTTCGGGTCTGTACCATGCCGGAGGCGCGACTTCTGTTTCGAAATTCGATCTCGCTCGAAAATTGGCGTTGAAATTGGATCTCGACTCAAGCGTTTTGACACCGGTAACGATGGATCAAATCAAAATGGGCGCCGCTCGTCCGAAGAACACGTCGCTCGATTCATCGAAGCTCGCCTCCATCCTCGGGAAGCCGCGGCCTACGATCGACGAGTCGATCGACCGGTTTCTCGCGAGGCGATGATGTCTGATGGCGAGCATCCGTCAGATTTTCGCCACTAACTTTCGCGCCACCATTTGACCGAGTCGAAACGGAAACCTGAAAAAGGTTTCTTTCGAAAATCGGCATTCCAAGATCGTGCCGAAGAGCGCCCAAACAAAAGTTCGTTTGTGACGAAGAGCTTGCGCGACGAGACGTAAAATCGTCGCGAGCGCACTGTCTTCTATGAATCTGCGATCAATCTTCGAGAGCTCTCCCTGGGTAAGGCTTTCCTCCACTAGAAGTGGGAAAATTCGTCGGAATTCGTCTACGGATTCGAGAGAACCCAACGACCAAGGCTGCATCAACGGTCCCGTTACCGCTCGCGACGGCCGAATTCCGATGCGAACTTCGATCTCGTGTGCCAGCGCCGCTTCCGCTCGCTCGCGCTGCGTGATCGCCTGCGTTCGACTGATGCTGTTTTCATGACGCCGGTAAAGCAACAGAGGCTCGATGATGTTCCAAAGCTTTCGAGTGCGAGAAAGGCGAAGCCAGAGTTCATAATCTTCACTGTGAGTGAACGTCGGATCATAGGCTTTTTCAGAATCGAAAATACTCCGTCTCATCATGACCGTCGGATGGTAGAGGCAGCTCACTCGAAGGAGTTCCCAGCGAATTTGGGCTGATGTGACGGGCGGAGGCATCAATCGCACCCCGTCGTCAGGATCGCTTTCGAAGACTAGAATATCAGTTCCCACGAGGTCGATGTCAGGATGCGAGTCTAAGAAAGCGACCTGCTTAGCGAGTCGTTCAGGTTTCGAAATGTCGTCGGCATCCATTCTCGCGATGAATTCCCCTCGCGCTAGCACGAGGCCGCGATTCAAAGACGAAATCAATTTCAAGTTGGTGTCATTGCGATGGACTGACAGACGGTCATCTTTCAGTAAGGATAGTATCTCAGGAGTGCGATCGGTCGAACCATCATCGATGACGATGAGCTCGAAGTCCTCGAGTGTCTGTGAAAGAATGCTCTCGACCGCATCGCGGATGAAGCGTTCGCCGTTGAAGACGGGAAGGACAACTGTCACTCGTGGCGCCGGCATGACGGCATCTTCTCGGATTTCTTCCGCCTCGACAAAATAAATCGAGTTGCGTAGGTTGAATCGA
>JAZKJB010000214.1:0-3660 GCA_040384505.1 Bdellovibrionota bacterium | reverse complement strand
GCACCGAGTCGCACCGGATACCATGCGAACCAAACGTCCGAGCGGCTGGCCCACTTCACACGGACCACCTCGAGAGCTTCACTCGCGAGGATTTGAAGATCTTGATAAGTCACCGAGCCAGAAACCGACGGAGCGTTTTCGGGCGTTTCGATTTCGACGGTCGTCGTCTGCGAGAAAGCACTCAAGACGTCGTTCGGGTTCATCCGGCTCGCCGTCGCTTCGATCGTTTCTTCCATCGATCCCAGCGGAGCGGGATTCGCGGCTTCGACTCGCATCGTTTGGGCGACCGCACGGGAGAACGACACGAGAGTCGTCGCCACGACCTCTTCACGCCGAGTGACTTCCGCGATTCCACTCCGAGCCTCGAGAACGCGAGCTCGCGTTTCGCGAACGACGACGATGAGCGAAGCGAGACACGAGGCGAGCACCGCGGGAGCTGCAGCGCGTGCGAGGTCCGTGGAGCCGACTGCTTGCCAGAACTCGAGCCAAGCCACGGGCGCGATCGCGCAGGCCGCGAGAATCGGAGCGAGAACGAGCCACCAGAGTCTGGAGTTACCGGCAAAAGCGAAAGCCGCCGTGACCATCAAGACGGCCGCGCGATCCGAGTCGTCGATGCCGACACGACCAGCGGCGAAGCTTTCGAAAAGAGAAACGACCGAAGCCGTCGCTACTGCGAGCGATGCTCCCCAAGTCCCCCGCACGCCGACGACTCGTCGAACGATCGAAGCGAGCGCACCGAACACGAGTACGCTCCAGATCAAGACGAACACCGTCGCGATCGGATTGGCGTCGCACGTCTTCATCAACGTCGCGTACGACGTCAAAACGTCTCGACCGAAAGGAGCGGCGCTGCGAACGGCCGATGCCGCGAAAGCCGACGTGGCCGTGACCCAGAAGGCAGCCGACAGGAACGCCCCGACCCGAGAGATCTGCTTTTTTTCCGGAGATTTCATCGTTGGAAGAGTGGACATCTTTTCCGATCCGAGAGCGACTGGTCCTAGAACATTTCTAGACCATTCAAATCTCGAACCAGATCAGCTCAAAAAGAAACCCAGGCCGAATGCCTGGGTCTGGCGACTTTACGAGTCGGCTTGTACGCCTTTCAAAGGCTCACTTCGAAAAACGAATCACTTGTTCGGCTGCGGAGTCACACGAAGGTACGGCTTCACTTGCTTCCATCCCTTCGGGAACAAGCGCTTCATCTCGACTTCGTCTTTCAACGAAGGAACGATGATCACGTCTTGACCGTCTTTCCAATCCGCCGGCGTCGCGACCTTGTGGCTGTCGGTCAGCTGGAGGCTGTCGATCACGCGCAAGATCTCGGTGAAGTTGCGGCCCGTGCTCGCGGGATACGTGAGGATCAAGCGAACTTTTTTCGCGGGATCGATGATGAACACCGAGCGAACGGTGAACGTGTCGTTCGCGTTCGGATGGATCATGTCGTACATGTTCGCCACGCGTTTGTCCGCGTCCGCGACGAGCGGGAAATTCAGTTTGCAGTTTTGAGTCTCTTCGATGTCTTTGACCCAACCTTTGTGGTCTTCGATCGGATCGACCGAGAGGCCCATGCACTTCACGTTGCGCTTTTCGAAGTCGGGTTTCAAACGCGCGACCGTTCCGAGCTCGGTCGTGCACACGGGAGTGTAGTCACGCGGATGCGAGAAGAAGACGACCCATTTGTCGCCGGCCCATTGATGGAAATCGAGTTCGCCGTCAGTGGTCGTCGCTTTGAAGTTCGGTGCGAGGTCGCCGATACGCAGTGCCATTCGAAAATTCCTTTCGTGAATTTGCAAGAAAGCAGAGCCTATGGTGCCCCTGCCCCGCTAAACAAGTTCCGACGCATGGGAATATGGAAATCTAGATAGCTAGAGAGTCAGTACAAACGGCCCAAGACGAGCCGAGGGTCGGGATAGTCACGAAGAGCTTGCTCACGATCACGATCGGCGACGACGCCTGGCATGTCGCACTTCTCCGGCCGAAGCCACGAGAGCTGGAAATGGACATGAGGATTCCATCCCCCATTTTCACTCTCGTCTCCGAGCCAACCGATCACGTCGCCCGCTTTGACGGCAGCCCCGGCCTTCGCCTTCGCGACGGATGCGTGACTCAGATGTCCATGCAACGCCCAAATCGTACGCTCGCCGAGTCGATGTTCCGTGACGATCGTCCCACCGTAATCCCCAGGAGCCGGGTTGATCGCGGTGAGGAAGATCACGCCGTCGTAAAAGGCATGGACCTCTGTGCCGACGGGAGCCGCGAGATCGACGCCGATATGGACATCGCGGCGATGGCTCGACTGCGGATCGAAGAGCTCGGTTTCGTACATCCCCGACCGTTTTTCATCATAGCGACCGACCCCGTGGGTGGAGGCGCGAGGGCGCTTCGGGTCGTAGCTCTTCGTAAAGTCGTAAACCTCGTAGCCCTCGGGCATGGCGATGACCGGATGGAACTCGAATTTTGAAAAATCGAAAGGCGTCGCTGCCATCGGGGCCTCGATTGAGATGAACGGACTCACGCCGCTTCTCCCAGATCTTCAATCACTTAGCAACGATGCCCGCCTTAGCCCTTGAATCCGTCCGTTCGACGCGATAGACGACCTGCGTCAAAGGAGAGCCGGCAATGCTCGATTTCCTCAGAACCCCGCTTCGCTTCATCGTCTTGTTCGCCCTCTTGGCCGCGGCTTTCTCGGCCGGCCGAGCTCTCGCCATCGAGGCACGAATGACGAGCAAGCCGCTCTTCCTCACGAACGTGACGTCCGAACGCGTTTGCGGCCGGCCCGCTGACGGCTCTTCACGAGTCATCACCTGCTACCCGGACGCCACGACGATCGAATCCGTCCTCGTGAAACCGACGGCACTCGCGATAACGAAGAGTGCAAGTTGCGCGTTGGATGAAGGAGCTTGGAAATGTTGGGGCATCGCGAGTGGCTCCGCGCCTCCCAACCAGTTGGCGTCGGTGACCGCCGATGCGAAGGCCGCCGACATCATTCAGGTGGGAGCCATGATCTGCAAAGTCGACCGAACGAAGGGCGTCGTTTCTTGTACTCAAGATTACGGTCTTTCGAACGATCCACTCCGAATCAAAAGCTCACTCGCCCCTTCGAGCGTAGGTGAACACTTCGGTCCGTTCTCGGACCTGACGGCCGTCGGCGGCGTGGAGGGATTCCTTTGCTTCATCGACGACGACGTCCTCAAGTGCGCGACCAATGGAGATCGCTCCCGGCCCGTCGAGCGAAAACTGAAGAATGCGACGGCCATCGCGGTCGGCTCGACGGCGATTTGTGCGATCGACGACGACGGCAATCGTTGTTTTTCTTCGTTCGGTGAATCGAAAGTGGACTCGCGCCCCTCATGGAAAGGCGCGAAGAAACTCGCGGCTTCCGGTACCGATCTCTGCGCGATCCTCGCGAACGATACCGTCGAATGTTTGAGCGTCGGAGAAATTGCGCCCGTGGCGACGAGTCTCCTCGGCCACATGCCCTCCGATCTCGGACCGGTTCGAGATCTCGGACTCGGCAAGAATTTCGCCTGCGCCCTTCGCCAAGATCGATCGGTTCGCTGTTGGTCGAACGGCAGCGCGATCAACTTCGCTCCGCCGCGGGAGTTCAAGACCGTGACCGCGGTCTCGGTGGCCGAATCCCATGCCTGCGCGCTCGAGGAT
>JAZKJB010000213.1:0-5530 GCA_040384505.1 Bdellovibrionota bacterium | reverse complement strand
CCGGCAGCCCCGGGCGCAGCACCGGCAGCAGCAGCGGCTCCGGCGAAGAAGTAACCGAGAACGCGGTTGGCGGCTGGCTGTTCGCAGTTGGCCGTTGCAGATCGCGGATGGCAGATGCCGCCTGCGGTTCGCAAAGCTCACCACCGATGAAGGGCTCCCCAAGGGAGCCTTTCTCATTTCTGGGATCTCCTGCTATAAGTTTCCTTCCACTTTCGACTTCGAGGGCTTTTACGCGTGTGGCTAATCGTCGGCCTGGGTAACCCAGGCGGAAAATATGCGATGACCCGGCATAACATCGGGTTCATGGCGCTCGATGCGTACGCGCAGAGCGTGGGGAATCCGCGTTGGAAGGACGAGCGCCAAGCCCTCGTCGTTCGCCTGAAGATGGAAGAGCAAGAAGTGATCTTCGCGAAGCCGCAGACCTTCATGAACAAATCCGGCGAGAGCGTTCGCGCATTGATGGATTTCTACAAGATCGAGCTCGAGAAGGTCGTCGTGGTCCATGACGAAATCGACGTGGGCTTCGGCGCGATTCGCGTCCACAAAAACCGCGGAAGCGGCGGTCACAACGGAATCAAGTCGATCAACCAGATGCTCTCGACTCAAGATTACGTGCGCTTGAAACTCGGAGTCGGCCGCAGCCCCAACCCGAACATCGATGCGGCCACTCACGTTCTTCAAAACTTCTCGACCGAAGAACAAGCCGAACTCCACGACTTCTTGAACACCGCGGGCGACGCGATCGAATCCCTGATCTTCGACGGCACCTCGAAAGCTGCAACGAAATTCACCCGCGATGCGATTGGCGGCACTGCGGTCGTCGATACGAACGAAGCTACGAAACCGAAAACGGAAAACTGAACGGAAACCGAAACGCCAAACCGAAACGGCGACGGAAAACCGATCTAGAACGAGGATCTCATGGCACTCCAAGTAGGAATCGTTGGTCTCCCCAACGTCGGAAAATCGACGCTCTTCAACGCACTCACCGCGGCGAAAGCGGAAGCGGCGAACTACCCGTTCTGCACGATCGACCCGAACGTCGGCGTCGTCACCGTTCCGGACGAGCGCCTGAGAAAAATCTCGGAGCTGATCAAGCCGAAGAGCTTGATCCCGACGACGATCGAGTTCGTCGACATCGCGGGCCTCGTTGCGGGTGCCTCGAAGGGTGAGGGCCTCGGTAACCAATTCCTCGGCCACATCCGAGCGACCGATGCGATCGTCCACGTCGTTCGTTGTTTCGACGACCCGAACATCATCCACGTCTCGGGTTCAGTCGATCCCCTTCGCGACATCGGTGTGATCAACACGGAACTCATGCTCGCGGATCTCGACTCGGTCGACAAACGAGTTCAGAAAATCGAAAAGCTCGCGAAGACCGGCGCCGACAAGAAGATCAAAGCCGAATACGACGTCTTTAAAAAAATCCAAGATGCTCTCGGCGAAGGAAAAGCCGCACGCACGGTCACCCTCGACGAAACCGAGCTGGTCATCGCTCGCGACTTGCATCTGCTCTCGATGAAGCCCGTACTCTATGCGTGCAACGTGAACGAAGAAGATTTCTCGAAGAACGGCAACGACTGGGTGAAACAAGTCCAAGATTTCGCCAAGACCGAGAACAACCGTTCGGTCCTGATCTGCTCGGCTCTCGAGGCCGAAATCGCGCTGCTTCCGAAAGAAGAGCAGGCCGAGTTCCTCTCGTCGATCGGCGCGACCGAGCCGGGTTTGAACCGCTTGATCTTCGAAGCCTACAAACTCCTCGATCTCTTCACGTACTTCACCGCTGGCGAAAAAGAAGTTCGCGCGTGGACGATTCGTCGCGGCTGGAAAGCTCCTGCGGCCGCCGGCGTGATCCACTCCGATTTCGAAAAGGGTTTCATCCGCGCCGAGACCTACAACTGCGACGACCTCTTCACCTTGAAGACGGAAGCCGCCGTGAAAGAAGCCGGCAAATACCGCTCCGAGGGCAAAGAGTACGAAGTGAAAGACGGCGACGTCCTTTTCTTTAGATTCAACGTCTAACGAGCGGAATCGGTTTTCGGTTTCGGTTTGGGGTTTCGGTTTCCGTTCCGGCTCGGTCGTCCGTTTTCGGTCGAGAAGATCAAGACGGAGAACTGAAAACCGAACCGAAACTGAAACTCCAAACGGAAACCCCAAACCGAAACCGATTCCCTCCCCTGTCTAAATCGTCCATGACGCCGACGTTCCTGTAATCCTTTCGATCGGCCGACGAACGATTTCGCACCCATCATGCGTATAGCGTAGCCGACGGCTAAACCTGATAAATTGAGAGCTGAACGGGGAAGGAGAACTTCCCTTGGGTAAGCTCGCTCTCGCACTCGCGCTCTTCTTCGGATGTAGCGCACAAGCCGGTACGGTCGGTTTCTCTGGCCCGGTTTCAAAATGCTCGATGCACCAGCTCGTCTCGAAGGTCGCGAACCTCTCGAAGGCTGGCGATCGCGACATCACGGTCAAGATCGGCAATTCGGATGGCGGCGATCTCTATGCCGCACTCAATGCGATGGATGAACTTCGACGCTACGGCGTCGACACGATCGCGGCAGGCAGCTGCGCGTCCGCTTGCACGGTCGTGTACGCGGCCGGCGCGGTTCGCAGCGCGAAGGGCGGCGCTCGATTCATGTTCCACGGAACCGAAGTCGCGACTCACAAGCTGAAGAAATCGACGGTCGCGGCGATCAAAGCCGATCCTTGTGCGAAGTCCGCGGTGAAGGTGACGATCGGCGAGGCCTTGACCAAAGCCGAGCAAAACGAATTTCGCCATAGCTTCGCCGATCAGTGGCTGAGCGCGATTCGCACCGCTTCACCCGCTCTCGCCAACGAGCTCGATCGTAAAGACGCCCTTCTTCGCAAAGACGAAGTTTGGTACTCGACCAAGGACGCGCGTTCGCTCGGCTACGTGAACGACTAAAATCGTTTGAGGGACGTTCGTCCCGAACGCCCTCCAAGTTCTCACATTCACGCCACATTTCTCCGACAAGACAGTGTCGCGGAGGTGTGGCGTGCGTCGTTTGTTCTTCATCGTTTCGGGCTGCGTTCTATCGTTGGTCGCAGTTGCGTCCTACTTCTCTCTCTACTCTCTCTCGGCACTGGTGATCTTCGGACCGCTGATCGCGATCGGTCTTCTCGACGCATTCCAAACCAAGAAGGCGATCCTCCGAAACTTCCCGCTCCTCGGACACTTCCGTTACGGCCTCGAAGCGATTCGCCCCGAGATTCAACAGTACTTCATCGAATCGGATCTCGCTGGCGCTCCGGTGAATCGCGAAACGCGCTCGGTGGTTTATCAGCGCGCCAAACAACAAACGGACACTCTCCCCTTCGGAACTCAGCGAAACGTCTACGACGAAGGTTACGAGTGGATCTCGCATTCTCTCGCTCCTCATCACAACGATCCGAAGGATCTTCGTATCGTCGTCGGTGGCCCGCAGTGCAAGCAGCCCTACTCGGCTGCACTCTTGAACATTTCCGCGATGAGCTACGGCTCGCTCAGCAAGAACGCGATTCAAGCGTTGAATGGTGGCGCGGCCCTCGGCGGCTTTTATCACAACACCGGTGAAGGGGGCTTGAGCCCGCATCATCTCTCGGGTGGTGGCGACATCGTTTGGCAAATCGGAACGGGTTACTTCGGTTGCCGCACGCCCGACGGCGACTTCGCACCGGAGCTCTTCAAAGAGCGTGCGACCTTGTCGGTCGTGAAGATGATCGAAATCAAATTGAGCCAAGGCGCGAAGCCCGCACACGGCGGAATCCTCCCGGCTGCGAAAATTACTCCCGAGATCGTCGAGATTAGAAAAGTGCAGCCGGGAAAAGACGTCGTGTCTCCGCCCGCTCACCGTGCGTTCTCGACTCCGAAGGGCCTCCTGCAGTTCGTGCGTCAGTTGCGCGAGCTCTCGGGCGGAAAACCCGTCGGCTTCAAATTGTGTATCGGACGCCCCTCGGAGTTCGTCGCGATCTGCAAGGCGATGGTCGAAACGGGAATCTACCCGGACTTCATCACCGTCGACGGCGGTGAAGGCGGAACCGGCGCCGCCCCTCTCGAGTTCTCGAACTCGGTCGGCGCTCCCCTCGAAGAAGGTTTGAGCTTCGTTCACGACACCCTCACCGGCTTCGATTTGCGAAAACACATTCGCATCATCGCGTCGGGCAAGATCATGACGGGTTTCAATTTGTTTTCGCGGATCGCACTCGGCGCGGATCTCTGCAACTCGGCTCGTGGAATGATGCTCGCACTCGGCTGCATCCAAGCTCGCCTTTGCAACACGAACCACTGCCCGACCGGCGTCGCGACGAGCAACCCGGATCTCGTTTACGGATTGGTCCCCTCGGACAAGAAAGTTCGTGTGGCGAACTATCAGAAGCACACGCTCGTCGCTTTCGCGGATCTTTTGGGTGCCGCTGGCCTCCAACACCCCGCCGAAATCGAACGTGCGCACGTGAATCGCCGAATCTCGGGCGACTCGGTCCGCACTTATGAAGAGCTTTTCCCACTGGTGAAACCGGGATCGTACTTGAAAGGCGAAGTGCCGGAGAAATATCGCTCAGCCGTGATCGCCGCTTCAGCCGAGGGATTCAAAGAAAACCCAAGAGACATCCGCGCGGCCTAGAAAGGACCATCTTCCTTTTTGGTGAACGACGCGTCAACTGACGCGTCACTTTCCGGTCTTCATTTTCTCCATGATCTTCATCGACTGCTCATTGGCCCGCTTCGCAGCGGGTCGGGCTTGGCAGCGTTCCACGAAAGCCAAGAAGCTGGGTCGTGGTTCGATCCACTTCATCATCAGCGAGTATTCGAGATGTGCTCCGATCAGAAGATCGGCCATCGTGAAGCGCTCCCCGAGAATGTACGGTCCTGGCTCGATCGCCGTTTCGACGGCATGAGCCACATCGGCATAACTGCCGTACCCGAGCATGCTCGGGCGAAGCTCTTGCGTCCTAGGAAAACTTTTGTCGAGAACCGATGCTTCCCAATTCGTCGCCATGAAGAAGAGCCAGCGCAAGTAGGTCGCGCGGTCCGGATCTTGGAGACCGGGTGCGAGCTTTTTCTCAGGCGCGATGTCGGCGAGATATGCGAGGATCGCGGCCGCTTCCGTGACGACGTGATCCCGGTGAACGATCGCGGGCACCTTTCCCATCGGATTCAACTTCAAAAATTCGGGCTTCTTATGTTCCGCTTTGTCGAAATCGAGAACGTTCATTTCGTACGGAAGTCCCGACTCCTCGAGAGCCCAGTGGGCAATTCGTGCACGCGACATCGGATTGTAATAAAACTGAATCACATCGGACATTCGGTACCTCTTACTTTGATCACCGCTTCAATTTCGGATCGAACGCGTCGCGAAGTCCATCGCCGAGCAAGTTGAAGGCGAGCATGGTGAAAAACAACGCCATTCCCGGATACAGAACCAAATGCGGATAGCTTTTTGCTTTCCATCCATCGTTCGCCAATACACCCCACGAAGAATATGGCGGTTGAAGCCCGAGTCCGATGAAGCTCAAGAAACTCTCGAAC
>JAZKJB010000212.1:3180-13669 GCA_040384505.1 Bdellovibrionota bacterium | reverse complement strand
AAAAATACGCGAACGGCGACGGTCTCGGCGCACAACTGAACGTCACGATACCCGCCCCGGTCCACGTCAACGTCGAGACGTACTCGTTGATACTGAGACAGGTGAAAAAACGTCCTGCATCGGTGCAAGTCGGTTCGAGTGTGGCGATGTTGATCGAACTGACGTATTGACCCGTCGGACAAACCGTCGCGGGAAGCCCTCGGCATTGTCTCCTGCCTTGTGCATCGAACCCGACGAAGATCGGCTGCGAGGTGGGACATTGAAAGCTCGCCGACTGGAGGACTTCTGCGGGAATCTGCAAATCGACTATACGAGGTTGAATCGAAATCGTAGATCCCCTGTATGCGATCTCGATTTGCATCTTGAGCACCGATGGATCGTAGCCCAGGAGCTGAACTCCGACGTCTTTCGTCGAGAGCTTCGAGTACTCGCTCGAATTCGGAATGCACGACGCTGGACCGACGTTGGAGTCGCAGTTCGTGTAACCTCTCGGAGAATACGCGAGGGCACGTGCTTGAATCTCGGTCTGTGCCATCGTCGACCTGACCTTCGGTAGGATCGCGAAATCGTTGGACTTGGAAATCTTGTCCAGCATGAATGCGATCGCGATTCCGACGACTGCGGCCGTGATCAAAACGTTGACGAGAATCGTGCCGCGTTGATTATTGAACATTCACGAGCTCCGGAACGGCGAGAACACAGCCGATCGACAGGTCGACTTGGGCGTTCCACATCGCCCCGCAGCTCTGCGCCGGAATGACGACAGAGCAACTCACGTTGGGCCCACTCTCCGAAAGTGCCGCGTGTCCCGGTGAAGGTGGCTGCACGTGGGCCGGCACGGTCAAAACACAGTAATCGGGCTGAGGAGTGAAGGTTCCGTCGCCGTTGTCGATCGGCGGGACGGGAGTACAATCGAACTCGTCGGGACACCACCCGTCGGCTTGCGTGACGTTGGTCAAAGAACAAGAAGACGCCGATCGATACGACAACGGACACGCTTGTCCCCAAATGTTCGAACCGGGACCATAGCCAGGCCCGCCCGCCGACGTCGCAGTCGCGTAAACGCAGTGGCCGGCCTTCGCCGCTCCTGCATCGAGGGTTCGAGTGTCGAGATCGTGCAGAGAATAGTTTTGCGGACAGCTCGCTTGCTGCGTTCCGACGCATGCGAGCTCGACGCTCGGATCGGGGCCCGTCGTGTTGTCGAGACGTAGTGATTTCGGAAGCGTCCCAACGGGGCAAGGAGCCTGCGGCTGTTGAAGACAACTCGCGAGCGCCTGATCGCGCTGCAAACCGTAGGCTCCTAGCGTCGTCGCAGGGTCGCATATCATCTGAAGCTGATTGAGATAATATTCGTAAGGAATCGTGAGCGAGAAGTTTCCGGTGTTGAGTGCGGCCGTCCCAGCGTCT
Source organism: Bdellovibrionota bacterium (assembly GCA_040384505.1). GTDB lineage: Bacteria > Bdellovibrionota > Bdellovibrionia > Bdellovibrionales > JAMPXM01 > JAZKJB01. Next base: position 12,262 of record JAZKJB010000212.1, on the reverse strand, counting down.
CCCGCGCCTCGGAAATTGAGCGACGTCAGATCTTGAGCGGTCTCGAAGCGGTAGGCGAAACCCATTCGTCCCGACACATAGCCGGACTCGAGCGAAATCTTGTGAACGCAAGTCGGTGACGGAAAGCCAGCGCAAGTGACGAATGTTCGATCGAGCGTCACCGATTGGCCGGGGTCGATCGTAAAATCGAAATTCGTTGCCCGAGTGTTTCCTTGGACTCGAAACGACCAAGGCGATGGAACGGTACCGGCACGAAGAGCGGCCTTCACGGCCGGATCGGCATATTTCGCTTCGTCGAGAAGTGCGGTCGACAGCGAAGACTCGATGGCCGATATCGTCGCGATGTACTCGGATCGAACTCGCATCCGGCCGAGCTGGACCATGACGTAACTAATGCCACCCATGATGACGAAGACGAGCGCGGCCGAAACCATCACTTCGACGAAAGTAAATCCGCTCTGTTTCGCGACGATTCTCGTAGGAGACTCCCAGTCAACGTGCATCTCTGGTACACCTATTACTATATGCGTGCATCGACTCTCGCTCAAATGCCCAAACTAGATGAAAGCGGCTTTTCCATCATGGAAGTCGTGATCGCGTTGGGGATCGGCGGGATCGTGATGATCGGACTGTCTCAAGCGATGATTCACGCGGATCAAAACGTGACGGCGACGAACATTCGATCCGAACTAGAGACCACTCACTTCGTCGCGCTTCAGCAATCTCGAAACATCGGTTTTCTCTCGAAGCAGATGGGCATCGTCACGGCCACGGGCACGAGAGCCAATGCTCAACTCGATCGTTGCCTCGCGAATCGAAAGAAATCTGCAGACGCATGCGGCTCGTTCGCCGATGCGACTCCGCGGCCGATAAGTACCGTCATGACGGCGCCGACCCACCTACAAGGTGCGAACATCACGTCTCTCCTCACTGCACAATTGGGCTGTGGTCCGACGAATTGCGATCGCGTCCACCTTCGTCTCGCCACGACACTTCAAGCGGGTACGATGACCCTCTCTCGCGCCACTGAAGCAATTCTCCCGGCGGCTCTCTTCACTGCTTTCGAACAAATCGACTTCGCCTGCGCTCAAGGTGGATTGCTTCTGACCGAAGTGAATCTCGCGACACGGACGGGTCGCTGCGACACCGTGCTACCGACGGGCTCGACCTGCCCCGCGAGCGCGCCCATGAGGAGCTTCGGAAACGGCATGCAATGCCAATCGACCGTGAACGCGACGTGCGGCAGCGGAATGAGCTCGATCGGACTCTTCAGCGGAAGCCAAAGCTGCACGTCCGTTTCATTGATGTGATCGACCGACCGCAGTCGGACTCACAGAATCTCACCGAAGCTTAAGGAAGAGTCGTGACGACTTCCGTCACGTCACGTCACTCGACCGTGACCGACTTCGCGAGGTTTCGCGGTTGGTCCACGTCGTGGCCGAGGACGTCGGCGACGTGGTACGCGAGGAGCTGCATGGGGATGACCGACAAGATCGGATTGATCGTCCATTTCGCATCTGGAAGCGAGAGATAGAAGTCGCTCACGTTCTTCAGGCCCTGATCGTCGCCGGTGCCGACAGAGATGATCTTCCCTCCCCGCGCTCGAGCCTCTTCCAGATTCGAGACGGTTTTTTCGTAGTGCCCGTCGCGAGGAGCGACCATGACGATGAGCATGCGCTCGTCGATAAGCGCGAGTGGGCCGTGCTTCATTTCGCCAGCGGCATAGCCCTCGGCGTGCATGTAAGCGAGCTCTTTCAATTTCAAAGCACCTTCGAGTGCGATCGGGAAGCTGACTCCACGACCCATGTACAAAAGACCGCGGTATTCTTTCAGTGCTGAAGCGGCTTCGGCGAAGAACTTGTCGTACGAGAGAACGGCTTCCATCTGCGACGGAGTTCCGATCAAGGCCTCGATGTACGAGATCTCTTGGTCATGCGTGATGGCACCGCGCTGACGGCCCAAGTACACAGCGAAGAGATTCAAGATCGCGAGCGTGGAGACGAAAGCCTTCGTCGAGGCGACGCCGACCTCGGGTCCGGAGTTCATGTACAAGTGCCCGTGTGCTTCGCGGTCGATCGTCGAACGGCGAACGTTGCAGATCGAAAGCGTCAAAGCGCCGGCCTGCTTTGCGAGTCGCAAAGCCGCCAACGTATCGGCGGTCTCACCGCTCTGTGAAATCGTGAGCACGAGGGACTTCGGTGGAATGACGGGATCGCGATAGCGAAACTCGGACGCGATATCGCACTCGACGGGAATCTTCGCGAGCGACTCGATGTAGTACTTCGCCGTCAGGCCCGCGTAGTTCGAAGTTCCGCAGGCGATGATGAAGATGCGTTCGATGTCTTTCAACCGACGAGCAGTTTCGATTTCGTCCTGCTTCGGATCGACGTTCGCGATGTCTTCGAACGTTTTCGCAGCGAAGCCGATGCTCGCCAGGCGAACGACTTTCTTCTCGAGATCGATGTGCGGCGCGATCGCATTCGCGACGGCGCGCGGTTGTTCGTGAATTTCCTTGAGCATGAAGTGCTTGAAGCCGGCCTTTTCGACCTGCTCCGCGTTCCACGTGATCGTGTGGATTTGTTTTTTCAGCGGCTTGCCGTCGGCCGAGAACACTTCGACGTTCGTTCCGCGTACTTTCACGATCTCGAGATCGTCAGGGTAAATCACGCGGTTCGTGTGGGAGATGATCGCTTGAATGTCGCTCGCGACGACGGTTTCCTTCTCGCCGATGCCGACGACGAGCGGCGGACCGTTCTTGAAGGCGACCATCGTGTCGGGCTGTTTTTCCCAGACGACGAGAATCGAATATGCACCGGTGAGCTCAGGGAGGATGAGAGTCACGGCTTTGAAGAGATCGCCCGTCTCTTTCACTCGGCGCGAGATCAAATGCGCGACGAGCTCGGAGTCGGTGTCCGAGGAGAATTTCACTCCGTCGGCGGCCAACATCTTTTTGATCTCTTGGTAATTCTCGATGATGCCGTTGTGAACGAGCGAAACGCCTTCGACGTTGTGCGGATGAGCGTTTCTCTCGCTCGGAACTCCGTGTGTCGCCCAACGCGTGTGACCGATGCCGAGATGGCCATCGAACTTTTCGCCCTCGAGTTTCTTCTGGAGCTCGCTCAGCTTTCCCGAAGCGCGAACGAGTTTGAATACGCCGTGATCGAGAATGGCGACTCCCGCGCTATCGTAGCCGCGGTATTCGAGGCGCTTGAGGCCACCGACGATGACGTCTTTGGGAGCTTGAGGTCCGAGGTATCCGACGATTCCGCACATTGATGATCTCTTTCGGTCGGGATCAGGCTTTGCCGGTCTCGCCGTCTTTCGACGTGGCGGAGCCGGGAGCTTTGGGAGTCCAATTTTCTTTGATGATCTGCTTTCCACGAGCGACCGCGAGAGCTTTCGCCGGGACGTCTTTCGTGATGGTCGAGCCGGAGCCGATGAACGAGTCCGCACCGATCTCGATCGGTGCGATGAACTGCGTGTCGCTGCCGACGAAGACGCGGTCGCCGATGACGGTTCGGTACTTCTGTTTGTCGGCGGCGTAATTGCACGTGATCGTGCCGCAGCCGATGTTCACGTCTTCGCCGACGGTCGCATCTCCGAGGTAGCTGAGATGTCCTGCCTTCGAACGCGCGCCGAACTTCACTTTCTTCATCTCGACGAAGTTGCCGACGTGAGCCTCGGGACCGATTTCGGTCTCCGGACGCAGGCGTGTGAAGGGACCGAGAGTCGCTTTCGCACGAACGACCGTGTTCTCGAAGTACGAGTACGCTTTCACGTGAACACCATCTTCGAGGAGCGTGTGAGCGAGATAGCAGCCGGGCTCGATCATGCAGTAAGCGCCGATTTTCGTGCGTCCTCGCAGGTAGACACCGGGATACAAAACGCTACCGGGACCTACCGTGACTTCGTCTTCCACGTAAGTCGTCTTCGGATCGATCATCAGCACACCCTCTTCCATGAGCGCGAGATTCTTGCGCTGGAAGAGTTTACGAGTCGCGCGAGCGAGCTCCTCTTGCGTGTTCACACCGAAGCCGACGCTTTGTCGAACCTTGATCGCGTCGACTTTGTCGCCGACCTCTTGGGTGATCGAGACGATGTCGGTGAGGTAGTATTCTTTTTTCGAGTTGTGGTTCTGGATGCGCGGGAGATAGTCGTTCAACGTATCCACGGTCATCACGTAGATACCGGTGTTGATCTCGTTGATCTTCAGCGCATCCGCGCCCGCATCGGCCGCTTCGACGATCGCGCGAAGTTCGCCTTTGTGACGAACGATACGACCGAATTTTCCGGGATTCTTCACGACCGTCGAGACGACCGCGAGATCGCAGCCGCGCTCTTTGAATTCCTTCAAGATGAATTCGATGTCGGAAGGCTCGATCAGCGGATGATCGCCGGCCAAGATCAAGACGTCGCCTTTCAGCGTGCCGGGATCCGCGGCTTTCACCGCGTCGGCCGTGCCCCACTGATTCTGTTGCGGGTAACACACGACACCCATCGGCTCGACGACTTTTCGAACGAGCGCCTCACCATGGCCGACGACGACTCGAATCTCCGTGGCGCCCGCGCCCTTCACGGCATCGATCACCTTTTTGATGATCGGAGTGCCGGCCGCCGGGTGCAGGACTTTCGGCAAGGGCGACTTCATGCGCGTGCCTTTTCCTGCGGCGAGAATGATGACCGACAACGGTCGCGCTTCGGTGGCGTCTTTGGAGGTTTGAGTCATGGCTCACCACGGTACCCTTCGCTCGACAATAGGGTCAAGGCCACCGTACCATGGGAGGACGAACACGAAGGGCCCCGTGATTCATCTCGCAAGCTGGAAAAAAACCGCACTCGGAACACCGATCGCGCTTTACGCGAGCGCACCGCTGGAGCAGCTGCTCGGAGCGAAGCCGCTCTTGCTCATGGGTGGCATTCACGGCGACGAACCGGAAGGCGTCAGGCTCGCGGAAGACACGCTCCAGTGGCTGAAAAGCCACACGAGCGAAGGGAAAAACGACACTCGCGTGTGCCCGTGGATTTTGATTCCGTGCCTGAACGTCGACGGCTTCGCCAAACGAACTCGCGTCAACGGTCGCGGCGTCGATCTCAACCGCAATTATCCCTCACGCGACTGGTCGGCCGAAGCCCGCGCCGAGCGCTACTTTCCGGGCACCGGTCCCGCGTCGGAGCCGGAAATCCAAGCGGTCGTCGAACTCATCCAGGCTCATCGCCCTCGTCTGGTCATCCACTGCCACTCCTGGAAACCTTGTATCGTCGGCACTGGCGCACTCTCGAAAAGAGATTCGGCGAGGCTCGCGAAAAGCTCGGGCTACGACGACGTCGACGAGATCGGTTATCCCACGCCTGGAAGCTTGAGCCGGTATGCGTGGCACGATCATGAAATTCCGGTGATCTGCATCGAAGAACAAGAAGAGCTGAAAGATCTCTCGTCGATCTGGCCTCGCTTCAGCGAAGGCATGAAGTCGATCTTCGAGGACCTCTCCCTTCGCGACGCGGAGGATGAGAGATGACACCGTTCTCGCACCTCGTCTTCGATCTCGACGACACCCTTCTCGATACGTACGGACTCTTGGTGCCGCAAGCGTCGCGCGATGCATGTACCGCGATGATCGCCGCCGGCTTGTCGACGGATCTCACGCCTTGCATGAATTTGCGCGAGGAGCTCGGTCGCTCCGGCGGTCGCGGCGACGTCTACGGCGAAATCGTCGCACGCTTCGGCGTTCGCGCGGGCGCGGAGCCGAGTGCGGTCGCGGCGAAAGGCAGCGATGCCTTCTACAATCGGCGAGTCAGCGGCGAGCTCAGCTTGTTTCGCGGGGCGCGCGAGATGTTGCGCGAATTGAAATCGCGCTACGAGCTTCACCTCGTGACCGCCGGCCAAGAGAAGACCCAACACTCGAAAATCGAAGCTCTGAATCTCGGCGAGATTTTCCAGTCGATCCACGTGATCGACTACCGCACCGGACGACGCAAAGGCGATGCGTTCGCTGCGATTCAACACTACTCGAAGCTGGCGCCAGATCTCCATCTCAGCATCGGCAATCGCCTCGACAGTGACATCGCGGATGCGAAACGCCTCGGTTGGAAAACGTGCTGGGTTCAGTACGGCGAACACGCCGACGACAGCCCCCAAAACGAATTCGAAACCGCGGACTATACGATCGATGGGATCGAAGAGTTGGTGGTCGCATGCCGACTTTGAGATCGAGCGTTTTGATCATCGCGCATCCGAGACCGGAATCCGTCGGTTTCGGCGCGGACTTCGCGAAGGACTTCGACGAAGCGAAAACGGCGCTCGAAGCCTATTCGTATCCCGTGGTGGCGCTCCCGAGCACCAGCTCGAGATCGAAAGAGGCACTCGGCCTCCTCGACTTCGCCACGAAAGCTTCACCGCTTTCACAGCGCGTGATCATCCAGAACGACACCTCGGCCGAAAACTTGCGGCACATGATCAACTCCGGCTCGGTTTTCCGGATTCTTCCTTCTTTCGAAGACGCGAAATTCGAAGTCACGATTCGAGAAGCCCTCGAAGAACATTCGCTCCTCCAACAAAACTCGAAGCTCTTGCAGCTCGTGAACGAACAGAACGATCGGTTGAAGCGACTGACGACCGAGCTCGAAGAGAGAGTCGAGGCGAGGAAGAAGTCCCTGGAAGAGGCGAAAGAAAAACTTCTCGTCACCAACGACCGAGTCGAAGCACTTCACCGCGCTCTCGTCGCGATCCACCGCGCGACTTCGATCGCCGAGATGGAGCGCATGGTGAACGAAGCGCTTAGCGGCGCTCTGAACTTGAGCCTGACCCGTATTCTCTTTCTCTCGCAGTCTCGCATGGATTCCGTCTTGAACAGTTCGGCACTCGCCGTTTACTCGGCGCCTCTCACCCGAGGTAAAGACGTCCTCGGGACCATCTATTTCGCGAGACCCGTGACGATTCCATTCACACGAGACGAGACCGGGTTCCTCGGGCAGATCGCGGAAGCCGTGAGTCTCGCGATCGACCGGCTCACCAAACTCGAACAATCGGAGACGATGAAGCATCAGTGGGAGGCGACCTTCGATGCGATCTCGGAGCCCGTGAGCTTGATCGCGAGCGACTTCACCGTCGTTCGCCTCAATCGCGCGTTTGCCGAGCGCTCGGGTTCCGACCCCGAGAAGATCATCGGCCGCAAATGCCACGAAGCCCTTTTCGGCCGCACGACTCCTTGCGAAGGCTGCGCGATCGCCGAGCGCGGCGCGAAGCGTGACCTCAACTTCAGGCTGAAACCCAAACGCACGGCTGGTGGACACAACGTGATCTACGACGTCTTCAGCCAGAAGATCCGTCAGCAGCTTCCCTTCCAACGGGAAGACTCGGATCTTTTCGTGAACATGTATCACGACGTCTCGGAGCAGCTTCGCTACGAGCGGCAGATCCTGGATTCCGCGAAGATGGCCGAGCTCGGGACGATCGGCTCTTCGATCGCGCACGAGCTCAACAACCCGCTCGGCGGAATGCTGAGCTTTCTCCAGCTGATCAAGATGGAGCTCAAAGGTGGCGAGCCTTGGTACGACGACATCGTGGAAATGGAAGCCGGAGCCAGGCGTTGCCGCGACATCGTCCAGTCGCTTCTCGGTTTCACTCGCAAGTCGAGTGACGCAGTCGAGATCGTGGATCTCCGTGAAGTTCTCGAACAAGCGTTGAAGATCACCGAGCTGCAAACTCGCGCGATGGGAATCACACTGGTCCAAAATCTCCCCAAGGATGCGGTGGAAGTTCGCGGGCAGTTCAATACTTTGGCGCAAACGCTACGGGGATTTTTTCAAAGTGCACAAGAAGCGATCGGCGAGAGAGTCAAACGTGGCGACAGGACTCCTGGCGAGATTCACGTGAAGTTGACGGGCCTTGAAGCCGGTGGCGAATGGAACGTCGTTGAGATCGAAGACAATGGCGGAGACCGAGACGAGACCGGGGCCATTGGTCTATCCATGGCGCGCGAACTGATCGGCCAGCACGGCGGAAGGCTGGAGACCCGCACCAACAAAGGGCGAGGAACGACGGCAATTATTTCCCTTCCCCGTCCAGTTTTCGACACTTGAGCCAAAATCTTGGCAGTCAAATTTGACAGGTATGAGATCGAGTCTTCATCATGAGGATGTAAGCCAGAGAACGTAAGCAGGACGCTTACTAGTTCGTATCCCAGGAGGGGCCCCTGATGCAGCAGTCTCAGCGCATCTTGATCGTGGACGATGAATCGAGTCTCCGAACCGCGATGTTTCGCGTTCTCGACAGACAAGGTTTCCAAGTCATCACCGCAAACTGCAAAGCCGAAGCCGAAGCGCTGGCCGCGAGCGACCAGGCCCTCGACTTGGCTCTCGTCGATCTGCGACTCCCCGACGGAGACGGAATCGACTTGATGCAGAAGCTGAAGATCGCGCATCCCAACATCCAGGTCATCATCTTGACCGGACACGGGACGATCGAGCTCGCGGTGCGCGCGACTCAGCACGGAGCTTTCCACTTCGTGACGAAGCCCTTCAATATGGAAGAGATCCTCTCGATCATCTCCCGCGCGCTCAATCACAAGACGCTGACGCAAGAGAATCATCAGTTGCGTTCGGCTCTCCATCGCAAATACCGCTTCGACAACATCATCGGATCGAGCGAAGAGATTCGCCACGTCCTCGGCATGGTCGAGCGCGTGGCCGATTCCGACTCGACCGTCCTCGTGACGGGCGAGAGCGGAACGGGAAAAGAGCTGATCGCGAAAGCCATCCACTATAATTCTCCGCGCGCTTCGAAACCCTTCATTCCGATCAATTGCGGCGCGATCCCGGGCGAACTCCTCGAGAGCGAGCTCTTCGGTCACGTGAAAGGCGCTTTCACGGGCGCGATCGCGAATCGTACGGGTCGTTTCGAGCTCGCGAGCGGAGGAACTTTGTTCCTCGACGAAATCGGCGAGCTCAGCTTGAGCCTGCAGGTGAAACTGTTGCGCGTTCTCCAGGAGCGCCGTTTCGAACCGGTCGGCTCGGCGAAAACCCAGGAAGCCGACGTTCGTATCGTGGCCGCGACGAACATCGATCTCGCGAAAGCGGTTCAGCG
>JAZKJB010000212.1:0-3170 GCA_040384505.1 Bdellovibrionota bacterium | reverse complement strand
TCTCTTCTATCGTTTGAACGTCATTCCCATCGGTATTCCCTCGTTGAAAGAGCGACGTAGCGACATTCCGTTGCTCCTGCACCACTTCACGCAGTCTTTCAATCAAACGAAGAACCGCAATCTCACGGGATTCTCGAGCGAAGCTCTCGAAGCCCTCTATCACTACGCATGGCCCGGCAACATTCGCGAGCTCGAGAACTTGGTCGAGCGACTCGCGATCTTGAAAGGCAACGGGATGGTCGAAGTCGTCGATCTTCCGGAGCACTATCGCGCGAGCGCACCGGTCACGCTGGTTCCCTCGGACTCGATCGAGATCCCCGAGAACGGCATGGACTTCAACACGGCCGTCGATGCTTACGAGAACTTGCTCATCCTTCAAGCGCTCGAGAAAACCGGCTGGAACAGAAATCAAGCTGCGGCCCTTTTGAAACTCAACCGCACGACGCTCGTCGAGAAGATCAAGAAAAAAGGCCTGCGCCCACCGCCCGAAGCGAGCGCCTGAAGCTCGCGATAAAAAATCGAGATCGAAGAGAAGGAGCCCGAGAGGCTCCTTCTTCTTTTTGGGCTTCTCGTTCGGGTGACGATGGTTTTGACACCGAACGCGCGGGGTTGGTCGCGAGAGAGCAACAGCGGCTACGGGAAGCGATAGGTTGAACCTGGGCGGGCATCGTCCCTGCATTTCGAACCTGATGTGAAACTGCGTCTTTCGTCCCTCATTTCAAGTCTCCTCGCGATCGTGCTCGTCGGTTCGGTGTCGCTGCCGGCAGCGGGAGCCGTATTTGGCTGGGGCACTCAGAAGCCGGTGGCGGCGACGTCGTCGGAGCTCACGTACGAAGAGTTCAAGGCCTTCGCGATCGAAATCGCGCCACGAGTGAATCTCTTCCGCGACGGCTGGAGAGAGGCTCCGACCGCGGAGTATTTCGGCGGCACCACGCGCGATTATCTCTATTGGCTCAAAACGCAGCTTCGCCGAGCGAAAGCGCCAAGTGAACTGACTGAAATCCTTCGCGCGCTCCGGGCCCGGCGAGAGATCGACATTCGCGAGTTCGTGATGAGCGGTTCCGACGTCGACGTCGTCGTGAAGAACGGCCTCACGCTCGACCCCGAGAAGTACGGCGTGAAAAAGATCGACCGGATCAACATCGCACGATTCAATCCCGAGCATCCCGTGGGCCAAACCGAAATCTGGCAGGGCTTCATCCCCATCGAGAAGATCAGGCTCTCGCAGAAAGCGGTCTTCACCGACAGCCAATTCGGCGACGGAGTGAAGGAGCTCTTCGACTCGAAGCCGACCGTGCGCTTCGCCTCCGACGCCGACTTCGCTCGCTCGTACTATGCGACTCTCGGGATCAACCATCCCATCCTCTTGGCGCTTCGCTACGTCCGGATCGTCGCCATGGATTACAAACAAAATCACGGCGACCGCACGCCGACCCTACGAGACGTCTTGGCCGAGTTGGACCGCGCCTCACACGACGCCGTCACGCGAGTCGTGAAGAAGAGCCTCGATGGGCGAGAGCTTGCGACGCACGTCACGAATCCGAAATTTCTCGAGTGGCTTGATTCGGCGCTGAAGAAAACTGGCGCCGAGAATACGAACGTCAAAGTCGCGTCGCTTTTGATGGATCACTTCGGTGCAACCGAGCTTCCGGCTCGCTATCCGACGTTGCAACCGCTGATGCCTCGCCGGACCGCGGTGGCGAGTTGCAAAGACCTCTTCCACTAAACCGTTTCAATACGGGATTGTTAGGCGTTTCCCCCTATCGTCTAGGTTCCAGACAGCTGTCACTTCGGCTGACTTTCGACACACCCACTCCATAGTCATTTCCACCGCTTAGACCCCGTCTTTCTGGCTCGACGCTTGCTCTTCATAGGGTCAAGCGATCTCACGACATGACCCCGTAGGGATGCGGGGCCTGTCCCCTAGCTAGATCGCCGACGAAAAGAGAGCGGAACATGAAGCAGATGACGACGAGCAAATGGATCAGAGCAGCGGTCATGATGATCGCGCTCTCGCTTGCGCACTTGTTCTCGTTTTCAGCTCAAGCGATGATCCCGCCGTATCTCGCGAAGACTCCGCGTCACCTCGATCTCAACAACGATCAAGATTTCTCGCGCGGCTTGAATCTCGCGATCATCGAACCGATCCACTCACTCAACTACACGAGCAGCGAAGACATCTCGAGACTGATCCCCGTTCGTGACATGCAGACCGGCACCGATGGTGGGCGCGTCGCGAGTCAGATCATGGATCAGTCGCTCACGACGTTCTTCAATTCACCGGTCTTCCGCAACAGCGACTTCGGCCGCTCGGCCGTCCGCGTGCAAAAGTCGATGGAAGGCAACGTCACCGTCGGCGGCACCCGCCCGAACTCGACGAAACACGAATTCAAATTCGCGATGCAGCCCACGCAAACTCGCGCACTCATGCAGTACCGCGGGATCGCGAACGCTCAAGTGACCTATCAAGTCGCCGCTTCGACCGTGAACATAGAAGTCACGGAACGCATGGACATGTTGGACTCCGACGTGGTCCTCGCGCACACGATGAAGCCCGGCGACACCATCGACTCCGTCGGCCTCCGCTGGGACTGGTAATCCGAGGGCGTCACGTGACGCCTTCAATTCGAAGTACGGCCGATGTCCTTACGAAGCTGCAGACCTTTCCAGCTCACGCGATCCGCGCAAGCGTAGGCCGAGCTGATCGCATCGCGAAGAGAGCTGCCGATGCCGATCGCGTTCAGCACGCGGCCTCCGGACGTGAGCCATGTGCTGCCTTCGCGCTTCGTTCCCGCGTGTAGGGCATAGCTCGAGGGCGAAGCTTCCAACTCTCTCAAGCCCGAAACCATCGCGCCCTTCACGGGTGAATCGGGATAACCTTCGGCTGCGAGCACGACACAACATGCGGAAGCGCTCTTCCATGCGAGCTTGTTCACGTGGCCTTGTGATAGTTCGCGGAACACGAAGCCCCAGTCGCCCGCCATCAACGGCAAGATCACTTGCGCTTCAGGGTCGCCGAAGCGGCAGTTGTACTCGAGAACGCTCGGGCCGTTCGGGGTGATCATCAATCCGACGTACAAGACACCGCGATAGGTGAAACCACGCTTTTTCAAATGTGCGACCGAAGGAGCGATGCACTCGCGATCGATGCGAGCACGGAGTTCGGGATC
>JAZKJB010000211.1:1738-6022 GCA_040384505.1 Bdellovibrionota bacterium | reverse complement strand
CGAAGTACAAGTCCGAGTTCTTGGCGAACATGTCGCACGAACTGCGCACGCCGCTTAATAGCTTGTTGATCCTGTCGAAAACTCTCGCCGACAACAAAGACGAGAACCTGACGGGCGAGCAGGTGAAGTTCGCGACCACGGTTCACTCCGCGGGCCAAGATCTTCTCGCGCTCATCAACGAGATCCTCGATCTGTCGAAGGTCGAAGCGGGCAAAATGCCGGTCAATCCGAAGGAAGTCCCGACCAAGGAAATCCAGGATTACCTCGAGCAGACGTTCCGTCCGGTCGCCGAGCACAAAGGTCTGCAGTTCGAGATCGCCGCGTCGAGCGCGCTGCCGAAGCGCCTCTTCACCGACGAGAATCGTCTGCAGCAGATCTTGAAGAACCTTCTCTCGAACGCGTTCAAGTTCACGGAGAAAGGCTCGGTCAAGTTCTCGCTCGGAATCGCGGACAAGAACCGCCGTTTCGCTCTCGACACGCTCAACAAGTCGAAGAACGTCATCATCTTCAAGGTGTCGGATACCGGTATCGGGATCCCGCGCGACAAGCAGAACATGATCTTCGAAGCCTTCCAGCAAGCGGATGGTACGACCAGCCGTCGTTACGGTGGTACGGGTCTCGGCCTCACGATCTCTCGCGAGATCGCACGCCTCCTCGGTGGCGTGATCGAAGTCGAATCGGAAGTCGGAGAAGGTTCGGAATTCACGCTCTATCTGCCGCAGAAGTACACGGGTGCCGACGCGATGATGTCGGGCGCCGTGCCGGAAACTCCGATGGATGTTCCGCTGCTTCCGCACGACGCGGACTTCTCGGGTAAGAAAATCCTCGTCGTCGACGATGACATGCGAAACATCTTCGCTCTCACGAGCGTGATGAAGCAGCGTGGAATGTCGGTGGTGTACGCGGAGAACGGAAAAGACGGACTCGCGGTGCTGAAGGCGAATCCCGACGTGAACCTCGTCCTCATGGACACGATGATGCCCGAAATGGACGGCCTCGAAGCGACTCGCGAAATCCGGAAGATGCCGGAGTTCCTGAATCTCCCGATCGTCTCGCTCACCGCGAAAGCGATGAAGGGCGACCGCGAGAAGTGCCTCGAAGCCGGAGCTTCGGACTACGTCACGAAGCCGGTGGACGAAGAAGTGTTGTTGGCCGTCATGTACAGCTGGCTCAAACCCCAAGTGCAGAACGCACTCGTCGTTTGAGTCGTAGGAAACGATGGATAGAACGGTAGACATACTCTTAGTCGATGATCGCCCGGACGGCTTGGTCGCCCTCGAGGCGGTGCTTGCGGCACCGCACTTGAATTTGGTCAAAGCCAACTCCGGGTTCGAGGCTCTCGAGGAGCTCGAGGATCACGACTTCGCGGTGATCCTGCTCGACGTCCAGATGCCCGGCATCGACGGGTTCGAGACGGCGAGACGGATCAAGATGATGGAGAAGTATCGGTACGTGCCGATCATCTTCGTCACCGCGATCAACAAAGACGAAGAGTACGTCTATCGCGGCTACACCTACGGAGCGGTCGACTACGTTTTCAAACCCTTCGACGCGCGGATCTTGCGTTCGAAGGTCTCGATCTTCGTCGATCTCCATCGCAAGAACCGCCAACTCGAAGAGCAATCGGAAGCGCTTCGTGAAAGCGAGCGTCGCGAGCGTTATCTCCGGTTGGCGGAGCTGGAAGTCGAAAGTCTCAAACGTTATCGCAATCTCGCGGACTCGATTCCGCACGTCGTTTGGCGCGCGAAGCCCGACGGAACGATGGATTATTTCAACCGCGTCTGGATCGAAGAGACCGGGCTCACCGAAGAGGCGAGCCTCGGGAACGGATGGCAGAGCGCGTTCGATCCCGAAGATCTTCGGCTCATGCTGAAGCGCTGGGTGAAAGCCCTCGACACCGGCGACAAGTTCGAAGCGGAAGCCAGGATCATGATGAAAGACGGCTCATGGCGCTGGCATTGGATTCAAGGGGTCGCCGAGCGACGCATGAATACCGACGTCATCGCTTGGCTGGGCACATGCACGGACATCGACGAAAGAAAGCGCGCTGGCGAAGCCCTCCTCGAAGCTCAGCAAGTCGCCGAAGCTGCGAACCAGGCGAAGACGAGTTTCCTCGCGAACATGTCCCACGAAATCAGGACGCCGTTGAACTCTATCCTCGGGTTCACGGAACTCATGATGATGCCGGATCTCTCGGGCGCCGATCGTTTCTCGAGTCTCGTGACCGTGAAACGAAATGGCCAACAGCTTCTCAAGATCATCGACGAAATCTTGGATATTTCGAAAGTCGAAGCGAACCGCCTCGAAGTCGAAGCGATCGAAGTCGACCTTCGCCAGATGTTCGCCGAGCTCCAATCGAATTTCGAATTGCAAGCTCGCGACAAGGGCCTCCGATTCCTCATCGCATGCCAGAACGGAATTCCTTCTCGAGTGATGACGGATCCGACGCGCATGAAACAGATCCTGCACAACCTCGTCGGCAACGCGATCAAGTTCACCGCCGAAGGTGAAGTCGAGGTTCGCGTTCAGTGGCAACCAGGGCACGACGGCAAGGGGAAGCTCCAATGCTTCGTTCGAGACACCGGGGTCGGGATCGACGCCGAGAGTGCCGCAAAGCTGTTCCAGCCCTTCACGCAAGCCGATAGCTCCACGACTCGCAAATACGGTGGCACCGGACTCGGTCTCGCACTCGCGCGCAAACTCGCGCGAGCTTTGGGTGGCGACGTTCTCCTCGATAGCAGCCATAAAGCCGGCGGAAGCGTGTTCCGCGTGGATCTGGCGGTCGACGTGATTCCATATTCTGGGTTTTGGGAATACTCCGACCGCGTCGATCCAAAAGAAAGTGGCATCGAGAAGACCGATCGAGCACAGAGGCTTTTCGGGATCAAAGTCCTCGTCGTCGACGATGCCTGCGACAATCGCACGCTGATGTCGCGCTTCCTCACGGGAGCCGGCGCCGAAGTGGCGTGCGCGGAGCATGGTCGCGAAGGGGTCGACAAGGCTTTGGCGGGTTCGTTCGACGTCATCCTGATGGACATTCAAATGCCGATTCTCGACGGCTATGCGGCGACTCAAGAGCTTCGCAACAACGGTTACGACCGTCCGATCATCGCGCTCACCGCGCACGCGCTCAAAGAAGAGCGTGAGCGATCGCTATCGGCGGGCTGTGACGATCACCTGACGAAGCCCATCGATCGCAACACCCTCATCACTCAAGTCTTGAAGTGCAGTAGCCGAGTCGTGCCTCAGCCGATGCTCGCTCTCGTCGCTCAAGGAGCGACGGTTGAGCACTGAGGCCCTACCCGAAGGCGTACGCAATCTCATCGCCCGGTCGATCAAGTCGGCGAGTCACATCGAAGTTTTGATGTGTCTCCGCCAGGACACCGATCGCGCTTGGACCGCTCAAGAGCTCGCGCGGGAACTTCGCACGAACGCCTCGATGGTGGAAAATCAAGTGAGGGAGCTCGGCGAGCTCGTCGCGACGATCGGCGGAACGCCGTCACGCTATCGCTACAACAAAGTTTCCGAAGACACCGACAAAGACGTCATCGCACTGATCGATCACGTTCGGACGCATTCGCGCGCCGTGCTCGACGCCATTTACGCCAACCCGATCGACACGATCCGCAGCTTCGCGGACGCGTTCAAGATCAAGAAGGATTGACCGTGGAAACCATCGTCTACGTTCTATGTGCCATGACGAGCCTCGGGTGTGCCGCGCTCTTGTACAGAGGCTATCAAGCTCGCCCGAGCCGACTTCTCTTCTGGGCCGCTATCTGTTTCGGGGGCTTTGCGCTCGGAAACGTGTTTCTCGTCGTCGACCTCGCGGTCTTTCCGGACTCCATTAGCCTGCTGCCTTTGAGAAACGGGATCACGCTCGTTTCGCTCGGCGTTCTTCTCTATGGCCTCATCTGGGACGTGGTGTGAAATGATCGAATTCCTCTCCGGTGCGATAATGATGGGTTTCACGATCGCGGGGTTGTTCTTCCTCCGGTTCTACGTGAGGACTCGCGACTCCCTCTTCGCGATATTCGCCATCGCCTTCGCGCTCTTGTCCATCGAGAGATGGATGCTTTTCCTGACCCATTACAGGCAAGACGAATCGAATGCGATGATCTACCTGATTCGTGCTTTTGCGTTCCTTCTGATCACTTTCGGCGTCGTTCAGAAGAATCGTGGGAAAGCCCGAGTTTCCGCGAATTGATCCGACGTTGACTACAGGGTGACGGCCCCTACAGGATAGGGCCGTGGCCAAGACTTCGACGCGCCCCATTGCAATCAAGA
>JAZKJB010000211.1:0-1638 GCA_040384505.1 Bdellovibrionota bacterium | reverse complement strand
CCCCTACAGGATAGGGCCGTGGCCAAGACTTCGACGCGCCCCATTGCAATCAAGATCGTCACCGAGAACAAGAAGGCTCGTTTCGACTACTCCATTGGAGAAACGTTCGAGGCCGGTCTCGAGCTTCGCGGCAGTGAAGTGAAGTCCCTTCGTGCCGGTGACGCCCAATTGAAAGACTCCTACATCGTCTTCAAGTCCGGCGAAGCGTTCCTGCAGAACGCACACATCGCGGTCTACAAAGCTTCGAGCTACAACAACCACGAGCCGGAACGGTTGCGAAAGCTCCTCTTGAAAGAGACCGAGCTCATGAAGATCGACCGAGCCATTCAAGAAAAAGGGCTCAGCTGTGTGCCGCTGAAGATCTACTTCAAAGGCGGGTGGGCCAAGCTCGAGATCGCCCTCGTCAAAGGCAAGAAGGCCTCCGACAAGCGCGAGAGCCTGAAATCACGCGACGCCGACCGCGAGCTCGCGAAGGCGAAGCGCAAGGATCGTTGAGCTATTCGAAGGTCCAGGTGCGCGAGCTGGCCTCCGAAGCCGCCCCCATTGTCATAAAAGCCTGCGACTCTTAACATGGTTGAATGAAAACACTTCGCCTCCATCTCCTGACTTCGATTGCTGCCCTTTCTCTCGTCGCTTGTGCGAGCGGGGAAAAATCCACCGACGAATCCGAATCCTCACGCAGTGAGCGCCCGAAAACTTCCGCGGCGATCAAGCCGCTCGAAAGTCGCGCGGCCGAACGGACGGAAGAAGAGTCGAAGAAGAAGGTCGAAGCTCCCGTCGAAGTTCCCGAGGAAGTCAGCTTGAAGAAAGACCGCGAAGATCTCGCGGCCGAACGCGCCGACATTCCCGAGGACGTGAAGAAGTCGAACGACGAGCTCGCGCTCGTCATGTGGGTCATGGAGAAGGGCGACGAGGAGCCGAATAAGGTTCGCGACCGCTTCGACAAAGCCCTTCGCGACAAGCGAACCAAGAACGACAAGCGCCTGACTAAGAAGCGCGAGGAGTTCACGAAGAAAGAACGTTCGAAGCGCGAGCTTTTCTTGAAGGAGCTGGCGAAGAAGCGCGACGAGTTCATGAAGAAGAAAAAACGCGACGCCGACGAGCGAAAAGACTTCTTCGCGGAGCAAGACGAAGAGCGAAAAGAGTTTTTCGCCGAAGAAAAAGACGTTCGCAAGGAATTCGAATCCGAGATCCACGAGGAACGTAGGACCTTCGAAGATTACGCGCGCGAGAAGATGAACTCGTTCAACCAAGAGCACCGCTCGTACACGGCGAAGTTCTACGATCGCAAGAAGGGCCTGGAGCTGAAGAAGAAGATGGAAGACAAGGCGACTTCGCTCGAGAAGAAAAAAGCTCGTGAAGAAGAAGCGGGCGCGAAGAGCGGGACTTCGAGCTCAGAATCCGACGAATTCAAAGGAATGCCGAAACCCAATCTCCCCCTCGGCGCCGGCGACGACGGTAAATGAGACCCAGAACGGCTTGGATTCTCTCCATCGCGATTTTTTGTTTTCTCGTCGCCGTTTTGGTTTTCGGCCCTAGGCTCTTCACGAATCCGAGTGCGTCGATGATGCCGACTCTCGAAGTCGACGAGAAATTCTGGATCGTCCCTGGTCTCGTACCGAAACGGTGGGACGTCGT
>JAZKJB010000210.1:0-2556 GCA_040384505.1 Bdellovibrionota bacterium | reverse complement strand
GCGTTGGTCGAAGCTAGCGAGCTTTTTTCCGAGATCCGAGTTGGTCAATCGCCACCGCAAATAGAAGACGGTGAATGCAGGGGTCTTCATGAACATCCCACGCGCATACCTCAACGAGTCGAGAGCGTTGCCCGTGCGAACCATCTCTTCACGGGAAGCGTTCAAGCCGTAGAACTCCGACGCCACGATGTCGATGCAGGCGTCGAGAATTTCCTCTTTGTTTTTACCGAGGTGATAATAGACGAGCGATTTACTGACTTTGCAGCTCCTCGCGAGCTCGGAAACCTTCCACTTCAAGTGCCCTTTCCTGTCTTCCAGGGAAAAGACCTCGTTCAGAAGGGCTTCGAGCTTTTTGTTCTCGATCATTTCCATGACGACGATGCTACCCCATCTCGTTGGCAGAGCCAGCGCTTGGTCGCCTGTCGAAAAAGAATGTATTCGTCAGCGCTGGGAATGGATGCGAACGCGCCTTCAGCGTATCTACGACTCTGGGTTCCATGAGACCCGACTAAACCCTGGAGGAGACCGATGAAAAACCTGATGTTGAAAACGAGCCTTTGTTTGACAGTTCTGCTGGGCGCATCTGGCGTCGCGGTCGCCGGTGGCGGAGGTGACTACGACTATCCTTGCCTCGACGGCACGCACGCGCGTTACGGCGAACGCTGCAAGAACGAACGCTACACGACCTACAGCTGTTCCGTGAAAGTCGAAGGCGACTTCGTCGGCCAGGTCAGAAAAGTCGATCTCGTCCTGAGAGAAAATGTCGTGGCGAAGAAAATCGAGCGCTACTCGTTCGTCGAAGGCAATTTCCCGGGCGCCTATCAGCACTCGTTCTACCTTCCGGTGCAGAAGATCGGGTCACTCACCTACCGGATCCACTTCCCGCATCCCACCTACGAGCCCCGTACTGAATTCGACCTGCGCCTTCAACTTGTTCCCGACGAACAGAGCGCGAGAATCAGCGGCACGAACAACGACATCGTGATCGATCAAACCGTTGGTTGCAGCGTAAAGGTCCAGTAGCTCATCGCGGTTTGAAAACGAGCCGGTAAACGTACAACAACACCATCGCACCGAACACCGCTGAGATAAATCCAGCGGGTTCGCCGGTCGAATAAATCCCGACCGCCGCTCCGGCCCATTGGGCGAAGGCGGCACCGGCGATTCCGAGCAAACATGTGATGATGATTCCGCCGGGGTCGCGACCCGGCATGAAGAACTTCGCGACGATCCCGACCACGAGTCCGATGAAGAGAGCCCAAATCACGGATTACTTCCCATCCGAATCGACGGCGTTTTTCACCTCGGAGGTTTTGTCGACGACGCCGTCTTTGACTTCGGTCGCACGGTTTTTGGCTTCTTTCGCCAAACAACTCGCTTTGCTGTCGCCGGTCAGCTTGCCACACAGCCCTTCTTCGACTCGATTCGCGCCCTTCTTGATGGCGCGCTTGACGTCTTTGCCTGCGACGGTCGCCTTCTCGGCAACCGTCTCCTCGGCGTGTGCGGGAGAAGCGAAACCCACGAGAGCGAAAAGTGCAGCGGCGATGGCGAATGTCTTCATATTGATTTACTCCTTCAAAGTAAGTGCATGAATTTGGTCGAGTCGTTCGAGACCTAGAAAAATAAGCTGAGTGCCAACGCGATGTCGTTAACGTAATTCCCGTATCCAGCGAAGTGCCAGCTTGTGCCGCCGACTCCGATGCCAACCCACGCCTCGTGAACGGTATCGTCGGCTCGGCTCGAGCTGGTGTCGCGATTGTTCAGCGTGATCCTGTCGTTCAAACTGATTTGCAAGAAGTCCGCGCGGACCATCAAACTGGGCGTGACGAGAACACGATTGTCGTAAGCGTTTTGATTTTCGTAGTCGCGTTTGCTGGCATCGACCGTGAAAGTCCAACCGCTCGCGACGTACGAGTAACCCGCGCCGTAGTTCTTCAAGTTATTTCCCGTCGTGCTTCCGCCGTACGTCTCGGCGATCAAACCCAATCGATGTGTGCCTTCGGGATTGAAGAGCAAGCCGACCGTATACAGGTCCTTTTGAACCCGGAGCCCGACGCCCATTCCGGCGACGACGACGGCGGCACTTCCGGCCGCGCGCCCTTCGCAGTTCGTGCAGTCGCGAGTGTAGTAACCGAGCGCAAGGCCGGCCGACCCGGATTTTCCATATCCGAGCTCCGCTCCGTAGCCCGTTCTGCCGGTCCCGTTGCGATCGCTGTCGTTGTCGGTATCGTATTCACCGGTTAGGCGAATGGAGTCTTGGTAAACGACTCCCACCGGGCTTTCGTTCGTATAGCCTGAGGAAAAGTTCACGGTCGAAGTGAGTGTGGGGGACGAGATCCCCTGTCCTATCGCGATGAGATTGGCTTCGTTCGACCCTTTGGCCTGAGCGGCAAGGGACGCGAGGAACAAGAGTGGGACCAAGACGCTTTTAAGTGTGCTCATACCTGGAGCCTGAGCCTCGGTGCAAATTGTCACAAGGCAGATTCGCGAATGAGAAGTTAACAACACTCTTCGCTCGACGAAGGGCAAGCTCTCAGCGGGTGGACTTGTCCCAAC
>JAZKJB010000209.1:0-2146 GCA_040384505.1 Bdellovibrionota bacterium | reverse complement strand
GCCAAGAAGCCCGCTGCTCCGACATGTAAAGCGCTCTTCAAAGCCGGCTGATTCGTTCGAGCTCGGCTTGAATCGCGGGCCAATTCTTTTCATCGAGTAGATTTTTGCGAAGCTCGCGATTGCGCGCGACGAGCCCGATGTCCAACGGATTCACGAGCCAATTGGAGATGTGCCTCAAAAGCGTTCTGCGCTCACCGGATTCGTCGTCGGGCGGATTCGCACAGGCGGGAACGAGCTGACAAATTAGAAATGCGCCCGTCTCTTCGTCGTCGACGTAAAATGAGACCTGTCGATTCACTTCGTTCACGAAGACATCCCTTGGCCCATTGAGCGGCGCCAGCATGTCCTTTACGCGATCGCGAATTTTCGTTTTGGTTTCCGCGAGCTTCTCCGCGGTCATCGTCCCCTTCAAGTACGGCTCGCTCAAACTTTGCCGATCGTCATAGGAATATCCCCAGCCGTAGAAGAAGGCGAAATCGCGACTGCGCCGAACCGCCGTGGAGACCTTCTGATTCGAGCTCAAGAGATACTCATCGGCCGTCCGCTCGAACTCAGGCGAGCTTCCGAAAAGATAAGCCAGCCAAAACTCCCTGTCGTAAAACCGGTGCGGGCCGCATTCGGATTCGAAAACTTTCGTGGCGAAGCGAGGAGTCGTCTCGAACGGAATCGACGCACAAAACGCGGGCTCATCCTTCCAGTTTTCGTAGAGGTAGGAAAAGAGCGGCTCCTTGATGTATTCGGCCGGAATCGGAGCATTGAAATCGCCGTAACCGACGTAGGGCTGCGGAAACACGCCTCGCTGCAGAATCCATCTCTCGTTCACGACCCGGGGTTTCCAAGTTCTGTAACTCGTCTCGGCGTTCTTGAAATAGATCACCTGTTCGCTCGGATCAAAGAGATCGACGGCATGCCCCTTGGCGCGACCTTTGGTGAAACGCGAGAAAGCGAACAACTCGACCGACTGCCATGCGCTCGGGTCGAGCGCGAGACGTTTGAATTCCGAGCGTGTCTTTGGCGTCTCGAGATAGCCGAGGTCACGAACGGCTTCGAGAAAATTCTCGGCCGGCTTCGATTGGATCGATGCGAGCTTGACGACAATTGCTGCAAAGAGGACGGCAGCAGGCAGTAGAACAAGCAGACGTTGGCGCTTCTCGAAAAGGAGACAGAGGACGGCGAAGACGCCGACGTAAAAAAGATCGGCCTGGTAGAGTTCTTGTCTCGAGCTCCACCGCAAGAACAGAGTCGTCCACAAGAAGAAGAGCAGAATCGCGAAGGCCGCAGATTTGAAGACGCCCGTGAGTATCGAGCTCGCGTTCTTGACGACGAGAAATCCGAGGATAGGCGCCCCGAAGAACACCATGTTGGCACCTGCGGTGAAATCACCGAGCGGCACCAAATAGCAGAGGATTGCACCGTAAATCCCGATCGAAGCGAGAGGTACGAAGAGAAACGCTCGCTCCGAGATCGGCAGATGAAAGAGCCAACTCGATCGTGCCTGGACGTTGAACATGACACCCAAGAAAAGAACGAAAAACGAATACCCGAAGGCCATGACGAAGTGATGAATGGTGGTCGACGAATCGTCGAGGCTGCCAGGTTCCCGAACGAAAGGATCTTGAATGAATGCCGATCGAAGCCCCACGACAGCTGCGATCAAAACTGCGAAGAGAAGCACGACGAGATACGGGTGGAGGCGCAGTACGACTTTAAAGGCCCTGAGTGTGTGGGTCATTTCGAAGCTCCTTGTTGGAGTCCACTTTTCGTCATCGTGAGCACACGATCGGAGAGTCTCAGCGCTTCGTCGGTCGAATGACAGACGTAGAGAACCGACATCTCCCCGCTCGAAAATCGATCGATCAGAAGCCGCGTGATCGCTTCTTTGGACTGGGGCGAAAGGTTCGCCGTCAGTTCGTCCAAAATCAGAAGCCTCGGCTCGAACGAGACTGCCTTTAGAAGGCGAAACTTCGAAGCCTCCCCCGACGACAACGTTCCGATTTTCGCTTTGAGGTCGAGATTGAATTCGTTCGCGAGCTTCGAGAAGAGATCATGATTCCACTTGGAATAAAGTTCGCTCGTCGCCGTGATGACTTGGTCGACCGAGAGCCACGGAGCGTGGCTTTCCTTGTGAGCCAAGCGCGCAGCCATA
>JAZKJB010000208.1:16572-22395 GCA_040384505.1 Bdellovibrionota bacterium | reverse complement strand
AGCTTGAGTCCGAGAGCAATCTTTCCACGGGCCCACGGCAAAGTTTCAATCGCGTGCCGGGCCCTTTACCCACTCCCCGCCCTAGCGTAATTTTCTGGCTCCCTCGGGAGTCACACGGACATGCAGCGGGCTTTCGCCACTTTCATTTTTGCGGTCCTCTTCGCGTTCACGGCCCAGGCCGAAACGATTCGAGTCACTTCGTACAACACGGGATTTCTAGAGCGAGGCGGAGTCGACTTCGTCCCCTGCATCGCCGAACGCCTCGTCCCTCAAGTCATGCTCGTCATGGGATACACGGCGATCTCTCCTCGCAACGAGCCCTTCGCGATCTTACTGCAAGAGGTTTGGACGCCGGCCGCGTTCGAGGCGTATCGCCGGGTCGCGAAATCGCGCGGACTTTTCTACGCTCCCAAGACTTTCGCCGAAATCCAGAACAACGGTCAGATGACCATCACGAACATGAAAGTCGAAGAGACGAAGTTCGTGCCGTTCGAATCCGAAAGTTATGCCGGGCGCGGAATCAGAACGATCGAAGTGCAAACGTCGCGCGGAACGCTGATCATCGCGAACGTTCACACGTCGTATAGCGATGCGACGGGCTTTTTGCCCGCACACCGCGCACAGTTCGAGCAGATCACCCAGTACTTCTGGGAGCATTCGAAACGAGCGAGCTTGATCGTGGGAGGCGACTTCAACGCCGGCGGGAAGATGAGCTTCCACGGTGCGATCTACGATGCGAAGGCCGTCGTCTGGGACCGATCGCTGGAGCCGGCTTTCGCGATTCTCGGCATGCGTTCGATCGGCGATCCGAACGCGGTGACGTGGGATCAAGAGAGAAATCTGCTCGTCTCCGACCCTACCCGCATCATTCGACTCATGAACTACTTCGTTCACGGGGGGCCGAACTGGGATCAGGCGTCCTCGCGGCTCGACAACATCTTCGCCTCATGGAACCTGACGGCGACGTCGTCGGGCCGCACGATGATCGCGCCCGTCAAGGTCGCTCGGACTTGCGCGGGCCATACCGATCGCGAAGGTCGAATGCATTTGAGCGATCACTACGGAATCCACGCGACCTTCCAACTCTGATCGCGACGTTGCGCCTCATTGTTTCGGAAACTCCATTCGTTCTCCAATGCCTCGGAAATGAGACACAAGTAAGCTCCCTTTCCAGGAGGAAGTGGGATGAAGAAACTCATGTGGGTTTGGGCCGTGGGACTGACGGTCGCGGCTGCGGCTTGTTCGACCAAGAATTCCAACAACGACATCTCCGATCCGGGAACAGTGACGGGTCGTAGTCTGCCGGCGGATTGGACTTCCGTGAAAGCGGAATGGACACGTATCGATCCTTGGGACGGTTCGTGCCCGAAGGTGGAATTCGAATCCGATGCCGACGGTCTTTTCAAGACTCAAGGGTGCGGAGGAGAGCAAACGGGAACGTTGACGACCTTCGAGATCAATCGTCTCAACGAAGCAGCGAACGCGCTCGTTCCTCAACTCGAAACCGGAGTCGCTTGCGACTTGCAGAAGACGCCGGCCTTGAAGGTGATCCAGACGCTCACTTTGCCCGATGGAGCGACGAAGAAGTTCCTCTACACCGAGAAGAACACGACCAACTGTCGCCTCGGCGAAATCCCGGAGACGACGACGCTCGCGCGCGTGCTCCTCGATCTCCAGCTGAAGTACGAAAGTGGATTGCCGAAACCGTCTCCGACTCCCACTCCGGTTCCGACGCCGACCCCGCCGCCGATCCCGCTTCCGTCCGAGCCGATTCCCATTCCAGTGCCGACACCTAAACCGACGCCGAATCCTTTTCCGTTTCCGTTTTGATGTCGTTCCCCTCGAGGATCTCGAGGGGTTCGGTCGAGCGGGTCGCTTTCGCGAACATCGCGGAGGCGACCCGTTCGGCTTCGATCGGCCGATAGGCCGCCAGTGGCCCGACGAACAAGGGCTTCATGAGGGGCGTCAGTCGAACGAAGAGTTTTTCGGTTAAACGAGACTCTTCTCGCTCGCCGAGCAAAAGGCTCGGTCGAAAGATCACCAGGGACGCGAAGCCGATTCCCGTGAGGGCTCTCTCCACTTCACCTTTCACGCGATTGTAAAAGATCGGGGACTTCGCGTTCGCACCGAGCGCGGTGACGACGATGAATTTTCCGACGCCGGCCGCCTTCGCCGCTTTCGCGAAGTTCAAGACGGCGTCGTGGTCGACGGCTCGGAACGCGGCCTGCGATCCCGCTTTCTTCATCGTTGTGCCGAGACAACAGAACGCGGCGTCGGCCGAGGGTAGAGTGTCCAGTTTCGAAAAGTCGACCGCGACCTGCGTCAGCTTCGAGCTCGATTGGCGAATGGGCCGACGTGCGACCGAAGTCACGGACGTGAAACGCGAATCGGCGAGAAGCTTCTCGACGAGATGTCCGCCGATCAATCCGCTAGCGCCTGCGACGAGGACCTTCATGCGAGCTCCCTTCGAGTTACGGTAAATCTACCGGGTCTAGCGACGATGGTCGAGATCGAAAAAGCGCTTCGTTGAGAGGAGCTTCAACTCAAGGCAGACTCTAGGCACACCATGCAGAAAGCGACTCGAATGAGGGGCTTCCCCCTCTTCAAAGATTGTTCGGACGAATTCTTGGCGAGCCTCGCCGGTGTCGCCACGTCACGACTCATCCCCAAAGGCCAAGTGATCCTCACCGAAGGTTCACTCAATGATCGCCTCATGATTCTCGCCGATGGCACCGTCGAAGTTCGTGTCACTGGAGAAAAAGTCGCCGTGATCGAGACGCGTGGCGATCTCATGGGCGAGATGAGCGTTTTCGCCCGACGTAAAGTGACGGCATCGCTCCATGCACTCACGGATGTCGAGCTCTTCGAAATCTCGTCGGCCGATCTGGCGTCGAAGGTCCACGTGGACGCCGATTTCGGCGCACGTCTCTACCAGCTCTTCTCCGAGATCCTCTCCGACAAGATCATCCATACGAATACGAAGGCTCGGCAGTTCGAGATCGCGAACCGCGCGCTCGTCGACATCAACCGTACACTCGATCAAAAGGTCCAAGAGCGAACGGATGCGACGTTTCGCAAATTGCAGAGTCTCGAAAGTTCTCTCGCCCCTCTCCTGGAGCTCGTGAAGGGTCAAAACGATTCGCGTGCGCTCGCCCAACTCGAGACGACGCTCGAAACGCTCCGTGGGCTCGAGCTCGTGTATTCGACCGAACGCGCGAGTCGTGGACGGCGCGTGCTGATCGTCGAGCCCGATCGCAAGCAGCAAACGATCGCGCGTATGTCGCTCGGCGGAACGGGTGTGAAGCTGGAAACGACCGCGAGTGCCGAGGAAGCCGTCGCGGCGATCGAGCAGCTCGCGAAAGAAGGCGGACGACACGACGTCGTCTTCCTCAGCTCCGAGCTCTCCTCACTCTTGACCGACCTCGAGAAACTCGCTCCCGAAGCGCGGGTCGTCTTGATGGCTCCCGCGAGCACGGACGCCGTGCTCCCGACCTTCAAGGCTCATGGGCCGATGATCAAGAACCTGATCACGCGAAATCCCGAAGATCGCATGTTCACGGTCAAGACGTTTGCGACGACGGTCACGAAACTCGTCACTCGCGATCTCTTCGGTCTCGAGAAATACATGATCTGGGGGATCGAAGCGCAAGAACGCCCGATCACTCATTCCTCCGATCGACCGAAATTGATCGAGGACATGCAAGCGCACTTCAAATCTCTCGGCGTGCGCGGGACGATCACGGATCGCGCGGCGACCGTCGCGGAAGAGCTCTTGATGAACGCGATCTACGATGCTCCGGTCGACGCCTCGGGAAAACACCACTACGCGCACCTCCCGCGCACGGAAAAGGTCGCACTGAAGGACTCCGAGCGAGGACAGTTCCGTTTCGCGTGTGACGGCATGCTCGCCGCGATCTCGGTTTCGGACCCGTTCGGCGCGATGAGCATGAAGATCTTGTTCGACTATCTCGAGCGCAACATGTCGTCCGACGGCGGCAACGTTCAGATGGCGGGTAAAGGCGGCGCGGGCCGTGGCCTTCATCAAATCGTCGAGGGTTCGGATCTCGTGGTGTTCAACGTTCAAGCGGGATCGCGAACGGAAGTGATCGCGTTCTTCAACCTCGATCCCAACTCGAAGAGCGACGGCAACCCTCGCTCCTTCCAGTTCTTCCAGGGCTGATCAGCCTTTCGGCAAAGGTGCCGGTCGCGACTTCGTCTTCTTCTGATTGTAAGTGAAACGCATTTGCAGAAGCTCGACGGCGAAAGCGAAACCCATCGGCAAATAGATGTAGCCCTTCGGAACGTGGCCTCCGAGGCCTTCCATCACGAGAGTCACACCGATCGTCACGAGAAAAGAAAGCGCGAGGATCTTGATCGTCGCGTGCTGCTGGACGAATTTCGCGATCGGACCCGAGAAGACCAAGACCGCGACGAACGAAGCGACGACTGCGGCATAGATCACGAGCAAGTTGTCCGTGAGGCCGACGGCCGTTATGACCGAGTCGATCGAGAACACGAGATCGAGCATGATGATCTGCGTGATGATCGCGTTGAAAGACTGGAACACGGGTCCCGAAACCGCCGACCCTTCCTGCGGGTCGGATTCGACGACGTGGTGAATCTCTTTGACCGCCTTGAAGAGCAAGAAACCGCCGCCGGCGATGAGCACGAGGCTCTTCCAGCTGAGTCCCCAGAAGATCGGCTCACTGAGCTTCACGATGTAAGCGGCGCCCAACAGGAGCACGCATCGGACGACGAGCGCGAGCCCGAGGCCGATCATCCGTGCCCGAGGTCTATTCTCGGGGGGCAATCGATCCGTCAGGATGGAAATGAGGAGGATGTTGTCGATCCCGAGAACGAGCTCGAGACCGAAGAGGAGGAGGAATGTCGCGAGGAGATTGAAATCCATGCCCGAAGCTTAGGGCGAATTCTCCGGCCCCGTCAAACCGTGATCTCTTGACGCTTGAAATCGAACAAGGTCGGCTCGATCTCGACGGTCACGATTTCTCGTCCCAACAGCGAAGACAGGGACGGCGGTACCGCGATTTTTCCACCGATCAACGGTTCGACGATCGTTTCGAACTTCGCGGCGTGCGCGGTCGCGACGAGAATCCAATTGGACCCCTCGACTTTTTCACGCGC
Organism: Bdellovibrionota bacterium; assembly: GCA_040384505.1. Taxonomy (GTDB): domain Bacteria; phylum Bdellovibrionota; class Bdellovibrionia; order Bdellovibrionales; family JAMPXM01; genus JAZKJB01. The sequence goes on along the minus strand of JAZKJB010000208.1, from coordinate 17,253 downwards.
GACGAGAGCCGTCGCGGTGTGCGGGCACCAAATTTCCTTTTCCTTCACGTAGGCGTCGCGGATGGCCGCACGGATTTCGTCGTCACTCACCGACACCGCGGAAACTTCGTCGACGAGCTCATCGTGTTCGGGATAGAGCCAACGCAGCCGCTCGATGTTGCTCGGGTCACCGACGTCCATCGCATTCGCCAACGTGGAAATCGTCGAGCGCGCCTCGTACTTTCCACTCGTGACGAAATCGACGACGGCACGGTTGGCGTTCGTGGCGAGAATGACTTTCCCGATCGGGAAACCGATCTTCTTCGCCCAGAGCGCGGCGAACGCGTTGCCGAGATTTCCGGTTGGGATCACGAAGCCCGGTGTCTCGCTCGTTTTCTGCCAGTACTCGAGCGAGGACTTCGCATAGTAGGTCACTTGCGCGAGCAAGCGCGCGACGTTGATGCTGTTCGCACTGACGAAGTTTCGCTTCGAAGAAAGCTCGCGATCGCGCATGGCCTCTTTGACGATCCGCTGACAGTCGTCGAAAGAGCCTCGTACGGCGATCGCGCGGACGTTTCCGCCCCATGCCGCGATCTGCTTTTCCTGCCGTTCCGAAATCTTTCCCTTCGGATAGAGAACGAAGACGTCGAAATTCGCTTTTCCGTGAAAGGCGGCGGCGACGGCGCCTCCCCGAATCACGGC
>JAZKJB010000208.1:11910-16562 GCA_040384505.1 Bdellovibrionota bacterium | reverse complement strand
CTCCGGTGTCTCCCGACGTCGCGACGAGCACGGTTCTCTTCGCCCTGTGCGGCTCGTTCGAAAGACATTCCGCCAGGAATCGCGCGCCGACGTCTTTGAAAGCGGACGTCGGTCCGTGGAAGAGCTCGAGGATTCCCGTTCCGTCTTTTCGAACCCGCAAAGGGATCGGGAAATCGAAGGCGGCTTGGCAGATCTCGGCTTTTCGCTTTTCGATGGCGTCGCCTTCGAGATACGGACCTACGACTTCGGCTGCGAACTTCGGGAACGATCCCGTGGGATCGAGGTAGGAGTTGTCACCGAGAGGAAAATTCTCAGGAACGTAGAGCCCGCCGTCGGGTGCCAGCCCGGTGTTCATCGCTTCAGTGAACGACACGGCCGGTGCTTTTCCGCGGGTGCTCACGAACTTCATGCGATCACTTTCGCGGCTGGCGCGTCGGTGAGAGACGAGACCCACGACTTCGACTCGAGTCCCGCTCTCGCGAAGGCCCCGATCATGGCTTTTTCGACCGCTTCCGCAAGTTCGCGTCCACGAACCCACGCGAAGACGCTGGGCCCGGCGCCCGAAATCGAGCAGCCGAGCGAACCCGCCTTCATCGCGGAGTCTTTCACGTCGTGAAAACCGGGGATGAGATGGGCGCGTTGTGGCTCGATGACGACATCGGCGAAAGATCTCTTCAAGAGATCGAAATCCTGGCGATAGCACGCGGCGATGAAGCCCGCGAGGTTCGCGGCTTGCTCGACATGGGACTTCAAATGAATGTCGGCTTTCAGAACTCCCCGAGCCGTTTTCGTCTCGAGGATGAGCTGGGGATGGACGAGAACGGTGTACGTCTCTGGTATCGCGGGCAGCGAGACCAGCTCGACGCGCGGTCGATCGTCGATGGACCTCACACGAGCGATCGTGAGCCCGCCTTTGAAACTGGGCGCGACATTGTCGGCATGATACGAGCCGCTCGCCTGCGCTTCGCCGATCAACGAATACGAAAGCATATCCGCTTCAGTGAGTGGCTTATCCAGAACCGCATTCGCCGCCACGATCGCGGCGACAGCCGATGCCGCCGAGCCTCCCATCCCCGAACCGAGTGGAATTCCCTTCTTGATCGAAACGCGGAAACCGAATTTCAAATCGAGGTCGTGCGCGAGTCTCACGAGCCCGGCCGTCGCCGTGTTTTTCGCGGAATCTTTCGGAACTTGGGTGACGACGCCCGTGACGTCGCCGATCTCGACACCGGGCTTCGACGTTCGCTCGACAGTCACTTCGTCGCCTGCGGCCGCGACGCTGAACCCGAGCAAATCGAATCCCACGGCGACGTTCGCGACACTCGCGGGAGCCATGGCCGTTGCACGTGTTTTCATAGTGGCGCCCCGAGATACGAAGCCAGTCGCAAGACGTCGGCGAAAACGCCACCGGCCGTCACCTCGGGTCCGGCGCCAGGGCCTTGAACGATGAGAGGTTGAACGTACCGAGTGGTTTTGAAAGCGACGATGTTGTCGGTCGCGTTCAGGCGGGCGAACGAGTGAGTTTTCGGATAACGTTTCAAGCCGATCGTCGCTTTCCCCGCGGCATCGATGCGCCCGACGAAACGAAGAATTTCTCCCTTCGCCTCGGCGTCGTTCAAGGTCTTCAACATGGCCGCGTCGTTGGAAGGAAGGCGCGCGAGAAATTCCTCCACCGATCCCTTCTGGAGCTCGGGCGGAAGCAAGGGCTCGATCTTCACGTCGGCGAGCTCGAGCTCGAGTCCCATTTCTCGCGCGAGGATGACGAGCTTGCGCGCGAAATCGACGCCCGAGAGATCGTCGCGAGGATCGGGTTCGGTGTAGCCGCGGTTTCTCGCGTCGATGACCACCTCGGAGAAGGGCTTCGACGCCGAGAAAGTATTGAAGATGAACGAGAGCGTTCCCGAGAGGATGCCTTCGATCTCCACGACTTTGTCCCCGGTCCGGACGAGCTCGCGAAGGGTGTTGATGACCGGAAGGCCGGCGCCGACGGTCGTCTCGTAGAGATAATGCCTCTGTCCATCGGCAGCGGCCGCTTTCAGCTCACGATAGAACTCGATAGATTGGGTGTTGGCCTTCTTGTTCGGCGTGATGACGTGAATCCCCGCCTTCAACCAAGTCGGATAACGGGACGCGACCTCTTGGCTCGCCGTGCAGTCGATGATCACGGCATGAGGAAGATGTTCGGCGCGCACGTGATTCGCGAACGTCTCGAGGTCGAGCGTTTTAGAATCGGACTCGAGCGCCTTTTGCCAACTCGCGAGCTCGACGCCCTTTTCCGCGAGGAGCATGCGCTTCGAGTCCGCGATACCGCGAACCCGAAGATCGATCTTGAGCTCGGACTTCAGTTTTTCGGCCGTCTCCTTCAGCTGAGCGAGGAGAGTCTTGCCGATTCCGCCGGTCCCGATCACGCCGATCGAAAGCGTATGGTTCGAAAGGAAGAAAGCCGAATGGACCGCGCGAAGCGCACGAGTGGCTTCGGAGCGAGTGACGACGACCGAGATGTTTCGCTCCGACGACCCTTGCGCGATCGCGCGAATGTTGACACCTGCACGACCGATCGCACTCAAGAAGCGACCCGCGAGACCTCGCTTGTGAGCCATGTTGTCGCCGACGGCCGCGAGGATGCTGCAGTCTTCGCTCACGTCGACGGTCTGGATGATTCCATTCTGCCGCTCGCTCGCGAACGCCGCTTCGACCGCCGCTTTCGCCCGTGGCGCTTGATCGAGAGGGATCGCGAAACAGATCGAATGTTCCGAGCTCGCCTGCGAGATCATGACGACCGAGATGCCGACTTCGCGAAGGGCGCCGAACAGACGTTGCGCAACGCCGGGCACGCCCACCATCCCGGTGCCCTCGACGTTCATGAGAGCCACGTGATCGACCGTCGCGAAGCCTTTGATCGGAGCCCGAGAATCCGAAACCGAATGGATCTTTGTTCCAATGCAGGTCGGGTTGAACGTGTTCTTGATCCAGATCGGAATTTGCGCACGTATCGCCGGAGCCATCGTGCTCGGGTGTAAGACCTTCGCTCCGAAGTAAGCGAGCTCGGTCGCTTCGTGATACGAGAGGTCGTCGAGAACGACGGCCTCGGGCACCAGCCGCGGATCCGCGCTCAGCACACCATCGACGTCCGTCCAGATGACGATTTCGCTCGCCTTGAAGAGCGCACCGAAAATCGAGGCGGAATAGTCGCTGCCGTTTCGACGGAGCGTCGTCGAAATTCCGTCGCGTGTCGAGGCGATGAATCCGGTGACGACGACGAGTTCGCACGGGTGGGCGGCGACCCAAGCGTCGAGCTTTTTCTGTGACTCGTTCCAGACGACGTTCACTGCGGTCTCACCCGGTTCTACGACGAGAACCTCGCGGGCATCGAGCCACTGGGACTTCACTCCGGTCGACTGATAGTATGAATTGAGCAATTGTGCGGACCAGAGCTCACCGTGACCCGAGACGAGCTCGAGGGTGCGATCGGAACAGCTGCGCAAATGCCAGACGCCCCGAAGAACTTCTCCGAGACTCTCGAAGTCGCGCTCGAGGACCGCGAGCATCGCTTCTTGGCGTTCGACCGGCAGCAGCTCGCGAACCGCGTCGACGTGTTTCTGCTTCAAGGCTTTCAAACGTTCCGTATATTTCGGATCTTGATCTTTCGCGGCGTTCGCGACTTCGATGAGCGCATCGGTGACTTTGGACATCGCGGAAACGACGACGCCCGTCTGGTGAGACTTCGAGCTCGTGACGAGTTTCGCGACGTTCTTGTAGCGATCGGAATTGGCGACACTAGTGCCACCGAATTTATGGACGATCCAAGCCATGTCGCCATTTTACCTAGCGGCACGCCACTTGTCCCATCCGTTCCTTCACGATGTCACTGGACCCCGAAAAAATGGACCCGAAACCGGTTGAATGCGGCCCGTCGCGGTCGTTCAATGATCGAAGAATGATCACGGCGAACGACCTCGCTTTCACATGTGCATTTCTCATGGGCGCTCACTGGCTGCACGTCCTCCGCGAAGGCGTTCTCTTCGAGAGACGATCGAAACGCTACGAACGAGATTCGTCGCGTCCGCTTCCAGCCGATCTGCCGATGGTTTCGGTGCTCGTTCCGGCGCGAAACGAAGAAGGCGGGATCACGAAGTGTCTCGAAAGCCTCGTCGCTCAAGATCACCCTCGTCTCGAGATCATCGCGATCGACGATAGATCGACGGACCGAACGGGCCAGATCATGGAGGAGTGTGCGAGTCGGTCGAACGGACGCTTGAAAGTGATCCACGTCGATCGGTTGCCCGACGGCTGGCTCGGAAAGAACCACGCCCTCCATCTGGGCTCGCAGGCGATCGCACCCGAATCGAAGTATTTACTCTTCACCGACGGCGACGTCATCTTTGCTCCCGATACTCTCGGGGTCGCTTTGCGCCACTGCGAAGAAAATGGCTTCGATCATTTCGTGCTCTCACCTCTCATGCTCTCGAATGGACCTTGGCTCGCTACCGTGCAACTCGTGTTCGGAATCGGCTTCTTGACGTTTCTCCGACCGAGCCGACTCGGTAAATCGAAAGACGTCTACGTCGGAATCGGCGCCTTCAATTTGGTCCGTCGCACGTTTTACGAGAAGTGCGGCGGTCACGTGCCTCTAAGGCTCGAAGTTTGCGACG
>JAZKJB010000208.1:0-11900 GCA_040384505.1 Bdellovibrionota bacterium | reverse complement strand
TTCTCCCTCCCGGGGTTCGCGCGGGAGCTCGAGCCGACATGATCAACGGAAAGCGTTGGGTCAAGCTCGCTTGGTATCACTCGCTCGGCGGCTTCGTCAGAGGCCTCGAGAAAAACGGTTTTTCGGCCCTTCGGTTTTCGCTCCTGCGCGTGTTCGCTTTCCTTCTCGTCACGCTCTCGATGTACGTCCTCCCTTATGTCTTGGTCTTCGCATCGTCGGGACCAGCGAGGATGGCCCTCGCATCGATCGTTCTGTTTACCCACGTCTGTTACGCCGTCGCGGCACACATGCTCGCGATGAGCCCGGTGCTCACGCTACTCGTGCCCTTCGCCTCGCTCGTCGTCGTTTATACGTTCCTGCGCTCGACTTTTCTCACTTTGTGGCGAGGGGGAATCACCTGGCGGGAGACCACCCATCCGCTCGACGAGTTGAAAAGAAACATGATTTGAAGCGTGGCCCTTGTGCTCGAATCGCGGGCCGTGCACCATGAAAGGATGAGTCGAATGAACTTCCGCCGTCTCGAATTGAAACACCAAGTTTTCGGTCTCCTTGGCGCAGGAGCACTCGCTCTGATCGCCTTTCAGAACTGCGCGCCCGTCGGTTTCGAAAGCGAAGTCGAGAAAGTCGGTTCGTCGGGAATCGTTTATGTCGACCCGATAGATCCGAACACGCCGTATACACCGACGACTCCCGAAGAGGAGATCGTCAGCAAAGCGTGCAAGACCGGCCAGGTCCATTCACAGACGGCGACGATCAATTTTCCGCGTCCGCTGAAGACCTACAGCAATAGTCGCTGCGACTGGAACAACAACGGCAACGGCGGCAGGGTGAACGATCACTTCATGGCTCGCCTCGAGCAAACGCAGACGATCTCGGTTCCCGCTGGCGCGAAGATCTGCGACATCCAGTTTTCGTCGCCGAAGCAAGAATGGCTCTATGACGATCACGTCTTCGTCACGATGAACGACGTTTTGCTGGCCTCCTCGCACCCGATTCACGACGTGTTGAAACAAGAGAGCGGACTTTCGATCTTCGAGTGGAGCAAGATCTACAATCAAAAGTGGATGCAGATCCCCGCCAATGTTTGGTGCGAAGGAATGGACTCGGGGCTCTCGAGCTGCGCATGGCCAGCTTCGCAAACTCCGGGAGACATCCAATTGGACTTCGCTCCGCAGCTCTTCCAGAAAATCGTGGCTCGCGACCTCTCGCGGAACACTCATGTGTTCAAATTCGTCACGACCGGGGACAACGATCCCGACGTCGACTGCGATCACAGCGCTCTGAACTTCGACGTTCAAATCACTTACGCCTACTGAGGCGTCACCAAACCTCCATTGCGAAATCTACTTTTGCCTCTCGCTGCAAGCGAGAGTGTGATCGTTCGAGGACGTTTCCACAGGAGGTGGTCGCCTGCTCCGCTCGATCTTCACTTCATTACTGTTGGCCCTCGTCTTTTTCTCCACCGGCGCGCTCGCTAGCGGAGACCGTTGCTACCGAGTCCCGATGCCCGGCGGACCCGACGGGTCTGCCTTCGTCGGTCGATCGGAGCGCTGGTGCTATCGTGAGCATTGGTCGCCCGTAGGATCGATTTTCGCCTACAACGCCGATTTCGAAGAAGCGAGACCTGAGCTCGCGTTCATCGTCGAGCCCGATCAAACTCTGATTCACGGGTCGATCGCGGGCGGTCGTTTTTCCGTTCATCGTCTTCATGCGATCGGCTTCAGCCCATTTTCAGTTCCGGTGCGAGAACCTCACCACGTCTTCGGAGAGGAAAATCCACGTGCCGGCGATCCTCGTTTTTCGGCTTCGGTCGAGGCCGCGGAAAAGCTGCTGATCGCCAATGCTCCGGCAGCCGTCGCCAACGTGAAAGTAGAGCTGGGGACTTTCAGCGGCTCGGTTCCCGACAAGGCGCTCCCGTTCCGCGGTTATCTTTGGAAAACGAAAGACCTTCCACTCGGGTCTGCCATGGCGAAACTCGATTCCTTCGCAAGAGCCAGAGGCCGACGTTCGAGCGCGTTCGCTTGGGAGCGAGACAGTCACGCTTATCGAGGCGTGAGTTGGTCAGGTCACTGTAACGGCTGGGCCGCGAGTTCGGTGCTCAGGGCTGAACCCCAAATTGCGAGGTACGACGCGAAGTCGAAGACGACCTTTCTCGTGAGCGATCAAAAGGGACTGCTGGCCGAGAGGGATTATTGTGTCTCTTACTCTTTCTACGGACGCCGCTTTCCGAACGGAATTCTCGAGGACATCACCCCGGGACAATTTCATCAAGTCGTGACGTATACGATCGGAACGCTGAAGAAACCCGTCGCGCTCGATCTCGTTCGGAGTCGCGCGATTCAGAACAACGTCTTGTCGAATTATCGAAGCACGATCGCACGCACCGCAGAGAACCAATTTCTCGTGACGACGGAGGTGCGAAATCACTTCTACGATACCGCGATCAACGAGCTGGTGGGTCGTGCGCCATCGAAGGTCCTCACTTATCGCTATTCGCTGACGACCGACTCTCGCGGCAACATCACCGGGGGTAAATGGATCAATACCAATCCCGACTTTCTCTGGGTTCCCTTGAGCGGGGCGCGCTGTACCGACGAGAATCCTTACCTGACCGATACGATCCTCGCGGAGATTGCAAAACTTCCAGAAGCCACGCCGTAGACGGTGAGAGAACGAAATGAAGTGTTAGATTTCGTGTTTCACGCACGCGAAACACGCCATCGGTCCAGGTGGCGTCTTTCAATTTCGTTCCATGTTTGACTAGAATCTCATATGGCAAAAATCAGCAGGTTTCTCTTCATCTTGATGGTCTCGTCGTTGGTCTCGCTCGAAGCGTCTGCGGCCCTCTCACCGCTGTCGGTCGGGCTTTTTCCGCCGGTTCAGTTCCCACCGTCCGACTTCTCGGTCACCGGGTTTCGAGCGAGTTTGTTGTGGGGTCGCCACCGCGACGTCTACGGTCTCGATCTCGGCGTGCTCGGAAACATCACCGATCAGTCGTTCACTGGGATCGCGGTCTCGGGTCTTTTCAACGCGACTCATGGCACGACCAACATCATCGGTCTCCAGGCGGCGGGCCTCGCGAACTTCAACACCAACAAGACTCGCGTCTTCGGTGTGCAGCTCGCGGCACTTCTCAACAAGAACGATGCGGAATCGAGTCTCTCGGGAGTTCAGTTCGCTCTCGTGAATTTGAGTCCGAACATGTCGATCTACGGCCTTCAAGCCGGGATCTACAACAAGGCCCGATCGGTTTACGGTTTCCAGATCGGTCTCGTGAACTCGTGCACCGACCTCCACGGTCTTCAGATCGGTCTCGTGAACTTCCACGAAAAAGGCCTCTTCGCCGTCTCCCCGATCATCAACTTCGGATTTTGATTTAGAAGAACAACGTGGCCGCGAGCGAAACCTCGCGGACCATGTAGTAGTTGTAGAAGGCGCCGATCATGAAGTGGCTGCCTGCGGTCAACTGCGCCCCGAGAAAAGACTCGGTCTTGCCGCGTGCGCTCGACAACGTATCGAGCGAATAATTATACGATGAACGAGACGAATCCTCGGAGCGAACGGCGATCGTGAAGATCCCGCGCTTGAGGAAGATGCTCGCCGTTCCGACTCGCGTCTCCCAGCGATCGGTCGGCATGTACATCTGGAGAATCGAGTAGTCGAGAGCGAGTGAGCCGAGGAAGACTCCGGCGGAGATCGTTTCGACTTCGTATTCCACGAGCGCATAGACGTCGGGAAGAAGGTAGTCCGCCATCGAGAGATGATGGCGATCTTTGTATTTCGCATATCCGATGTTGAGAGGACCGATGTTCAACGTCACGCCACCACCGGGAGTCACCGCTCCGTCGTACTTGTGGTACTTTCCCATGATCCCGAGATTCATGCTGATGTTGGAGAGACCGCTTCCCTTCTTCTCGTAGAGGTTCACGGCGGTCGCGAGGGTGACTTTTTGACCGGGGTACTTTATGGCCTGTCGCTTCCGATCGAGAAGAGCGATGTCGCTCTCGAGGCCTGGCGGCCCGAAGAACGTCTCTTCGCTATTCGACGGCGAAATCGCCGCGCCGATGCGACCGAGACCGCGCGCGAGCGAAACGTCGACTTCACCTTTGTAGAAGAGTCCTTCGATGCCGATCATCTTGTTCGTCGGAACGGCCGATGGGTTGATGCGGATGTTGTTCGACGAAGAAGGCTTCGCCGGGCTCCCCGACGTCCGTTGACCTTTGACGAAACCGCAGAGCTCCTGCGCAGGATTGCAAAGAAGCGCGTGGGCCGAGCTAGAAGCGAAGGCGGCGATGAGGAAGACGACGAGGGATTTCACTCACCTCAAGCGTAGCATCTGGATTTACGGGCTTGAAGCGCGAGATTGGAAACTTCGCACCGCGAACGCGAGCAGCGCATCGACGTCGAAGGCGCAGTGGCCACCGGGCACTTCGGGCGACTGGATGGACATACCAGGACGAAGGACCGAGAGCTTCGTGAACTCCCTCACGCCCTCGTAGAAACCGAGCGAATCCTCGGTACCGACCGACAGGAAGATCGGCAAGCCGTCGTAGGCGCCACGAGGAAGCAAAGTGAACGGGTTGTTGTCGGCCCATGCTTTCGCGGTCGGCAATTCCTTCTTGTAGACCGCGAGCGCGCGGTTGAAGAAATCGAGGTCCAGGTTTTGGGCATGGCGTCTTTTGTACGCGGCGACTGCCGCCACGTCATGACCGTTGAAAGTTCCCATCGCGGGGCAGAGGCCAGCCGCACCTACGAACGATGAGGCGCTCTCGCCACCGAGTCGAAGCACGTTGTGCCCGCCCATCGAGGCTCCGAGCAAAAGACGTTGAACGGGTTTGCCCGGTGCGAAGGTCTTCTCGATTTGCGGAATCCCACGCGAAACGATGTCGGCGGCCTCGTGTCCCATGACGCCGCTCGATCCGAGCGAGACGCCGACGACGACGGGCATGTCGACTCCGAAGAGTTGCGAAAACGCGTCGAGAAGGAAGGCGAGCCGTCCGAAGATCTCTTCCTCGTTTCCACCCAGGCCGTGGAAGTAATAGATGACGTTCGGTTCGGGCTTCGACGATTGGTTCTCTCGATCTTGGAAACAATATGAAAGTGGTCGCTTCGAGAGAACGACCGAGCTACAGACGACGCCATCGGCTCGGGTTCTGACGGGAGGCGCCGGTGGCGCTGACGGTTGACCGGAGGTCGAGCTCGAACAAGCGGTGATGACGGCGATGAAAAGCGAAGCCAGGAGAGTGAAACTCCGGGGCTTCACTTCGGTCGTCGTCTCATTTGGCGCTTCGGGAATGGAAAACATCAATGTTGCCGATTGATCATCGCGAGGCTGCGACGGACGGCCGCGCGCGGAGCGAGTCGCATGCCTTGAAGCAGCGCTTTGAACTTGAGGCCGTGAACGGCGAGAGATTCGCCCTTCATCATCGCCTCGAAACCATAGCGTGCACATTCTTCGGCACCGACCGCTGTGACTTTGAAGAGCGAGCTCTTCACGATACCAGCCGCTTCGACGAACTCCGTGTCGACCGGGCCTGGAGCTAGGACCGTCACGGTCACTCCGGTTCCACGGGTCTCTTCCGCGATCGCCTCAGAGAACGAATTCACGAAAGCCTTCGTCGCGTAATAAGTCGCCATGTAGGGGCCAGGCGAAAAACCGGCGGTCGATCCGACGTTGAGGATTCTCCCCGAACCACGCGCGATCATCTTCGGGAGAAGCTCGCCGCAGAGAGAGACGAGCGTGCGGATGTTGAGGTCGATCATCTCGAGCTCTTTTTCGATCGGCCGTTGCGCGAAGGCACCCGAGCCGCCGAAGCCGGCGTTGTTCACGAGAAATTCGATTTCGATTTTTTTCTGTTCGAGTTCTTTCGCTAGCGCGTGTCCGGCTTGAGGAGCACAAAGATCCATTTCGATCACTTCGACTTGGACCTTGGAGTTCTTCGAACGAAGCTGCTTCGCGAGAGCTTCGAGACGATCGCGGCGGCGCGCGACGATGACGACGGACGTCCCCTGCTCGGCGAAGAGTTTCGCGAATTCCGCACCGAGACCAGCCGACGCACCCGTGACCAATGCCCATTTCATGAAGAACCTCCTCTTCGATGAAGGAGCTTTCCACACTTCGCCGTCGAGGTCGAGCGTGCGGATTTGACGCTTTGCTTGGTCTGAACCGAAGTGTCGTAACGCGCCTCGAATTCCCTCGACAGCCCAGGCCTCGCATTGGTGTGATCGCCTCCATGAATTCCACCACTTGGCGCCGCATTTCGTCCCTGATCCGTCTCGAGCGTACGGCTCTGTCGTGGGGAATGGTCTTCTTGGTTCTTTCGAGCGCGGCCGGGCTCGTTTACCCGCAGCTCGTCCGTTGGATGGTGGACAACGTCCTCCAGCCGAAAGATTACCAGCTTCTGAACAAGGTGGTTCTCGGTCTCTTCCTCGCCTTTTTCATCCAGGCGATCGCCGGAAGCGTTCGATATTATTTGTTTACCTTGAGCGGAGAACGGATCGTGATCCGGCTTCGCAAGATGCTGTACGAGAACATCCTCGGGCAAGACGTCGCGTTCTTCGATTTCAATCGCACGGGCGATCTCATGAGCCGGCTCGCGTCCGACTGCACGACGCTTCAAAACACCGTGAGCGTGAACATCTCGCAGGGTCTTCGCAATCTCGCGCAGGTGATCGGCGGATTCGGCTTCATGTTCTACACGTCGTGGAAGCTCTCGGCGTTGATGCTCGTTTTGATCCCGCCGGTCGCGGGAATGGCTTTCGTCTTCGGCAAACGAATCCGGTCGCTGTCGAAGGAATTCCAATCGACGCTCGCCGACGCTTCGATCGTGGCGGAGGAAACGATTTCCGGTGTCCGCACCGTGAAGTCGTTCGTCCAAGAGAAGAATGAAGTCACTCGGTACGATCTCTCGCTGACCGCCGCCCTCTCGGCCGCGCGACGCCGGATCATCGCGATCGGGCAATTCATGACTCTCGCGATGATTCTCGGTTTCGGCGCCGTGTGTTTCGTCCTCTGGTACGGCGGGCGCGAAGTCATCTTCGGGCCGCTCACGATCGGCGATCTCACGCAGTTCCTCTTGTACTTGATGGTCGTCGCCATCGGAGTCGGAAGCCTCGGCTCACTCTGGGGAGACCTCATGGCCGGAATCGGCGCGAGCCACCGGGTCTTCGAGATCATCGAACGCGAACCCTCGTTCCGCGACGTCGGTCGCTCGCTCGACCGGGTTCGCGGCGACATTCGCTTCGACGACGTTCACTTTGCTTACCCGACACGTTCCGATCTCCCCGTCTTGAACGGACTCGACCTCGAGATTCCGTCGGGCCAAGTCGCAGCTCTCGTGGGAAGTTCCGGCGGAGGCAAAACGACGATCGCGAGCTTGATCCCTCGCTTCTACGATCCTGCGAAGGGTGCGATTTCGATCGACGGTCATCCGATCACGGAGCTGAAGCCTTCGTGGCTGCGTGAACAGATCGGAATCGTTTCCCAAGAGCCGATCCTCATCTCGTCGACGATCGAAGAAAACATTCGTTACGGCAACCCCCACGCGAGCGAGGCCGACGTGCATGCGGCCGCGCGTTCGGCGAATTGCACGGAGTTCGTGAATGGTTTTCCCGAAGGCTTCAAAACGCGCGTCGGTGAAAAAGGCATTCAGCTCTCTGGCGGACAGAAGCAGCGCGTGGCCATCGCTCGAGCGCTCTTGAAGGATCCCAAGATTTTGATCCTCGACGAAGCGACTTCGAACCTCGACACCGCCAGCGAGCATTTGGTGCAAGAGGCACTGAACCGCCTGATGAAGGGTCGCACGACGCTCGTGATCGCGCACCGGCTCGCGACCGTTCGCGACGCCGACACGATCTTCGTCATCAACGGTGGCCGCGTCGTCCAAAAAGGAAAACACGATCAGCTCGCCTCCGAAACGAGCGGGCTCTACTATCAACTGCTTCAACGGCAATTCAACGACCAGGAGAAATCATGAGAAAAACCCTACCGAACGAAAAACTGCATACGATCGCGAAGTCTGCGATCGCCAGCTTCCACATGGATTTCGTCGAGGAAGTCGAGAAGGCCGTCTCGCAAAACGAGTGGGTCATCGTCGGCATGAAACAAAATCCCGTCGTGAAGAGCGCGCGAAAACATCTCGACGGTCTCGGTATCAAGTACAAGTACATCGAAGAAGGAAGCTACATGGGCGGCTGGAAACGCCGACTCGCGATCAAACTCTGGAGCGGTTGGCCCACGTTCCCCCAGGTCTTCCACAACGGCACACTCATCGGCGGCTTCAAAGACCTGAAGCAATACAAAGCCTGACCCGACCTAAATTCAAGATTTCCGGCCCCAGATGAGGATGCGTTTGAAGGCGTAGACATAAGGGCCATCGCCGAGCTCTGTGACCAGGCGCTTGGTGTACTCCGTGAGAAATGCCGAGAACTCGTCAGGCTTGAGTTGAGCTTGAAACGACGTCAGCATCGTTCCTTTCGTCCACTCCACGACGTCGCGGCCGCTCGACATCGGGTGGAGATAAACTTCCATCCGGCAGCGGTTTTCTTCGAAGCCTTCGTAAAACAGAATTCGAGCATACTCGGCGACGTCGAGAACCGACCGCGCCTTCGCCATTCCCGTCAGTCGACCCGGGAACATTTCGTTCCCGAGAGCATGAGCGATCGTGTGTGAAGGATGATCGAAGTTCGCGGGAACCTGGATCGCGATCTGCCCTTTCGGCGCGACCAATTTCAAAACGCGCGGGATCAGCTCGCGGTGATTCGGGAGCCATTGCAAAGCCGCGTTCGTGAAGACGAGATCGAAGGGAACCATCGGAGCGAACGTTTCGATTTTCGACTCCTCGAACGAAAGCCCGTGGCCCGCGAACGAATTCGCTTTCGCCAGCATCTGCGTGGACGAGTCGGTGCCGAGCGTTCTCTCGGCCTTCAGCTTTTCATGGAGTTGTTTCGTGAGCTCGCCGGTTCCGCATCCGAGATCGACGATCGTGCGAACGCCGGAAGGCTGGACGAGTGAGACGAGATCATGGAAGGGACGCGATCGTTCGCTCTTGAACTTCTCGTACTGCCCCGGGTTCCATGTATCGCGGCTCAAGTTCCGGCTCCCTTACTCGTAGCGCTCCGGGCGGAACGGTTTCGGATCGGTGATCGTGCTTCGGCCGGCGATCAAATCGGCCGCGAGCTTCGCAGAGCCCGGCGCCGACTGAAGACCCAGCATTTGGTGGCCGACGCTGTAGAACAGATTCGTGTGCTTTTTCGAGAAGCCGATCATCGGGACACCGTCGGGCGTACACGGGCGAAGGCCACGCCAGATCTCGCTGATCTGCGGGTTCGGTCCGACGTGCAAGTACTCTTGCGATCCGCGAAGGATCGCGTTCACTCGGCGAACGGTGATGCCTTCGTCGCGGTCGACGAGCTCGAGAGTTCCGGCGAGACTCGTCGTTTCTCCTCGCGGAGTGACCGCGATCTTGCGCTCGACGATCATGATCGGATGCTGCGGCTTCACCTGCATGTTGTCGCAGATCAAGCGGTAACCTTTGCCGCCGAGGAGCGGAACCGAGACACGCATGCGACGAGCGAGCGGGACCGACCAAGCACCGAGAGCGAAGACGACGAGATCGGGAGCGTAGTTCCCTCGCGTCGTCAGGACGGTCTTCACTTTCGATCCTTCGAATTCGAAATCGTAAACTTCCGAGCGGAGCGCGAGCTTTCCGCCGCGTTCCTCGAACTCGCGAGTCAACGCCTTCACCGTTTCGAGTGGCTCGGCGTGGGCTTCACTCGGGAAGTACACTCCGCCCTTGAGTCCGGGCTTCAAGGACGGCTCCATCGCGGTGATTTCTTCTCCCGTGAGAAGACGGCCCGGCACTCCCCGCTCCGACATGAGCTTCATTTCGATTTCGGCCGCTTTCAATCCCGTCGGATTCCCCGAGACGAGGAGCAAACCCTTTTGATCGAAACCGAACGTCTTCGGCGAACGCGCCGAAAGTTCGCGGTAGAAATCGAGCGAGTACTTCGAGATCTCCGTGAGGACGGAAACCGATTCGTTGAGTTGACGCTGGTTCATCGCCTTGAGGAAGCCGAGCATCCAGCGAACGAGAAGCCAGCTCGGTTGCGGCTTGATGTAGAGCGGGCTCTCGGGATCGAGCAGCCATCCGATCGACTTCCAGAACATTCCGGGCTGAGGAAGAGGCATCGAGAAACACGGCGTGATCCAACCGGCGTTTCCGTATGAACAACCGAGACCCGCTTCGGGAGCGCGATCGACGACGGTGACTTGGCGACCGGCGCTTTGCAGTTCGTGGGCGAGGCTCATGCCGACGATGCCGGCGCCGAGGACGAGGACGTCTACTTTTTTCGATTCCATGGTGGGGCTAATTTAGCCCAAACCCCCGCTACGGTCGAGACGCAAAAGACGGCATGACAATCCGATTCGGTGAAGGTCAAATGAAGGCCGCTTTGCAGAGGGTGAAGATGATTCAAGTCCAAGAGTTCTTCGACACGTGTACGTCCACTTTGACCTACGTCGTCTGGGACCCGGCGAGTCGCGACGCGGTCGTGATCGACCCGGTCCTCGACTACGACCCGGCGGCCTCTAAAGTCTCGGAAACATCGGCGGAAAAGGTTTTGGGGTTCATCGCCTCCAAAGAGCTCCGCCTTCACTTGATCCTTGAAACGCACTGCCACGCCGATCACCTTTCCGGCGCTCAAGCGATCAAACGAAAGCACTCTGCGGCAAAGATCGGAATCGGTCGCAAGATCACGGAAGCGCAAAAACTCTTCAAAGACGTCTTCGACTTCGACGCTTCGTTCAAGACCGACGGATCCCAATTCGACCTCCTCTTCGACGAAGGCCAACGCGTCAGCGCCGGCTCGCTCGAATTCCGCGTTCTCTTCACTCCGGGCCATACGCCTGCTTGCGCCTCTTACATCTTCGGAGAAGAGGCGGCTTTCGTCGGCGACGCATTGTTCATGCCCGACTACGGCTCGGGCCGCTGCGATTTCCCGGGCGGAGACGCAAGCGAACTCTATCGCACGATTCACGACAAGCTCTTCTCTTTACCCGCGGGCATGAAGATCTACACGGGCCACGACTATCAGCCGGGCGGACGACCTCTGAAATTTTGGGCGACGGTGGAAGAAGAGCGAACCACGAACGTGCACGTGAAACCGCAAACGACTTGCGACGAATTCGTGCGCTTCCGCACGGAGCGCGACAAGACTTTGTCGGCTCCGAAACTTTTGCTGCCAGCGGTGCAATTGAATTTACGGGCCGGGCGCATGCCGGAGCCACACAAGAACGGTCGCCGTTACCTGACCATCCCGATCGAGTGAGACTGGTTAATTCGCCAAGCCGTCCATCTCGAAGCCGTAAACGCGTGCTCCGGCGTCGACTCCCATTGCAGCCGTCACGGACTGTTCGATTCCCGCTTCGCAGCGGCCCGAGATGAGGGCGTCCACGAGGCCGAAGACCGTGGCTTCGCCGACGGCGAATTCCTGCGGTTTGTCGGTGGCGACGATCGCCGTTTGCGGGAAGACGTTACGATATTTTTGGAGATAGTACTTCTTCGATTCGCACGCCGCGATCATGAAAACCTCGGGGTGCTTGCCGGGCTTCTTCAGCTCTTTCATCACTTTTCTCAGCTGCGGTTTCGAGAAGTAGTTGATGGCATAGTCGAGCCAGCTCACCGGGCCGAAGCCGGGGCCGGTGCCGAACTCGGAATGGCCATCGTAGATCACGACTGGCGCTTCGCGGAACGACGCCAGGAAAGCCGACCAAACTTTGCGAGTCTTTCTCTTCTGGTCTCCATCAGCGACGAAGAAATGCTTGGCGACCGGGACTCCGTGAGGGCCGATCGTGTTTCGAGAGTTCCAGTCCTCGTTGGCCGAGTTCCAGAATCGAATTT
>JAZKJB010000207.1:0-2936 GCA_040384505.1 Bdellovibrionota bacterium | reverse complement strand
TCAAGGAACTCGCGCCGCAGGTGGAAATCATCAAGGCCCCGGACGATCCCGATAAGCGCACCTACAACGTGAACTTCGACAAGATCGCAAAGGAACTCGATTTCAAGGTGAAGTACACTGCGCGTGACGGAGCGAAAGAAGTCATCGAAGCGTTGAGCTACGGCGTCATCGACCCCGACGATCAGAAGACTCGCACGATCGAACACTACAAATTCCTCCTTCGCGTCGAAGACACGATGGCGGAACTCGCCAAAAACGGCCGCATTTTCTGACGGCGGCCGCCGCGGGCGGTCTCACAGCGAATTTAAAATGACTTGAGTCGGGCTCTCGCTGTTTGCGAGAGCTGGTGCTGCGTATTTCGAAGGATTCGCGAGGAAGCCGTCGATGAGTTTCTGGTCGAAGCGAGTCAGCAGACAGCAGGTGTCGAGGCCCTCGGTGCGCTCGGTGCGTTCGCGCAAGATCAAGCAGGGTTTGCCTAGGTACGAGCATTCTTCTTGGTTGCTGCCACCGTCGGAGATCAAGTAGTCGGCGCGTTTCAAGAGGCCGATGAATTCGCTGAAGGGCATGCGGTCGCGGAGCTCGATGTTGGGGTGGGTGAGCTTAGCCAAGGCCGCGGCGTCGTTGTCCAATTTGTGGCGCGTTTGCGGATGCATGACGAAGATCACTTTCGTCTTCTCTGCTGCGCGCGCGACGGTATCCAAAATGACAGACCACCGCGAAGATGAGTTCAAGTTCTCGAAACGGTGGATGTTCACGAGGGCGTAGGCACTAGTGCGATTCGCATTCACTCCGTCGACCATGGTTACGGCGTCGAGCAAAGTATTGCCTCGAGTGACGACGACTTTTCCCTTCACGCGAGCGCGCTTCAAGTTCATTTCTGCCGTCGTATCGGGAGCCATGTGATACGTCGCGAGTTTCGAAACCCATCGTCGGTTGATTTCCTCGGGAAACGGATTCAACAGGCTAGGGGAGCGAAGGCCAGCTTCGACATGGACGATGGGAAAACCCGCGCGTCGGGCCAACAACGATCCGACGAGGGTCGAAAGTGTATCGCCGTGAACGACGACGAATGTTTTCTCCCGAACGAGCAAGCTCGAGCGAAATTTCCCGGGCGAAACGAAAAGCGCGCGGAAGAACCACTTCAAGGCCGAGCTCGCTTGGCCGAGGTCGCCTTCGGAGGTCATCATCGCTGACAACAGCGATTCGTCGAGCCGAAGATCGCGGTACTGCATCAAGAAATTCTCGCGGCTTTGGCCCGTCGAAACGACACGAACTCCGTACCCGCGTGCGACCGCCATCGCGATCACCGGGTAGATCTTGATCAGCTCCGCCGCTGTTCCCGTGACGAAGTTCAGGCTGATGTTTTTCGCGTCCGCTGCCATGAGAAAATCGTGAATCAGTTTAGGGCGAAAGTCACTGGTCCTCGCTACATCCGTCAGTCATACTAAACACCTGATGAAGCCCCTACGACTCTCATTGACCGCAGCACTCGGTATTGGATTCTTTGTCGCCCTGGCTGCGCTTTACTTCATGCGATTGCCGACGACGGTCCAGTTCGGGGACACGGGCGAGCTCGTCATGGCGGCGGTTGGAAGATTCGTCGCCCATCCTCCGGGCTATCCGCTTTGGGTCTGGTTTCAGGAACTGATGATCAACGTGCTTCCGGTCAAGACGGAGTACTGGCGAGCGGCCTTCGTGAACTCGATCTTTTCACTCGTCGCCTTCTGGTTCATGTGGCTGCATCTCGAGCGCGGACTTCTCGCGTTCGCTCTCGTCGCGGCCTTAGCCTTCTCGCGTGTCGTCTGGCGCTATTCGTTGTTGCCGGACGTGTTCGCACTCCACATTCTGTTCACGTCGATCGTTCTTTATCTCTATTTCCAGCAGGGTCGAAAGCCGTGGCATGGGCCCGCGATGGTCTTCGCATTTTGCGTCGCCTTCAGCCATCACTTAACGATCGTGTTCCTCACGCCGATCGTCTGGCATGTGATGTGGCGCGATCGCCGGCAGCCAGGAATTTGGCTAGCGCTCGTCGCGGGCTCGGCAGTTTCGGCGGCCTTCTATCTCTCGCTTCAACTTCGAAACCCCGAACACCTTTTCTCATGGGGTGAAATCACGAGCTTCGAAGCCGTCGTCGATCATTTCCTGCGCAGGGATTACGGCACGTTCCAGCTCGTCGGCACGAATCAAGAGGGCTCGCTGCTAGCGAACATCGCGGCCCTTTTGCGAACACTTGCGGATGCGTTTTGGGCCCTGGCCGTCGTCGGCGTAG
Organism: Bdellovibrionota bacterium; assembly: GCA_040384505.1. Classification (GTDB taxonomy): domain Bacteria; phylum Bdellovibrionota; class Bdellovibrionia; order Bdellovibrionales; family JAMPXM01; genus JAZKJB01. The sequence goes on along the minus strand of JAZKJB010000207.1, from coordinate 667 downwards.
GACTCGCGGCTGCGGTTGTTGTTTCCCGTTCGCGAAAGAAGAACAGTGAGACGGCCCCGGAGAATCGCCCGCTCGTCGACCTCTACGACGCCCTCACGCTGCTCTCGCTCGCACTCTACGTGGTCATCTTCCTCGCGCTCTCGAACACTCCGCTCGATGGTTACCGAATCGAAGTGATCGAGCGGTTCTTCATCATGGTCGAAGTCATTCTCTGCTTCGCGATTGGTCGCCTCATACTCAAGGTCCTCGCGCGGCAGCCGAAACTCCACACACAAATCGCAGCAGGTCTGCTGGCGATCGCTGCGGTCGTGAATTTCGCGCGCTACCAAAAGTTCAACGACTTTTCGCAAAATCACATCGTCGAGGAGTATCTCCGGAATTTCTTCGCTGAAGCTCCGACGAATAGAAAAGTCGTGATGATCACCGCGACGGACACAAGGTACTTCGGTGCGCGGTTCGCGCAGGCCGTCCTCAAAGTAAGTCCTGAAGTGATGGTCACGTCGCCGAAAGTTTTGATCTTTCAGTGGGCTGCGAAGAAGTTCGTGCGCGAGACCGGACTCTCGTTCGACATGGAGAAAGTGCTTCGCCTGAATCATCTCGATCTCACTTCGGACCTCGTTATGCCGAATCTCGATCGAGTGCATTTCCTCTCGCTGTATCCGCTCAA
>JAZKJB010000206.1:0-1880 GCA_040384505.1 Bdellovibrionota bacterium | reverse complement strand
GTCGGCCCCAGGCTCTTTCGATATTTCAAATACAAAGGCTGTGGCGACGAGGCCGCGGATCTCACGCAAGAGACGTTCATTCGGCTCGTGAGGGTTCGCGACAAATTCGATTCGGCGCGAGGCCCCATCGTCGCTTTCGCCCTCGGCATCGCGCTCAACGTATGGCGAGAAAATCTGCGGGCTTCGCGGAGTCATGAAGAACTCGATTCCGTGAACGAAGTCGCGATCGACGCCGGACTGCAAGAGCGCCTCGAGCGAATGAGTGAAGCCGCTCGATTGCGCGAGATCGTGCAGCGTCTTCCCCAGGCGCAACAAGACGTCCTTTATTTTTATTTCGACGAAGAAATGACGACTCGAGAAATCGGCGAGGCGCTCGCGATGCCAGAAGGCACCGTGAAGAGCCACCTCAGCCGGGCAAAAGAGACTTTGCGAACGCTACTGGAGAAGAAGGAGTGGATATGAAAGACGACGATTTCAAAAAACTGTTCCAGTCACAGGCGTACGGTCAGCCGACCGAGATCGAGGTGGCACGGTGGAAAAAGATCGTACGTCGAGAGCTCGATCGGACGCCGTCGGAGTGGGCGCGGCTTGCCGTCGCGTGCGCGATCGGCGTCGTGATCGGAGCGAGCGCATTCGGAGCGCGCGAAGAAAAGATCGATCATGCCGACGACGATGCAACCATCGAGCGTGTTCACGTCAATCTGGAGTAACGGTGAGAGCGCGCCTCACCCGATCAAAACCAAAACGGAGAACGAAATGAAAAAGATGTTATTGGCCTCGGTGCTGTTGATGGGATCGGTCGCGCTCGCGAAGAACGACCCGTCCAACGACTTCAGCGCGTCTTCGAACGAAATCAAACAGATCAGCGTCGACGAGCTCACTTGGCGCATGCACGTGACGGGCGAAATCTTCGCCGTCTCCTCCAACGGGGAAAAACTCGTGAATGTCGCGAACGAAACCCGGGAGTGGGAGTTTTCGGGAGAAACCTCGCTGATGAGCAACTGGGTCTTTCAATCGAAAGGGCAGCCGCTCGTTGCGATCGCACACGAGTGGAAGATCCAAAGCGATGGTCGCGTCACGGTGGAGCTCAAGCATTACGACTCGATAGCGCGGGGGAGTGGAACGGAGGTGAAGTACGGGAAGCTTCTGAAAGAAGAAAGCTTCGTCATCAAGAACTTCGGCCCGATCGAGACGACCGTCGCGAGCGGCGCGCAGAAGCTAGTCGTGCGACTAACGCCCGGCGTGTGGAATCAAGACGAGGCACTCGATGTCGGGAAACTTCCGCTCACGGGGAAGAACATCGTGATCTACGATTCGAAAGGAAACGTGTGGGCCGACGGCGTCGAAGGCGACCGCCCGTCGACTTACTTCGGTGCCGTGACTCACCAAGGTGCGGTGTTCCTGAGCTTCGTCCCGTTCAAAGGAGCGAAGCTCCTCGGAAACGCAAAGAACGGGCGGATCAAGCTGAAGATCGACAACGGCAACGTCTATCTCTTGAGCGAGATGCCCTTCACTCCGCGCAACGTGAAACTGAACGTGTACGGCATCATCAAGCAGGGTCTTCGCACTGAAAGAGCGAAGAGCGTCCGGACTTACTCGAGCGACAAAGAGGAAGCCTTCCTCGAGCGCCTCGGTAACTGACGAACCTCAGAACATGTAGACGATGCCGCCGCTGAAGATCGTGTGTTTTTGCGAGAGGCTGCTGGCGGTTTCGGGAGTCGCGCCGTTGACGCGGCTCCCGTATCCCGTGAACGTCGAGCTGTAGAGCGAGAATTCGACGGCGCCTGTCGCGCGCAAATTCTCCGCGATTTTTTTCTCACCCGTCAGGGCGAAGTTGTTCACGGCGGCAGTGCCGCCACTTCCCGACGCCGTCGGAGTTT
>JAZKJB010000205.1:0-3538 GCA_040384505.1 Bdellovibrionota bacterium | reverse complement strand
TCGCGGAAGCGAGCGTAACCGGATTTCTCGAGAGTCACCGGGCTCGACGTATTCGCGCTCACAGTTGCCGGAGCGCGGAGAATCCAAACTGGGCCTTGAGTCCCTTGAAAATGGACGCTCTCGGACTCGTTCTTCGCGAGAAGATCGAGCTGCCACTTACTCAAGAACGGCTTGAAGAGAGACTTTTCGAGTTTGATCGCGAGTTTCGACTCGCGCGAACCCAAGGCGAAAACGTAACCGCGCGAACCGGTCCGCGCATCAGCGCCTTTCGGTCTCCGGGAGTTTCCGACCCAAGTCTTCAGAGAAAGACCGAGCCAAGAGTCACTTTTCGCTTTGGGAGACGACTTCGCGGTCGATTTCGCCGTCGATTTCGCGGTCGGTGCTGCTGCTCGCTTGGTGGTCGCTTTGGCCATGGGCTCTCCTGGGAAAGCCTAAAGCTAGCGCAAACGAGGAAGCGGCTCAACGACACAATCGGTCTTCAGTCGACGAGCCCGAGCCAGCTTTTGAGATAGGTGCCTTGCGGGAATTCGGGCCGCTGCGGGTGATCCACGCTATGGCTTCCGCGGGCGATCCACCGCACCCGGCCATCGAAGCTCGCGACGACACGCGAGAGCATCGAACGGAACTCGGTCTCGTCGAAAAGCCCAGAACATGAGCAGCTCACGAACAGGCCACCTTTGCGGGTCTTTCGAATCGCTTCGCGGTTCACTTTGTAATAGGCCTGCGAGCCTTGCGGGAGATCCTTCTTCTTTTTGACGAAGGCCGGTGGATCGCAAACGACGACGTCGAATGCGCCCCGCTCGAGCTTCGCGAGCTCGTCGACGACGTCCCGCTTCTCTGGCATCGCCTTGCCTCCGACACGCTCGACGTTCGCGGCCGCCAACTCGAGCGCTTTCGCTGAGGCATCGACGAGGACGACTTCGACTTCCGCACCTTCACGGACGGCGACATGGGCGAGCTGTGCGCCCCATTGTCCGACGTAGCAGAAAAGATCGAGGATTCTGAGCGGACGCCCTTCACGTTTTGCCGTTCGTGCGAGCTCCACGACTTCTCTCGCCGCGAGTTGAACGTTCAAACGTTGATCGAGGAAGAAACCCGTCTTCTGCCCGCCGACGAAATCGACGTCGAAAGCGGTGGGCTTCATGCTCTCGATCGGGGCCTGAATGGAAATGCGTGCGTTCGCGGGATCGAATCCCGCGACGTCCTTCACGAGCTTTTTCGGTTCGGCCGGAAGCCCTTCCATCGCGCGCGACTTCGAGTCGTTCGCGACGACCACTGCGGTTCGTTCCCAGCTGGCGCCGGTGTCGGTTTCACGAACGAAAAGCTCGAGCCCTTCGAGAATCGTCGGCAAGAGCCGATCCACTCCCGCCGTCGAAGTCTGGATGACGAAGACCTGGGCGCTCGAGTCGGGCGCCGTAGAGTCGAGTAGGAAACGATCGATCACGAGGCCGGGGAGGAAGTCGCCTTCGGCGAAGATCAAACGATGACTCTCGCGAGCGACGCCGGCGACTTCGCGAACGCGACGAGCGCGAGAGAATCGATCGCAGAAGAAACGCGCGTCGAAATTCTCATTTTTGTCGAGGCTCAGCGTGCGAAACGAGATCATCGAGTTCGGATGGCCGTAACCCAGCGCGAGGAAAGTTCCTTTGACGTCGCGGAGCTCGACGAGCTGGCCGGCTTCGATGCCTTTTGGACTTTGCGCGAGCTCGCTCGAGAACACCCACGGGTGACCGAAATGGAATTTTCTCTCCGAACCTTTTTTGAGGAGCCAAACGCTTCTAGATGACATCGTGTCTCACGTCGTGCCCGAGTGCCACGCTCCGGTCAAGGCGACAGGACGAGATTTGAACTTTCTGTGCTGACGTGGCCGCGGATGCTAGTGGGCTCATCTCGATTTGGTCACAGAGTCTTCGAGTCCTCACTTTCGTCGACACGATGGAGGATGATCTCGATCACCCGGAGGTAATCATGAGATTCATCGCATTCGCACTCGTCTCGACACTCACCGTAGCGCTCTCGCCTCTCGCGGCGGACGCGGCATCGTTCTACGTTCGCGACACGCACGCTCAAAACGGCATCTCTCAGCAAGACGCCCGCACGGTCACGAGCCTCGTTCGTACGGCCGTCAGCAGCAGATCCGGAGACGAGCTCGCGGTCGATCCGAACTCGGCCGACTACGAGCTGCAGCCTTCGCTCTTGATGCTCGGCGAGAGCTATCTGTTTACCGTAGAGAAAATTCGCGGCCAGCAAGTTCTCTTCGCCGCGCAGTCGAAGCTCGAGCGCATCGATCAACTCGACGTCGCGTCTCGCTCGACCACGACCGCCGCGATCGAAGAACCTTCGCTTCCGAAACGCCCGGTCGTCGCGCAACAAATCCCGAGCAATCCGACTTACATTTATCAAGTGCCCGCAGCGCAACCGCCAACCGTCGTGAGCGGCACGACTCAAGCCGTTCAACCGCAAGTGATCAATGTCGCGCCGGCTCCTGGCACCGCCGTCATCCAATCGCAGACTCCCTCGCTCCTCCCGGGCCGCAAGATGGGATACTGGACGGTCGGATTCGGTCCGTTCGTTCCACGCAAGCTCGGTTCCGACAAAGCCATGTACGGGGTCAGTGCCGGTCGCGTGTGGGACGTGAATCCTAGAGCGTCGGTGAAAATCATCGGCGAAGGCACGTTCTCGAGCGGCAGTGAAGGCGCACGGTTCTTCGACGTCGCCGCAGGCGCGAACTACTTCCTCAGCCAATCGAACGCCGAAACCGCACCCTATGTGACGGCGGATTTCGGTTACGGAATCGCCGATGACGTCGCCGATCGCTCGGCCGAGGGCTTCAGCTTCGGCACCGGCTTCGGAATCCAATTCTTCCGTACCACCGAAACGACGCTCGACGTTCTCCTCCGTTACGCCGTCATCTTGGATGACGTCGAAGGCACGAGCAGCAATCCGTCGATCTTCGGCGCACGCCTCGCGGTGAACTTCTAAGTTCGCCCCGCGATCGCTCGACTCGACTTACGTCGCGCCTGAAAAATCGGCGCGACGTAAGAACGGGACTCCCAGACCCATGACGCCTATTGCATGATGAAAAGAGGAACGGATTCCTCTCTTTCACCATCGGTAGGTGTGCTTCATGACGAAGGTTTTCTCGCACTCAGGCCGAGTGCGTACCTCGCCTCTCAGCCTCGTTTTGCTCGGCGCTCTCACGTTCTCGTTCACGACACCCGCGCCAGCCGAAGCGACCCATCCATTGGTCCGCCCGCCCGTCGCGTTGAAGCTGACTCGCTTGAACATGCCGTTCTCTCTTTCGCAGGCGCTTCAGAAAAAAGCCGTCGGTCTCGATCTCGAAGACAAGAAAACTCGCACGCAAGCTCTCGCGAGGGCGAAAGACTACGTCGAAATGCGCCGGGGCGCTTGGGATAACACCCGCGTTCAGTCTTGGCTCGTGGAGTGCGAAAAATCTCTCGGCAAGCCGTCGCTTTCTCCGTTTTGCAAGAGCGAGCTCGAGCGAGTCCAAGACGACGAACCGAATCGCTTGCCGAGC
>JAZKJB010000204.1:0-3717 GCA_040384505.1 Bdellovibrionota bacterium | reverse complement strand
CGGCGTTGTCGGGATCGAGGACGACGACGTGCACTTGGAAAGGCGCGATCGCGACGGGCCAGATGATTCCGTCTTTATCGTGATTCTGCTCGATCGCGGCCTGCACCGTGCGCGTGACACCGATGCCGTAGCAACCCATCTCGATCGGCGTCGAGACGCCTTCCTGATTGAGGAAGTTGGCGTTCATCGCCTTCGAGTATTTGGTTCCGAGATAGAACACGTGACCGACTTCGATGCCGCGGAACGATTGGTACTTCCCGTTCGCGCAGTTCGGGCACGAATCGCCGGCTGCTCCCATGCGGAGATCGCCGACTTTCGTGGCTTTGAAATCACGACCGATGTTCACGTTGCGAAGGTGCTCGGCGTCTTTGTTCGCGCCGACGACGAAGTTCTTCATGCCTTCAACGGCCGTGTCCATATAGACCGGAATTTTTAAGCCCACGGGTCCGCAGCTGCCGGGCCAAGCGCCCGAAGTTTGTTTCACTTCTTGCTCGGTGAGCATTTGCGGAGGATTCGCGAGGCCGAGCAGGTTCTTCAGCTTCACGGGATTGAGCTCGTCGGAGCCTCTGAGCAAAACGCAGACCGGTTTCAAGTCTTTGTCGGCGGGATCGAGACCGGAGTTCGCGGAATAGAAGAGCGTCTTCACGAGCTCGCTCTCTTTCACGCCGAGAGATTTCGCGAGAGTCGAGATTTGTTTCAAGCCCGGAGTCGGGAAATTTTCCATCGCTTTTTCGGCTTCGGTCGACTTCGGTAGATTCTTCGAAAGAGCAGGCGCGACCTCGACGTTCGCGGCGTAATCGCACGAATCGCAGACCATGAGGTGATCTTCGCCGGCGTCGGCGAGGAGTTGGAACTCGTGCGTTTTGCTTCCACCGATGTTGCCGGCGTCGGCCTGCACGATGCGGTACTTCACCCCGAGGCGTGAGAAGATCGCCTTGTAGCCGTCGTACATCGTGTCGTAGCTCTTCAGCGCGCCTTCTTCGTTTTGGTCGAACGAGTAGGCGTCCTTCATCGAGAACTCGCGACCACGCATGAGGCCGAAGCGCGGGCGGATCTCGTCGCGATACTTCGTCTGGATCTGGTAGAGATTCACCGGGAGATCGCGGTAACTCTTCACCTCGTGACGAACGTAATCCGTGACGACTTCTTCGTGAGTCGCGCCGAGACAGAACTCATGGTCGTTCCGGTTTTTGAACTTCAGAAGACCCGCGCCCATCTCCGTCCAGCGCCCCGTCTCTTTCCAGAGCTCGGCTGGGTGAACGACGGGCATCAGGATTTCTTGGCAGCCGCGCTTGTCGAGCTCGTCGCGCACGATCGCCTCGAATTTGCGGATCGCTCGGAGCGCGAGGTTGCCGTACGTGTACATGCCGGGAGCGACTTTTCGGATGAGACCCGAGCGAGCCATGAGTTGATGGCTCGGGATCTCCGCGTCTGCCGGTGCGTCACGAAGAGTGTGGAGATGGAATTTCGACCAACGCGTTGCCATTAGAAAACTCCGATGAATGGATATCGAGTGTGCCTTATTTGTCGGATGACGGCAAATGGACCGTTGTCTATCATTCAAGGCACTGGAGCCCCGAGGATGAATCCGACGTATTTCGAAACCGAGTTCCCGTTGCCCGCGAAGATGGTGGTCTTGCCCCTTCGCTGCACGGTCGTGAAGTTGAACTCGGGCGAGAACGTCATGATCTCACCGATCGACTTCTCTCCGCGGCAGCTCGCGGAAATCAAGAAACTCGGGCCGATCACTCATATCGTCGCGCCCTGTCTGATCCATCACCTTTTCCTGAACAAGGCGATCGAGCGATTCAAGCCGCGCGAGGTCTGGGGACCGCCGACTTGCCGCGAGGTTTTGCCCGAAGTTCCGTTCACGCACGTGTTCGGGCACATTCGCTGGCCTTTCGAACTTCATCTGCCGTTCGTGTTCATCGAAGGTGTTCCGCGAATCAACGAGGTCGTTTTCTATCACGTCGCCACCAAGACGATGATCTGCGCAGATCTCTGCTTCAATCTGCAAAAGCCGAAAGGCTGGGCGGCGCCCCTCATGCTGCGGCTCTTGGGCACGTACAAACGCTTCGGTGTCAGTCGCGTGCAAGCGCGCTTCATGAAGGACCGCGATGCTTTCGAACGTTCGGTGAAGGACGTTTTGAAGTGGAATTTCGAGACGATCGCGATGGGCCACGGCGAGCTTCTGGTCGGACACGGTCGCGATCGATTAGAAGCCGCGCTTCGTGAGCGCGGCTACCTCAAGTCATGACGGAAACCACTCAGGCGCCAAAGATCATCGCGGGTTTTTGGATTCGCGTTTGCGCGGATCTGATCGATATGGCGATCCTCTGGGTTTTCGCATTCTTGCTAGGCTTGCTGATGGAAGGTTGGTTTCTTGCACTCGGCGAGAATGGCGCCTGGGTCGGCCTTCTCGTCTCTATTTGTTACTTCGTCCCGATGCAAAGCAGACTCGGTAACGGACAGAGCCTGGGTAAAAGGATTTTGGGACTACAAGTTCTCGAAATGTCGGGACGGCCTCTCACGCTGGCTCGCTCTTTTCTTCGGTACCTCGTCATCGCGTTCGCGGCTTACGCCGGAATCTTTTCAGGTGTGGTCAACTCGGTCGTCGGATCGACTCTCGCCACGTTTTCGAATTCCATTGTCGGAACACTCTGGTTCGTCGCGCTCGTGGGTTGTTATCTCCTTTTGCCTCTCCACCCTTTGAAACGGGGCCTTCACGACCTGTTGGCCGGGTCCGTGGTGGTTCACCGAGAGCGGTTCGACGCTGCGAGCTTGGCCGCGCTCGAGAATCCCGCGAAAGAAAAGCGAGCTTTTGCCATCGTCGGGGCGATTTCGGGAGTGGCGATCCTCGTCGGAATATGGGGCTTCATCGCGCTCACCAGGTTCGTTTCGATGGCCGGCCTCAGGGATGTACAAGCCAAACTGGAGGCAACGGGGAGGTTTCGATCCACGTCCGTCGCGGATCAGACTTTCAAGAAAAATTCGGTCTCCACCCGGTCCCTCATCGTGCAAACCCATGTGGACGGCTCGTTCGATCAGACGAGCGAAGATCTGAAGCCGTCTTATGATCTCGCATTTCAAACTATTCGCGAGCAGATCATGGATCTTTCAGCCTACGACAATCTGCGCGTAGGTCTCCGGCTCGGATACAACTTGGGTATTCGGAAACGGTACACGACGATTTTTCAGGATGAAAATCCGAAGAACCCGGGAGAGCGCCGGGACGCGGGCTCTCGAAGCAACTACTGAATCACTCGACGTCGATTCCGTAGCCTTTGATTTTGCGGTGAAGGTACGAGCGCTCGAGGCCGATGGCTTCCGCTGTCTTCGAGATGTTGCCTTTGTTCTCCGCGATCTTCGCGAGCAAGTATTCCTTCTCGAATTTCGCGCGGGCTTCGCGGAAGTTCGAAATGCCGTCGTCGCCGCTCAGCGCTTCGCGGTCGTTGCCGGTGAGGCCGGCGAACTTCAAATCGTGGACGTCGACGAATTCTCCTGGCGTCAGGATGTAAATCCGTTCGACGAAATTGCGAAGCTCGCGGACGTTGCCCGGCCACGTGTGTTGGCGAAGGCGGTCGATGGCTTGTTCGGAGAAGACTTTGTGGCGATAACCACCGTCTTTCGCGAACTGTTCGCTGAAGTGCGTGATGAGTGAGGGAATGTCGTCGGCGCGCTCGCGGAGTGCGGGCACGTGGCAAGGGATGACGTTCA
>JAZKJB010000203.1:2031-3229 GCA_040384505.1 Bdellovibrionota bacterium | reverse complement strand
ATCATCAGCAATCTCGTCGCCTTTTGCGACGGTGAAACCGATTTGATCCAGCTCGGCGATCTCTTCGGCATCTACGCTCTCGATCTCCTTCCGATCATCGAGGAGCTCCGAACCGCCGATCTCCTGCGCGCGAAAGACTGAGGATCCGATGCTCACGAAAAAAGATTTGATCGAGCGGTTTTCGAAAACGGGCCTCAAAGCTGGCGACGTCATGATGGTGCATAGCTCATATAAAGCTCTCGGCGGAGTCGAGGGTGGAGTCGACGCTGTCGTGGATGCGTTTCTCGAAATCGTCGGTCCAACCGGGACCGTGCTGTTCCCGACTTTCGATTTCGTCTCATGGACGCAAGGCCATTACTTCGACATCAACGAAACTCCGTCGACGCTCGGGGCGATTTCGGAAGTCGGACGTCTCAGAGGCAATGCCGTACGCACTCCACATCCGATCTATTCGTTCGCTGCCATCGGAAAGCACGCTCGTGATTTCGAAAAATGCGACGACATCGAAGCTTTCGGAGACGGCTCGGTCTTCGGTCTCTTCCACCGGATGAACGGCCTGATCATAAGCATCGGCCTCGAGTGGAATTCGACTTTTTCGTTTCAACACTACATCGAATACAAGGTCGGAGCGACCTATCGCCGAATCAAGCGCTTCTCGGGTATCTACGTCGACAAAGACAATGTGGCTCAGGTGAAAACGTACAGCATGTGCGTTCGTAAAACGCTTCGCGTGAAGACTTACATCGTTCCGGGAATGACGGAGCTACACGAACGTGGCGTGATCAAAGAAATCGAAGTTGGCAAAGCGAAAGTTCATTACATGCGAGCCAACGATTACTTCGACAACATGGGGCCGATGATCGTCGAACACCCAGAAAAACTTCATTATCTCGTCGGCACGAATCAGTGAGTCGCAGTCGGCACCAGTCGCCGGACGAGAGGCTGGAGATATCCGAAACGAAAGCCGAGCCAAACATATCCCGCGACGATCGCGAGCCGGAGAGGAACTCTCGGGCCGTAGCTCCAAGCCAGTGAGCTCATCGTCAGCAGATGGAGCGCGACTCCCGCGAACAGAACGGAATAAATCACGGCAATTCGCCGGGTTTCCCAGCGGATATGAAAGCTCTTTTGACCCTGCCAATGGCTCAAACTTCCATAAATCAAGCTCGCCAAAAGGGTCGCCCAAGCCGCTCCGATC
>JAZKJB010000203.1:0-2021 GCA_040384505.1 Bdellovibrionota bacterium | reverse complement strand
CGCGAAAACGATCTGGCGACCGTTCACCTTCCCGAAAATCATCGTGGAATAGAAGAGACAGAGGATCGGTGCGATCAATATCGCCGCCTGGAACGTTTCAGTGGTTAGAAACTTAAATACATCTTCGGAAATCAGAGCGATCGACAAACTGATCCCGCAGCTCGAGTAAATGAAAGGTGTCAGGTACGCGCCGATACGGCGAGCAACTTCGCTCGCTTCTTCGTGTCGACCTTCAGTCTCGAGCTGACGTGACTCGAACATCCATTTGTAGACCTTGGGGATGAAAACATAGTCCATCGAGTTCATCAGGAAGTAGACGACTTGGCCCGCGCGTTGAGCGAGGCTGTAGATGCCGACCTCACCGAGAGCACTCACAAAACCCAGCAAATATTTGTCGAGCTGACCGCTGGCCAGCCCCAAGAAGACCTTCGGAGTGACAGGGGCCCCTAGTTTCAAAGCTTCCTTCAAAAGAAAAGCGTCCCAAGCGATCTTCAGTCGTCGACTCACGAAGAGAGCCAACAGAAAAGCCGCGAAAACCGGCGCAACGGTTTGACCGACGATCGCGCCCAGAGGCCCCCACCTCAAGCCGACGACGAGAAACAGCGTCACCGCAAACCCTGAGACCCCCTCGAAAATCGAGATCGCGACGAAGGGGCGTGGCCACTCCGAATTCCGCAAATATTGATAGCCGATTTGATTCAAACCACGAACCAAGGCACCGATTGCAGCTAGCGCAACGAAGTACTTCGGACTTTCGGCGTGAAAGACCCATCGATCGACCCACGGCGCTCCGAAGTGCGCAAGCAGAGTGAAGAACGAACCGACGGCGAGGATGAAGCCGTAGCACGACCAATAAAGAGCCCCGGACTTCGCCGCGTCGTCGCGGTACTTGAAAAAATCGCGCTCGTAGGCGGTCGTGAGACCGAGGTTGGCGACACCGAAGACGACCAACCCGAAGACTTGGGCGAGTGCAATCAATCCAAAATCGGCCGGCGTCAATACTCTTGTAAGAAAGGGAAGCGAGACGATCGGGAGCGCATTCGCGACCACGCTCGGAATGAGATAGTAGATGGTGGCTCGAAGATCCGAAGTCTTACTCATGCCGGCATTATCGTTCGACCTGCGCTTGGAACTCTTTCCACATCGACCGCGGGACGTGGAAGAAGTTGAGAGACGTATAAAGCGAGTGGTCGAACTCGTTGGGGACCCGTTTCCACTCCAGCTGAAACGAAAGTTGAGCGTTGTTCCAATGGCTTCTTCCCGTGAGGATCGCATGTAAGTATCCGCTATCCAGGACACACGTCAGGCTTTTCGCGTCGGGACGTGCAGGGCCCTCCGTCACGGTCTTGTCTCTGAAATCGACGACGTACTTCGGCCCATTCGGCATATCGCGCGGGACGATGTTAAAGACCCAATCCGTCGTCAACTTGTGGCGCTCCGCCGAGGCAAAAAGATGTTGGCTCGCAAGCTCAATCACACGATCGAGTTCCGCCTTTTCCTTGCGGGAATAGAGCTCACGCGTCTTGGGTTCGATCGAAAAATAGCGGTCGACGATGTCCTTCAGTTTCGGGGGCGCCTTTTCGGGAGGTACGAAACTCGATCCGCCAGCCGAAATTTCGAGACTGCTTCCATCGCGAACGGCGAATGACGGCGTCCCGAACCGTTCGCCATACCTGGCCGCAACCTTGTCTTTATCCGCCCACCAGAGCGCTTCGAGTTTCGCGAATTCTTTCGCCATCGGGCCGCAAACCGCGAAATCCGACGAATACGGCATTAGGGCTTTCGGCCTCACGACATCGATGAACTTGCAAGTCGCCGCCCACCGCTTTTCTTCGCGTGCGTTTGCGATCGCCAGCGCTTCGTCGTTGGCGATGCTGGAGTAACAAATCGGATAGTCGGAAGCCGCTCCATTGTACGGGAAAGCGAGCAAATCACATCCGATGATTCGCTTCATCACGTCGCTATCGCCTTGGAAATTGTACGGAGAATTGTCAGCGAGAAACACGCACGTTTGGCCGTCG
>JAZKJB010000202.1:0-2821 GCA_040384505.1 Bdellovibrionota bacterium | reverse complement strand
CGACTTCAATCGAAGGACTTTGATCTCTGGGAAGCTCGACCTCGCACGGGTCGAAAACATCAAATCCGAATTCACGCAGCTGCCTTGGGGATTCCGCTCCTGGGAGACGTGGAGTACGGCGGAAGTCCGTATCCGTTCATTTGCCTTCACGACAAATGCATTCGCTTTCCGGGTGATCTGTCGATCGAAGCTAAGCCCCCCGTGTACTTCGATCACCTCGAGTGGCTGGGTGAGGAGTGGTTCGCGTCGAAACTCTTCGACATCGATCGACGAACACGGTTGTTCGGTGAAGGCGTAGGCACGGTGCGACTCGCCGTCGGACTCGAAGGTTTCGGAGACAGAGCGGTCGCTACCGTAAGCGGTCGCGGTCAAGAACGTTTGAGCGAGTTCCTCGGTCGGGACGTGATCGTTCAAGGAGCGGGCGGCGAGTGGACGGTCGAAGAGAACGGAGTGAAGTTCGAACTGCGTGCGGACTCACCGGCGTCCGTCGGTCTTTTTCTCGATCAACGCCTTCAGCGAAATTGGATCAAAGAAATTTCGAGAGGCCGCGACGTCTTGAATCTCTTCGCCGGCAATTGCACTTCGAGTGTTGCGGCGGCGAAGGGCCAAGCAAAACAAGTGACGTCGGTCGAAATGCGAAAGTCCTCGCTCGAGTGGGGCCGGAAGAACTTCGAGATCAACGAATTGAGCAGAGCAGATTTCAAGTTCCTCTGCCGCGATTCGATCGGGCTCATCCAACAGTTCGCAACGAAGGGTACGGCTTTCGATCTCATCATCTGCGACGTGCCTTCGTTCTTTCGTCGCGAGAAGGGCGTCTTCCGAATCGAAGAGGACCTCGAGAGTTTGCTGATGAGCTGCCTCATGTGCCTGAAGCCCGGTGGCGAACTTCTTTTCTCGACGAGCGCACCTTCGCTCAAAATCGACGACATTCGAAAGACCATCGAGAGCGCCGGGCGAAAGGCAAAGGCGGGCGCCCTCGAAGTGTCGAACGTCCTTCCGAGCCTCGACTTCGAACTCCCAGGCGAAATCCCGGTTCTGAAATCGTTCATCGTAAAGCGCTAAGCGAAAATTTCCGCTCCAGCGAACCCGAGCGATCCCGCTCGTTTACCCCAGGGACTGTCGAGTCCTTCGACATTCGTGAATTCATGACTCTCTCACTCGGGGCCAGGGTTCCTGTACAACCATGGGATGAGAAAATTGGCTTTCGCTCTCTGCCTCATGGCTGCGCTTCCTGGCGTAACGCAAGCTCAAGTCGGTGGTCCCGCGGATCCCGAGAAGGCCTGCGCGTACATCAACGCCCGCTACTCGACCTGCGGAAAGCGTTTCGACTACGACGGAAAATCATTCTTCTTCACGATCGGCTCGACCACGAAGCGTCTCGATTGCACCGACGGCCGAAAGCTCGAGTACTACGACCGCATCGACCAAATGGACATGGCTTCGGTCTTCTTCGTTCCTTATATCGCGGGTCCGATGAAACTTCCCGAGGTACGACGCAATTACGATCCAGGCCGACTTCGCTCGGAAGAGCTCATGAAGGCCGTCTACGGCATCGACGAAGCTCACGTGTGGGACAACTTGGTGAAAGTCCGCTTCCTCAATCAAACGCTTCGCATGAACAAGAAACTTGGTGCCGCTGCGGCCCTCGCACGTGCAGGCGTCGAGCTGGAGGCGCTCGCCAAGACCGATCCCGCCGTCGCGAAATTCCTCCTGCCATTCACCCGCACCGAAAAGCCGCTGCAAGTTTACGGTTGGGTTTGGCGCGTGGTGGCCGGCACAGAAAGACTCTCGACTCATTCGTTCGGTACCGCGATCGACATCCTCACGAACGTCGGCCCGCAATATTGGTTGAACGACGAACGAGTCGCGAACCCAGCGAAGGCGAAACAAGGCGAGCAAGCGTATCGGAACGATCACTACATCCCGAAGGGTGCGCCGATCTTCAATCAAAAGGTCGTCGATGTGATGGAGAAGAACGGCTACATCTGGGGTGCCAAGTGGAACCACTACGATACGATGCACTTCGAATATCGACCGGAGTTCTTGCCTAAGTCCGTGATCGACTGCCGCTGATTCCTCGCGGACTCACGGACCCGGTTGCCACGTTCTACGCTTCTTCCACCACTCCCAAAGTTCCCCATACGGCAAGAACACCACGCTAATCATCAAGTAGAGTCGGAACATCGGCACTTCCGCCTGAGCCATCAACGAAATCGCGAAGAGCAAAAAGTGAATTTTGACGACGGAGCTGTATACGCCTTTTACGGGGTGGAGGCGTTGCCGGCTTTCGTGAAGCTCGCGCACGACCCCGATCGTTGAAATCGCAGAGAGGATCGCCAGGGGCCACATCTTCGCTACGACCGCCCGATAGACGAGCAACAAATCGGCCGGGCCAAAATTCGGGGACAACTCGGCCTGCGGATAGTAATGCTGGAGAAATGCCGACTGGATGAAGTGGAAGGCCGTGAAGTGAAAGAGGATGAAGAAAAAACCGATGGCCTCTATGGCCGTCAGTAACCCCGCTCTGAAGATCTGGAAACCGCTATCGCGCTTCTGCCAAGTCTTGGGCAGCTCGAGAAAGAAGCTGGCCGGTACGAGGACCCAACCGCGGGTCAGGCTCATGAGCCAGAAGCCCCAGATCAGCTCACTGGGCGACCAATCCCAAACATAGGCGCAGGCGATGGAAACGAGTGCGGCGATGAAGTCGATCACGATTCATTATCGAACCAAGAGACACGAGCGGTCTCTAGGGCGTTGGTCTAGATAAACACCACGTGCCGTTCGACTTCGAGCACGGGCGAGGTCAGCTTCTCGACACGGG
>JAZKJB010000201.1:6466-7298 GCA_040384505.1 Bdellovibrionota bacterium | reverse complement strand
AAGGAACGTGCGCTCGTCCGCGTGAAACTCGTTCGCGCGGCGAAGAATCCGGTTCGCGAGCTTCGCAAGCATGAAGGGGAACTCCTGCGCTTCCCGGCGATCTATGCACCACTCGCGTTCGAGATCTTCGCTCGTACGGGTGACCGCGCTTATGCCGAGCGTGTTTTGCGCTCGAAAGCGATGCGTTCGCAGCCTGCCGGCAAAGCGATGGCGCGCCAGATCTTCTTGGCTGACTTCATGAAGCTCGACCAGAAGATCGCGTCACACAAGTTGCGCACGCGCAGCGATCGTCATGTGCAGATTTCGTTGACCGAACGCCTCCAGCTCGTCGGCAAAGCCGAGCAGACCGCGGGCAAAGCGATTCAATCGAAAGATTGGACGTCGCAGCTCGTGACGTTGTCGGTGCTCTCGCGCGAGAACAATCGTCTTTATACGGAAGTCCTCGCTCTCCCGGTTCCGCGCCAGCTTCGCGGTCAGGATCGCGTGAATTATCTGAACTTGGTCGAAGCTCACGCGAAGACGTTCCAGGCGAAAGCGCAAGCGATCGATCAAAAGCTCGCGGTGTTCTGGAAAGACTCGGACGCGTTCACGTCACTCGTGGAAGATTACGAAACGGCGACCCGCCCCGAGCTTCGCCGCGCTCTCGCGAAAGAGCTTCGTGTGATCGCGCGCGTGGCGCCCGAAGCGCGCAAGTCGCGCCTCGAGCAGGCTCTGAAAGACGATCTCGACATGCCTTCGTCGACCGAAGTCGCGACGGTCTTGAAAGCCGTCAAAGAGAAGCCGTTCAATCCGAACAAGCTCGAAAAGCTGCGTGAGATCGAGTCGACTCGCG
>JAZKJB010000201.1:0-6456 GCA_040384505.1 Bdellovibrionota bacterium | reverse complement strand
CGGCCGTGAAACGATGGTCGCGTACCTCGATGCGCGCCTGATTCGCTTGAAAGGGGAGACGAAGCAATGATTCGCCTACTCATGATCACCGTTCTCGTCATGGCCTCGACCTTTCAAGCCGAAGCGGCAAAGTCGAAATCCGTGACGAAGCAAAAGACGAAACAGGTTCAGAAAGTGGAAGCCGAGAACGAGACCGACGGAGCTTCTTTCGCTCCGAAGAAGGGTCGCCTCGGCACCGATTTCTCGTTCGCCGGCTCGCGCGTCGACGGGAAATTCCTTTCGGCGGGCGACTCGATCGCCGAAGTCGAAGACGAAAAAGAAATGGGAGCTTTGATCGGTATCCGTAAGAACTTCCGCGACAGGCTCGGTGCCGAACGCGCTCGCTTGAAATCGGAAGGGAAATGAGGACTTTTATGAAGAACCAGAATTTCAATCTCATGATCGCGACGCTCGCCGCTCTGGCCATCACCGGCTGCGGTGAGACGAGCACGAAGTCCAATCCGCTCGAAGATTACAAGGACCTGAAGACGGTTCCGCAATACAAGGGCAACGAGCCCCGCGTGCAGGTTTACCCGAACAGCCCGCTCTTCGGGATCATGATCGAGAAGACCCTCAACTTCGTCGAAGGCGAAGCGACGTCATACGTCGTGACTCCTCGCTGCCAGATTCCTGGTGCGGCGTTCAAGCTCGTCGCGAAGGATCTTCCGCAGGGTGCGACCTTGGCACCGGTGGACGCATCGAAGCCGATGGGTGATTACAAACTGACTTGGACACCTGCAGTCGGCACACTTCCGGCTCAGTCGATTTGGGCTCCGTACGACGCGGAGATCGAAGTCGTCGTCTTGAAAGGCGCCGATGCCGCGGCAGACGAGAAAATGGCGACGGTCGCGGTTCCGAAACCGCTCACGATGGTGCTTCTCGCGACGAGCGAACAGCCGACGGTCGTGAAGTGCGAACTCGCATCAGGCGTCGCGTGTGCCGGCGGAAATCTCCAGATTACGGAAGGCGACAAGATCGCCATCACGCTCACGGTGAAAGATCCCGGCGCATCGGCTGGACGCCTCCCGCGGATCGCTCTCGAGCAAGATCAAAGTGAGAACAACGAGCTCCCGCGAGTCGCAGGACTCCGTGCTTCGACCAAACGGAATCCGGAATCGCTCGGTGGCGGACTCTTCCGCTTCAAGGGCATCATCGACACCAAGGGCGTCGAGTTTCCTGGGAGTGCGAAGTCGGCTTCTGCGCGTCTGATCGCGTACGTGGTCGGTGCCAAATTCACGTCGCCCGACGAGACGATCGAATTCGGCGTGGCGAAAAAAGTCGAAGCTCCGGCTGCGGCCCCCGCTGCGGCACCGGTAGCACCGGTTGAAAAGCCGGCCGCGAAGCCCGCTCCTGCGAAGTCGGCCGCCAACAAACCCGCAGCGTCGAACACGAAACCCGCAGCGCCTGCGGCGGCGAATTCGGGCAATGCGCCTGCCGCACCGGCGGCTCCTGCTCCCACGAATTCCAATGCACCCGCAGCACCGGCTGCAGGAGAGAATAAATGAAAAAGCAGATCATCTTCATCGCGCTCGCCTTCGCCGCTCTCGCCGTTCAAGCGCAAGCTGCGAACGTCAGCTCCGACATGGAAAGCCTCGGCTCGAACAAGGACATCGTGAATCGTGCGAACCGACTCGAGTCGCGCTCGCGTATCGCGATCGTTCAGAATCGCGCCGTCGATCGCCGCATGCGCCTCGAGCTAGGCCTGAGCTACGCTCCTGTCGCGACCGGTGATTCCTACTTGCGCACGCAAGTTGGCGGGCTCCACGCGGATTTCCACATCGTTCCGCAGTTTTCGCTGGGCATTCGCGCTTCGCAGTATGGCAACATGCTGACGAGCGAAGGAAAGAACCAGTTCCAACTCGCTCAAGATGCGAAAGCTCGTGGCAGCGTGGATTACCGCGTTCCCGACATCGACTATCCGGTGAGCTCGATCATCGGCGTCGCCACTTGGTACATGATGTACG
The DNA here is from genome assembly GCA_040384505.1 of Bdellovibrionota bacterium. Classification (GTDB taxonomy): domain Bacteria; phylum Bdellovibrionota; class Bdellovibrionia; order Bdellovibrionales; family JAMPXM01; genus JAZKJB01. Next base: position 4,453 of record JAZKJB010000201.1, on the reverse strand, counting down.
GCAAGATGAACCTCTTCGACGTGAAGACGGTGCAGTTCGATATCTACAGCCTCGCTGGAGCCGGAACGCAGACTCTCTCGTCGGGTGACACGGCAACGTATACCGCAGGTGCAGGAATCGGCTTTTGGTTGAACAACCACTTGTCGGCGCGCTTCGAAGGTCGTTGGCAGGGTTATCAGGACAAAGTCTTCACGGGAACGCGCGACTTGAACCTCATGATCGCGAACATGGGAATCGGAGTGCTGTTATGAAATCCGCAAGAGCGGGCCTGGTGGCCTTGCTTTTCGTGACTCTCGCCCCGCACGCCGATGCCGCTGCCAATACGGCCGCGAAATCGGAGTTGCAGACGGCCCATGCTCACGCGCTCGACACGGCGATGGGCGGGAACGTGAAGATGGCGATTCGCGAACTGCGGGTCGCTCTCACGAACGCGAAAGCGGCACCGCGCAACGAACGCGATCGTGCGGCGCTCTCGCTCGGCCGTCTCCATTACGAGAACGGCGAGTACACGAAAGCGATCGAAGCCTACGGCCAAGTGGCCAAAGGCGGACAAGCATGGTTGGAAGCTCTCGAAGAAGAAGCTTGGGCGCAGTTTCGCCGTGGTCAACCGCAAGATTCGATCTCGCGTTTGAAGACGGTGACGTCTTCGGCTTTCACCGAAAAGACGTCGTCCGAACCTTTCTTTCTTCTCGGCCTCGCGCAGTTGCGCGTTTGTGACTACAAAGCCGTCTTCCAGACGATCGAAAAGTTCAAGGGCCGCTTCCTCGGCAAGACGAAGTCTCTCGAGGCTTCGAACAAGTCGAGCGACAAGGCGGCGTTGAAGGAAATCGGCGAAACGGTCCAGAAGCTGAACATCGTCGAAGCGGAAGCGATCCAGCGTTTGTATCTCGACGAGAACGGCAAACCCCGTCGCGGCTCTGCGCCTTCGATCGCGAAAGGCCGCGATCAACTTTCGTTCCCCGATGAAGACACCGACGAAGTCTGGATGGACGAAGTCGACGCGTACAAGGTGACCCTCAAAGGCTGTGTGGCCTCGGGTCCCGTGGTCGCGAAAAAAGACTCGGCCTCCAAGGAGATCACGCAATGAAGAACCTCAACGTCACGCTCACTACTGCCGCCATTCTCGCGTTGAGCGCGTGCGCTCCCGAGAATCCGCAGCGCATGGCTCCTCCGGAAGTCTATGAAACCGGCGGAGTCCAAGCTCCGATCGCGGCGAACGTCGTGATCAAGCCTTCCGTCGACGTGCTCTTCGTGATCGACAATTCGGATTCGATGAAAGCGCACCAAGAGAACTTGAAGAAGAACATCGACCGGTTCGTGGAAGCGTTCGAGAAGAACGCGCGCCTCGATTTCAATATCGGCGTCGTTCAGGTTCATGACTCCGTTCGCTACGGGAAAGTCGTCGAGAAGTTCCATCCGCTCGGCATCTTGTATCCGGTGAAGGATCCTCAACATCCAGGTCAAGCGGTCACAGGGCCCTCGTTCGTGACTCGTGCTCCACGCTACGCGGAGGTCCTGGGAGAAACGCTCAAGATCGGAATCCTCCCGCGCTTCGCCGATGCGGCGAAGAAAGTCGACGGCGGCGGACCCGAATACGAAGAGGCGTTCACGCCGGTGATCGCAGCGATCGACGGACGTAACCCTGGCTTTCTTCGTGCCGAAGCGCATCTTGCGATCGTGATGATCACGGACGCGGACGACGCGAGCTCGATTTCTCCTTCGAAACTCGCGCAGACACTGTACGACGCAAAAGGGAAAGATCGATCGGCTTACTCTTCGTACGCCGTGCTCGCGATCAACGGTTGCAAAACCGATCCGGGCATCAAGGACAAGGGTCCTGAGCGCATCAAGGAATTCGTGCAGCTCGCCCGCGGCCGCGTCTACGATCTCTGTGACAAGAACTACGGCGACAAACTCGCCGAAGTCGGTCGTATGATCGAGAAGAAGGCGTCACGCCGTTCGAAAGTCTTGCTCGACGCGATCCCGGAAGAAGGCACGCTCCACGTGTTCTTCGACAAGGACGGCGACAAGGCGTTCAACGCGGAGAAAGACGAGCGCGTTCAGGGTTGGAAGTACGACTCGGAAAACGTCGCGGTCATCGTTCCCGGTGACGTGATGGAAGGCCGTGCGGCGGAAGAGCAAGTTTCAATCACGTACACACCTGTCGACGGCCGCCGCATCGGCACCGTTCGCGCCCGTCCGGTCAGCCAGCTGCCGGAATCTTCACGAGGTCGGTGCCGCGAATATCCGCGAGCGTCTCGACCTCGCAATCCCAAACGAGAGTTCTCAAGAGCGCCAGGGTGTTTCGCCCATGGCGCTCTCCGTTTTTGACGAGCAGGTAAGCGCGGGCTCCCGGCTTCAGCGCTGCTCGCACCGCTCGCACGTAGCCTTCGAACGAATCGTCGAGGAAGAATCGGCAACGGTTCGAGAGCTCGATCGGACCCAGCGTACCCTCGTTCGCTGCGAAGTAGGGTGGGTTCGAAACTACGACATCGTAGATGCCGCATAGAGGTTCGTCGTGAAGCGAACTCCAATGGGATTCCATGAAACGGAAGTCCTCCTTCGATCGACCCGCGGTCGCGAGGTTCGCTTCGAAGTAGGGACGGAACTCGGGTTGGATTTCGAGGAAGTCGATCGATCGAATGGAGGGGAGGGCGTGCACGAGCTCGAGTCCCATGACACCGCACCCGGCGCCCAGATCGAGAACTCGCGCGAAGCCTGTTCCCTCGAGGTCTCGTGCGATCACGAGCGGAGCGAGAATGGAATCCTGACAGAAACGATAGGCCTCGGGCTGCGAGTAGCTTTGAGTGAAGCGTTTCTCGGGAAGAGTCTCGATCCTTTCCGGATTCATTCGCTTTTCACTTCGGTCCAGAGGCGGTCGTAGAGTTTCGTCGCATCGCCGACGTCTTGGATGCCTTCGAGTTTCGACAGGACCGCTGCCGAAGGGAAGAGAGCCGGGTTCGATTGCAGATTCGCGGGCAGCGCCTCCTTCGTCGATTTCAAGACCGAGCCGCCCATGATCGTGGTCACGAAAGCCAAGTTCGCGTCGTGGCTGAGCAGGAAGTTGACGAGCTTGTGAGCGGCTTCGACATTCTTCGCGCTCTTCAAGATCACGAGGTTGTCGATCGCGCGAGTGCCGCCTTCTTCGGGGATGACGTACACGATCTTGCCACCCGATTTCACTGCCGCTTGGAGCGCGTCCGAGCTGTAGGTGTGAGCGACCGCGACTTCCTTGTTCACGAGGGCGTCGATGGTGTCCGAGCTGTACATCTTCACTTTTTTGCGAGCGTCTTTGAGAGTCGCTTCGGCTTTCGCGAGCTCCTTCGGATCGATCGTGTTGACGGAGTAGCCATTGGCTTTCAGCGCAGCTGCCGTCACTTCGCGAACGTCATCGAGGAGCGAAACCTTTCCCGCGAGATCCTTTTTCGCGAAAAGATCTTTCCAACCTTTCACGTTGCCCTTGTAAAGCTCGGTGTTCACCGCGAGACCTGCCGTCGTCCAGGCATAGGGGAGCGAGAACTTGTTCTCAGGATCGAAGCCTTGCTTCATGAAGGCGGGGTCGAGATCCCCGCGGTTGGGAACCTTTTCCGTGTTGAGAGCCTGCAAGAGATTCAGTTTCGCCAGAACTCCGACCATGTAATCCGACGGCACGGCGACGTCGTAGCCGGACGCGCCCGCTTGGATCTTCGCGAGCAACTCTTCGTTCGACGAGAAGTTCGAAATCTTGAGCTTGATGCCGGTTTCTTTGGTGAAGCGTTCTTGCATCTCGGGGGAGAGATAGTTCGCCCAGATCGCGAGATTCACTTCTTGCGGACCTGCGGCTTTCGCAGCCGCTGCGGGATCGGCGGTCGGAGCCGAGGCTTCGTCCTTCTTCGTGCAACCGGACAATGTAACGACCAGGGCGCAGAAAAGGACGGCATATCTCGACATTTCAACCTCGGTTTCAGTAAGATCGCGTTCGTGTTGGAAATTCGGAGTATCCAAAAATCGTTTGGCAGTCAAACGGCCCTGGAGTCGATCGACCTGAAGATCCAGGAGGGCGAGTTCTTCTCGCTCCTCGGGCCCAGCGGCTGCGGGAAATCGACGTTGCTGCGAATCATCGCCGGCCTCGAGAATGCTACGTCTGGTGAAATTTCGTGGAAAGGTCGTCGCGTCGACTCCCTTCCGGCGCGCGAACGCCCGTTCAACATGGTTTTCCAGAAGTACGCGCTCTTTCCTCACTTGAGTGTCTTCGAGAACGTCGCCTTCGGTTTGAGACTCCAAAAGCTAGCGGCCACTGAGCTGAAAGAGCGTGTCGCGGAAGTTCTAGGGCTCGTGAATCTCACGGGCTTCGAAGCTCGCAAGCCCGAGACACTCTCGGGAGGCCAAGCTCAGCGTGTGGCTCTCGCTCGCGCTCTTGCGAACCGTCCCTCGGTCGTTCTCCTCGACGAACCCCTCGGCGCTCTCGATCAAA
>JAZKJB010000200.1:23064-23309 GCA_040384505.1 Bdellovibrionota bacterium | reverse complement strand
CACTTCGTGATGTACGGGATGTCGATCTTCACCGTACGGTCGCGAAGAGCTTCCATGAACTCGTTGTCTTGCAGACGACGATACTCGGGCTCGTTCGTGTGACCGATGATCACTTCGTCGATGTACGTCTGCGCGAACTTCTTCGGCTTCACTCGGTGTTCCTGCGAAGCACCGAGGAGATCGTAGAGGAACGCGACGTCGAGCTTCAAGACTTCGACGAACTCGATGATGCCTCGGTTGGCAGA
>JAZKJB010000200.1:15867-23054 GCA_040384505.1 Bdellovibrionota bacterium | reverse complement strand
CGTCGAAGTTGAACGCGCGCGGATCGGAATCCGATCCGTACTCGGCGATCTTGCGGTAGTTGATGTCGCCCGTGAGCTCGGTCGAATCTTGGTTCTTCTCGTCTTTCGGTTGGAACGTGCCGATGCCGATCCGGTCGGCTTCGCTGAGCACGAGACGCTTCACGCGAATGTGCGAGAGCACTTTGTTCAAGTCGCCGTTATATTTCTCCATCAACGCGCGGAAGATGAACCGCGACGGAGGAGAAAGCTCGCCTGTGATGTGAACGCGGAATTCCGATTTGTTCCCGCGGTTCAACTCTTCCGCGACTCGCTCGCGAAGATCTTCCGGGATCAAGAGAAGCGGCTCTTCGTGCATCGGGCTCACGAACGTCTTCGTCTCTTTACCCAGGAGTCCGCCGAGCTCACCTTTTTCGTCGACCCACTCGAACGTATACAGAGCGCCTTGCTCCGTCTTCGAATACGCCTCGACACCCTTCTTCAGCATCCGGCAGATCGTCGACTTCGCCGAACCGACCGGTCCGTGAAGGAGGATCACACGCTTTTCGGTTCCGTAACCGAGAGCGGCCGAACGAAGAACGTTCACGAGCTTCATCAGCGGGACGTCGAGTCCGAAGACCGCGTCTTTGCCGTCGTTCTCTTCGTCATCGAAGAACTTGTAGCGCTGAACTTGCTTCTTGAAGTCCGTGTACTCGGACGTCCCTTTTTCCGTGATCATGTCGTACATGCGCTGGAACGCATTCCGAGTGACCTTCGGATTCTCTTTCACGAGATTCAGGTAATCGTTGAAAGTTCCTGACCAAGTCAGGTCGCGGTACTTCTGGTTGCCTTGCCAATCTTTGATGAGATTGCTGAAGTCCAACGCGGTTGAGTTCGTCCCCATAAACTCTCCTGTCGTATGTCGGTGCTTTGAGGGCCAAAGAGTTGCAGGCCAATGGCGGTTGTATGCCCCTTCGCTTCGTCTCGAAGTAGGTCACGCACCCCTACATAAAGTATAACCCCCGAAGGTCCTGTTTCGGTCAAAAAATTCTGCCAGAAATCGCAGGAGCGACGCCGGACGTGCACGAGGGAGACTGTCTCATAAGCTGCGGTGAAACTGAGCATAAGCCCGGGAGAGGAGTCGGCAACCGTAACGGTAGCCGTTCGGCGCACCCGTTTCCGTGCGGTCGACCGTTTTCGGTTTAGTGCGACCAAGACGGCGAGACCGAAAACCGTACGGAAACGGGTGCCTCGAACGGCTACCGCTACGGATGCGGAATTTTGCGGACCGCTCAGCGGGATTCGACTTTGTAACCCTGCGGCGCCTCTAAATCGAAGAGACCACTCGTTGCCTGGACTTTGGCCTTGGCTTCCGTGAGCGAGAGTCTCATGTCGGCGCTTGGTGACGAGAGAGTGAACTTTCGCGCGGCGCCGTCGTCGGCTTCGCGTGTGACCACGACTTGATCCATCGTCTTGCACGTCCACTGGCCATTGGCGTCGCCGGTTCCTCGGTCGCACTTCCAGTCTTTGTCGCGATCGAGTGGCCGATCGAACAAAATCGCGAGCAATGCATCCGGAGAAATTCGAACCGGGATCAAACGCGACAACGAGCCGCGGTCGGCCGGAGACGTGATGAACTTCTTTTCTTGGGGCAGCAGGATTTCGATGTCGCCGCCACTCATCGCGACACTCGCGATCGGAATTCCGAACGAGCTCGCCGCTTCGATTCGAAGAGCCGAAGGTTCTTTCGCGACGAGGTCGAGATCGAGCGTTCCCGATTTACCGTTCTTGCGCAGGTCGCGAACCATCGCTTTGCCACGCCACTGCCCTTGAGCAGTCCCCTGCTCGCCGACGACGGTTTTTTCCGATTTGATTTTTCCAGCGCAGCCCGAAAGCGACGAGACCACCGCTAGAAACACGATGGCCGCGCAAGAGAGATTCGAGAAATTACTTCGAGCGAGCTGACGCCGGCTTGCGATCGCCACCGGTGCCGAGAGTTTGGATCTGACGATCGATGGAAACGATCTTCGCTCTGATCTTGTCTGAAGTGGCGACATTCGGTTCGAGCTCCGCTGCCTTCATGTAAAGGCGCTTGGCCTTCTCGGGCATTTGCTCGTGATAGTACGCATCGCCCAGGTGCTCCGCAATGATGCTCTCTTCAGGTTGGATTTTATACGCCGCCTCTAACACACGGATCGCTTCGTTCGTGCGGCCGCGCTTGAACAGCACCCAGCCGTACGTGTCGAGGATGTAGCCGTCGTCGGGCTGCAGATCCATCGCGCGCTTCACGAGCTTTTCCGCCTCGTCGAGATTGTTTCCCGTATCGGCATAAACATAAGCGAGGAAGTTCAGCGCTTGAACGTGTTCGCCGTCGAGCTCGATGACTTTCTTCATCGACTCCACCGAGGCTTTCTTGTCGCCCGTTCGGTCTTGCATGCTGCCGAGGAAGAACTTGAGCTGTGCGTTCTCCGGGAATTTCTCGGTCGCGCCGTTCAACATCTTCACGGCCTTCGAGAACTGCTTCGTATCGTCGAGGAGCGACGCGAGGAGCGCGTAGAAAGGCGGATGGTCGTCGAGGACCTTGATGCCTTCTTCGATCGACTCGATCGCCTTGTCGTAATCGCCGAGCAGCTTGTACAGGTACGACGTGTGGACCGTCGACTCTTTGAAGTACGAGCTCGCGAGCGGCACCTTCTTGAAGTGCGAGATCGCCGTCGGATAATCCTTCACTTCTTCGTAAACGGCGCCCAGGTAGAAGCGGATCTTGTCGCTCGACGGCTCGAGAGCGAGGACTTCCTCGAGACGCAAGATGGCCTCTTGGTACTTCGACTCCTCGATGAGGATGAAGGCCATCTTCGCTTTCACGTTCACGTCGGTCTTGTCGTCCGCCTCGATGACGGCGAGTTGATCGTAAGCTTTCTGGTACTGCTTTTCTTCGATGTACAAACGCGAGAGCTCTTCCGCGACGCTGGCGCGAGGACCGCTCTTGTCTTGGAACGCTTGATACAGCTGGATCGCCTTTTCTTTGCGCTTCGTCGTTTCGTACAAGTTACCGAGCGCCAGGAGCGCTTCGACGTAACTCGGTTTCGAAACCAGGCTCTCTTTGAATGCGCCTTCGGCGAATTTCGCGTTCTTCTCTTTGTTTTCTTCGAGTCGGACCCGGCCCAAGTAATACCAAGCCACGTGCGGAGACGCGTTGTCGGAATCCTTCGCGAGCTTCTCGAAGACGAGCGCCGCTTCACCGAATTTCTTCTGCTCGGCGAGGATCGCCCCGATGAAAAGCGGAGCTTCCGTGTTCGTCGGTGAATTCGCGATCACGGTTCGATATTCCTTGAGCGAGTCATCGTACATGCGAAGCGCCGAATACAAACCGCCGAGCAAGAGACGCGCATCTTCGTGCTTCGAATCGATCTCGAGTGCGGCTTTGCACTGCTCGACCGCTTCACTGATGAGACCTTGCTTCACGTATTCGGCGGCGAGGCGCAGGCGAACGCGTGGCGAGCTGGGGTCGTAAACGAGCGTGAGTTTGTATTCTTCGATCGCTTTGACCGAGTCACCTTCGAGCGAGTAGCTCTCGGCGATCGTGAAGTGCGTGTCGGCCGTCGTTCGCAAGGTGACTTCATCGATGGTTTTCGTGTCGCCGCCATTCGTTTCGGGCGGGATCGACATGGAAGCAGGAGCGCGGTTGACGACATCCGTCGCCGACTCGCGGTAGAGGCTTGCACCCTTCTCCGTTTGCACGGTCGCACAACCCGTCATCGCAAAGGGTATTGCGACGAGTGCCACGAGCACGACCGAGCGAGGAACGAGAACCATATCCATGGCCTTTCCCGGCGGCATCAAATCCGATCCGCCATAAATTCGGATCGGCACATTTCGAGTCGGGCTTGATGGAAAAGTCGCAAAACGAGGCAGCTCGCCCTGGGGCTGGCCCAAAGCTGGTCCAAAGTTAGAGTCGCCGTTGCGTGGGGATCACTTTTTCGAGGCGTAGATGGAAAGGAAACCGATGTCGTCGCCCTTGAAGTGGAACTTCATCGGCGCCTTTTCGTCGAACTCGGCGACGTCGCTCTCGACCTTGCCGTTCGGACCTTCGGACCAAACCGCGATCACGGGCTGCGATGCGCTGACCGAGCCCAGGACGGAGTAGTGAAACGGGCGGCCCCAAGGGTCCTTGCCCATCTGCCCGTCGGTCAAAGGAGGCACCTCGACCGAAGCCGGACCCCGATCCCCAGCCGTGGCGGGAGAAATAGTGGCGACTGCAGATTCATGTTGAACGCGAATTTGAAGGGCAAGGGCCTCGGCCGCGTTGCGTGCGCGTGAGGGTCGCGTGTCATGAGTGAAACCTGCGATCGAAGCCCCGACCACCGAGCTCACGGTGCCGCACAGGACCACGAGCATGATCAGATCGAGAGTTCCAAAACGCTGATTTGCTTGATGAAACATGCCGCACTCAGCCTTGCCACGGGTTGTTAATACCTTCGGCTAGTGGTCCAGGAAACTTGAGACGTACCGCTTCGATTTAACCTTCAGTTAGGTTTTGACACTCTACAGCATGGGCGGAGTTGTCTGAACTTTCCCTCGTGAAAATAGGGCTTTCACTTGCGAAAACTGTGGGCTTTGGTCGCTTGACAAGGGGTGGCGCCCTGACTATTGTCCGGCGCGAAGTTCAGGTTAGCACTTTCTACGGGGGAAAGAGCTCATCGTGAAAATCCGGGCGGTCAGAGGCTACGGGTCACGATAATTCTCCTTAGAATTCAATCATTTGGAGAGCTCAATGGGAGGCAATGTGATCAACCAAGCTCAAGACACAGTTTCGCTCGGCGCAACGAAGTCGGTTTCGGCCAATTCGAAGACCAAGATCATCAAGCGCTACCAAAATCGTAAACTCTACGACACCCAGCAAAGCTGCTACGTCACGCTCGACGACATCGCGAAGATGATTCGCACGAACGAAGACGTGATGGTCATCGACAACAAGACGAAGAACGACATCACGGCTGCGACTCTCACGCAGATCATCTTCGAAGCTGAAAAGAAAGCGTCGCAATACGCTCCGCTCTTCACGCTCCGCGAGATCATCCAGAACGCGAACGGCTCGATCTCGAGCTACCTCGCGAAGCTCGGTGCCTTCCCGAAGGATTACGCGAAAGCAGAACCCGTCGCAGTGGCGATGGGAGAGAAGGCGTCGTTCGACGACGTGAAGCAAACTCTCGAAAATCGCGTTGCGAAAGCGGCGACGGAAGCCGAGTTCTCGGGCGGCACTCGCATGCTGGACGATCAAACTCCGAGCCTCCCGAATTCGAACAAGTCGCTCAATCAGTGATCTGACTTCGATCGTTCGTAGCGACTAACAATCGCTACGCACGTGCTTCCCGAAAAACCCTGGTGTCCGCACCGGGGTTTTTTTATGCTCTAATGCGGTGACGGAGGTCCTCATGCGTCTCGCAGCCCTCGCCTTCATTTGTTTCATCGGGTTCGCGCAAATCTCCCACGCAGATGGCTCGAAAGCTGGGTTCAGCTCGACGCTGTACCTCGGGGGCATCAGTCAGGTCGGTGAGCTCGCGAGCCAGGGCCTTCGCTTCGGTGCGGGCTTCGGAGCCACCTATAAATTCGATTCGGACTACGCCATCGACGTCGCTTACCAAGGCGCATCGTTCAACGACATCGATCATCGGGATTTCGATTTCGGCGCGAAGTATTTCCCCGAGATCGAGTACTTCGATCAAGAGACCAATGGTCATCTCTCGTTCGGCTTCAGCTTCATCCACAATGACTTCAAAACCGTATCTCGCTCAGGTGATGCCGTCGGAATCTATGTGGGCGCGGGGATGGATTTCGGGCTCACCGAACGCCTTCGCCTAGGGTACGAACTTCGCTTTCACAAAGTCGCACCGTCGAAGGCGACCGTCGCTGGCACCGAGATCACGACCGTGTCCGACACCGCGAGCTTGATGCTCGCACTCACCTACGCGCCCGACTTCAGCGATTGAAAATCAGCGGACCGAGCGCCAGCTGACGAAGGCTTTGCGGCCGGGTTTCACTTCGACTTCGCGTTCGTCCATCACTTCGCCGGATTCGGCGCCCGAGGCGTCGAGGCCTTTCGCGGTGACTTTATATTTCCCCGGCTTCACGTACATCCGCGCGACTTGGAAGGTGTCGGGTAACGTCGACCACTGGCGCAGATCCGCTCGGTCGGCGACGTTCATGGCGACCCATGCGATCGCGCCGAGAAGCTCGTCTTTTTGTCCGATCTGATCGGCGACCACGGCCTTCGCGACGACACCGCCGACGCGCGAAGCGACGAGGCGGCCATAGTCGTCGTCGAGAGTTTTGATCGCGACGGTCGTGATGTCGAAGAGCTCGTCGGTGCGGGCCCGCTCGGTGCCGTCGACGAAGACCTTCGCGAGTTTCGTTTGCGAACCGACGGGAAAGAGCTTCGGGAAGCGGGGCTCCTCGGGACGCGATTGTTTTCTCGGACCCCAACCCTGCTCGTAGATGAAGACGATTTCGCCGACGGTCTTGTCGTTCCACTCCGAGCGGGGCTTCACTTCGGTGAATTCCCTCTTCCACTTCGTGACGTCTTCGCTACGCCCCGCTCGCTGGGCGCCGCGGATCAAGTCTTCGCGCAACGGCGTGAAGCCGGGAGCGAGCTCGTACGCCTGCTTGTAGTTGATGTACGCGTCGTCCCACTTGCGATCGGCTTCGTAGATCATCGCTCCGAGATAAAGGGCGTACGGGTTCTGAGCGTAATCGCGTTTTGCTTCGTATTTGAATTTGTAGAGTTTCTGGTTGAGTCGGCGCACTTCGACCAACGCTTCGTCGAGTGAGTCCATCTCGAGGTAGTTGATGGCGTTCATCGCGTTGATGAGGACTTTTTCGTAGTCGTCGCCTTTGTACTGAACCATTTCCTCGGAGAAGAGGGCCGCGCCGGCGATGTTCGAGATCGAGTGGTAATCCTGGATGTCGGCGATTTTCTCGGCGTCCTGGAAGGCCTTCGCGCTCTCCTTGAATCGCTTCGCCTGCTGAAGGGCTGTCGCGTAATCGAGGAGGTAGACGAGCTGATCGCGATTTTCTTTTTCCGCGAGGGGTTTCAAGAGAGCCGCGGCCTTCGATGGATCATTCGCGGCGAGAGCACTTCGAGCTTCGTAGACTTCGCCTTGATAGGTCGCGCAGCCCGCCAAGGCTGCAATCGATGCGACGACGGAAACCAT
>JAZKJB010000200.1:0-15857 GCA_040384505.1 Bdellovibrionota bacterium | reverse complement strand
GAGATCGATCGGCCCTACGGGATGGGAATGCGGTCGCGGTTTTCATCGTTCTCTCGGTTCTCTAGCTCAGAGTCCGACCGAACGTTTCTTGAACGTCTTGCGGATCTGTTTGTAGTCGGACCACTCGACGATGTTCGTCTTCAAGTTGGTGAGGTTGAGAGTGACTTTGTAGTACACGCTCTTGTTCTTGCCGACTTCCTGGACGATCGAGTCGAGACGGCCGTTGATGATGTAGTCGGCGCCGATCTGGCCGCCCGGGCCTTTTTTCGTGGTGTCGCTCACCATGCCGCTGTTCTGATAGTTGTATTCGTCGGAGACGTCTTCGCGGGCTTCTTTGTCGACGAAGGCCGTACGTCCGCCGCGCGAGAGCTCGACACGGACCATGTCCATGATGTTCTGCGTGTCGATGTGCTCGTCGGTTTTGTTCTGGAGCTTCGTGACCATGACGATCGGCGGCTTCTTCGCGTTCGCGATCGACTGATGCTGGGTCATGCCGGCGACGAGATCGGCGACGACTTTTTGCATGTCGGTCTCCGACCAGAGATCGTTCATGTTGTTGTTGCTCGTGACGTCTTCGTCGTATTCGCCTTTGACGAAGGCTTTCGGACCGCAAGAAGTCGTGAGCGCCAAGATTCCGACTGCGAGAAGAGTCAGCACGGACCGTTTCATATCCATCACTCCTGAAGGCCATCGAGGCCGATTTTCTAAATGGTGATCCATCTTACACATACGATTCTGACCGTCGCAACTGGCCTGGTCGAAATCCGCGCTTCTCGCGATGCGTCCGCACCGTCGCTTCGATCTCAGTGCGGTTGGTCCATTGCAAGGTGATCCACTCGCGGAACGGAAGGTGGATGAAGGTGGAGATCACGTCGGCGGAAAAGGCATTCGAGACGCTCAGAGACAAAGTCAGCGTGGACGTCGAGGAGTTCTGGGCTCTGGCCCTCGGGCCGAAAAAGACTCTCCTCGCGAGTCGGATGATTTTTCGTGGAACCGTCGATTCTTGTCTGGTCCATCCGCGTGACATCTTTCGGTTCGCTTGTCTCGAGAACGCTTCGTCGCTGCTCGTCGCGCACAATCACCCGAGCGGCGATTTAATTCCCTCCCAGGAGGACTTGCGCTTCACACGTCAATTGTTGAAGGCGGCCGAAGTGATGGAGATTCCGATCGTGGACCATCTGATCCTGACACCGGCGAGCTATGCGAGTTTGCGATCGGATGGTTGGTGCCGCTTCGAGACGCGGCCAGTGCGTTCAGTCTGAAGAGCTGGGTGCGGTGCCGCGATACTGAGATGGCGCCCGCTTGATGACGACCGTGCCGTCTTTTTTCACCTGAAGTTCGTAGCCTTCGCGACGTGCGTTGGCGATGAAGTCGTCGACGAATTGTTTTTCGATGATCTGGTCGGCTTGTTGTGCGGTTTGCTCGTCACGCAGGCGATAGGCAATCGCGGTGTCGGTGAACTCCGGGCTGACCTGCTTCGTCTTCGAGGCTTCGTACGAGCGCGGGTGCCCCTCGCCTTCGATGGGGACACCGACCATGATGTCTGGCGCTTTCTTCTTCACCGCATCGTAGGGAATCGCGGGCGCCGCGAAGTGATTGCCGATCTGGACGTCGACTCGCTCGCGATTCATCTTCCAGCCGGTCATCTTCCGATGCATTTCCGCGCGACGTGCGTGTTCTGCTTCGTCGTCACGAACAGCGCTTTGTCGAGAGAGCGGCGAGCTCGAGAGCGAACCGCTACCGGGATCGTCGGTTGCGACGAAGGCGATGAGGGCGAAGGCCGGAATCAAGAAAAGCCAAGGCGTGCGATCGAAACGCTTCGGCGCGGGCCGCTTGATTCGATCGGGAGCAGGTCGCTCGTACTGAAAAGTTCCGTACTGCGTGAGCTGCGTGTTCTCTTGGCGGTCCTTTTGCGGAACTGAAGCCGCGATGACGTTCTTACGAGTCACCGTGTGCTTCGGGAGCTCTTCGATCGACGTCTGCGTGTGAACGGGAACGAGCTCTCGGCCTTTTTCGGGCATGATGCGGCCCACGCCCGGGCGAGCTTTGAATTTCTCTTTCACTGCGGTCTTCTTCGCGTCGCTGGCCATCGATTACCCTCGGGGGCGTCTCGTTTCGAGACACGCTTCACCCTCGATCTCTGGACTAAAGTATCGGCGTCTCGAACGGAGACCTTGAGGGTTTTATCCTGGGGAAAACGATCAGACGGCTTCGACTTCGGCGCCGGGTGGCCCGTCGATGGGAACGCTGATGATGAACTCGGTTCCCTTGTTCGGCTCGGAGCGAACTTGGATGTCGCCTCCGTGTTTTTTCACGATTCCGTAGGAAATACTAAGGCCGAGCCCGGTTCCTTGACCGACGGTCTTCGTCGTATAGAACGGGTCGAAGATTTTTTCGACGTCGTCGGACGGGATTCCTTTTCCCGAATCTTTGATCGAAACCTGGGCGTGTTGCCGCCCGGCGAACTTCACTTGGTTCAACTTGATCCAGATGTGTCCTTCGCCCTCGATCGCTTGAGCGGCGTTCGTCAGGATATTCATGAAGACTTGATTGAGTTGGCTCGCGTAGCAAAGCACGTCCGGAATCGTGCCGTACTCGGTGTGCACCTCGATACGATTCTTGATTTCGCCCGAGAGCAGACGAAGCGTGTCTTCGATTCCGTCTTTGAGACTGACTTTCTTGATCTTGGCTTCTTCGAGTCGCGAGAAGCTCCGGAGTCCCATCACGATGTCACGCGTGCGGCGAGCCCCTTCTTCGCACGACGAGATGAGACGCGGGAGATCTTGCACGACGTAAGCGTAATCGTTTTCCTTCTTCGCTTTCTCGAGAGTGTCGGAGCCTTTTTCGCCGGCTTCGATGATCGTCTCCAGCCGTTTCGAATAGTCGCGAAGGTGACTCATGTTGCTGTAGATGAAGCCGATCGGATTGTTCAACTCGTGCGCGATTCCGGCGACCATCTGACCCAAGCTCGCCATCTTCGCCGAATGCACGAGACGGGCTTGCGTGTCTTTCAGCTCGGAGTAGGCGCCTTCCAGTTCCTTGATCTTTTTTTCGAGATCGACTTTCGCTTGGTAAATGCGACGGCTCATCTCGTTGAAGCTCTCGGTGAGGAGACCGAGTTCGGTGTCCGTCGAAAGCGGAATCTCGACGGGGCCGTCTCGCACGTCCATCATCTGGATCGCATCGACGAGATCGTAGACGGGCTTCACTATCACGCGGGTCGCGAAGATCGAGAGCGGAACCAAGATGATCCCGATCGCACAGATCATGACGAAGAACGCGAGATTCACTTTTCTCAAGATGCCCTTCGATTTCTGCTTCGAAGCGCCGAGGCCGACCATGAACGCCCCGTCGCCCCACTTCACTGGCATCGTGATGAAGCCGAAGGGTTCGTTGCGAACGGTGAGATCGAAGAACGTTTCGGGATCGCCCGAGATCACGCGCGAAAAATAATCTTTCTCGTAGAGCGCGAAGTCCGGGTGGCTGCCGGCGACGATCTTCCCGGTCTGATCGAACAAGATGATCTCGCTATTGAAGCGCTTCTTCAGGCTCTCGAGGGTGCGAGGCCCGATGTTGACGATCTCTTCGATGTAACCGGCGACTCTTCCCGTCTTCGTATCGATCCGGGTGATCGCGATGAGGTCCATCGAGTTGTCGGCTCCGCGATCGACGATCGTCATCTGACCGTTCTTCTCGAGCTTCGCTTTGTAGTCGTCGGAAAGGAAGATGCTGGCGCTCTCGATGTCGCGGTTTTGCTTCGCGTCCGCTTGCTCGTCTTGGCTGATGGACGCGACGAGCTGACCATCGCGACTGAAAAGAGAAACGCTCGCGAGAATCGGGTTCGAGCGAACGGAGCCTTGAATCTGCGCACGCGCTTGTGAGATCGAATTCGTCAGCAAGTAGTACGAGAGCATCGGATCCGAGCGATGGCGCTGGCGTCGCGTGTTCAAGTATTTCTCCGAGTCGTCGATCGTCGTGACGAACTCACGCGCGTTCGCCCGCAGGCGTTGGACGAGCTCGTTGTCGATCGCTTGCTCGTATTTCACGAGCGAGTAACCGGTGACGAACATCAGGGGTGCGAGGGAAAGGAAGAGGAACCAAACCATTAGTATGGTTCGGAGCGAACGCCGCGGTTTGCGATAGCGTAGTTTTCTCGCGCTCACTCGTTGGTTTCTTTCGTCTTCTCTTGGGGATGCCGCTTACGAATGCAATTTACTGCGAAGACTCGACCCATAGGATAAATCGAACACGGCCCGCAGGCATAACCCTTGGATGAGGGTCCTTCGATATCCGGACGGGACCATAGGCCTGGAGCTTGTCCAAGAGTTTCTTCTCGTTCTCCTCGGGGAGAGCGAAGTGATAATAGCGCCCGCTTCCGCGCTTCCACCCTAGCTCGACTTCTCCGGACTTCTCGCCACCGAGGCCGCGAATGGCATCCGTGAGCTGAGGTGCGACGTCTTCGATGTTCGCGAGGTTCATGAACGCGCGATAGACGTAGCCTTTCGCTTTTCCATCTTGCGGGCTCGTGCCCGAGTTCTCCTCGTTCGCGACGACTTCTTGTTGTTGCGAAGCCGAGGGCGGCGTCGCCACGGGTGTCGGTGATGCCGGTGCGATCGCGACAGGGGCCGAAGGGGTCGCGACGGCGATCGCGACCGGAGCTTTTGCGGGTGGCGTCGGCGAAGTCCTCGGTGGAGCCGCCGGAACTGCGGCGTTCGGGGTGTTGGCAGCGACGGTTGCTCCGCCTCCGCTGACTTCGTCACCCATCTCTTCGTCACCCGAGCCTTCGTCTTCAGGAGCGGCATCGCCCGAGCCGACCGGTTCTTCCGCCGCTTCGATATCGCCGATCGTGTTCTGCGGAATCTCAGCCACCTGCACGAGATCGCTCGGTTTGCTCTTGAAGTGAAAGAGACCGCCCAGCATGTTCCAGGGAACGAGCGCGACGAACGCGGCGACGACGCAAGAAATGGCGATCGCGCTGAGCGACCAGCGCAAAGGTTCGGGCCACTGGTTCCACGAGGAATAGCGGCGACCGAGGGAAACCGGACTCTCGGCGTCTTTCAACTGCTCGAGAACTCCTGCGTCGATCGTGGTTCGGCCGAGTTGATCGACGTACGCGAGGGCGAGTTTCAAGTTCGCGAGAATCGTTCGGCCTTCTTGATCCGTCTCGAGAAATTCTTCGACGGCCGTTTTCCTCTCGGGGTCGAGCTGGTCGGTCGCGTAGTCGAAAAGCATCTGATGCGCCAAGAACGGCGTCAGCTTGCGCTTGAATCGGCGTCCCCCGCTCTTCTCGCTCATCAAGCCCTCGCCATCTGCGAACGACCGAGCGCGACGCCGAGTTGGCGCATGCCTTTTCCGAGTCGATACTTGAGAGTGCCGAGAGAAACGCCGAGGCCTTCGGCGATCGCCTCTTCGGGGAATTTCAAAATTTTCGCGAGGACGAGAGACACGATTTCGCCGTCGGAAGAATCCTTGTGGAACTTCGTCCACGCTTCGACGTCGACGCCATCCGGAAAGCTCCAGCGCGTGGGGGCTTCGATCGGGCGGTTTCGTGCGAGTTGTTTTCGGTGGGAGTCGAACGTCTTACGGAGAATGGTGACGAGGGCGACGTCGGAAGGACTTCGTGACGCTCGCGGAGATGCGGCCTTCGCAGCCGCCACCGCTTTGTGAGCGGCAGCCAGCGCGGTCTTCTCGTCCATCAGCGTGAATAAACAGAACAGCGCGATCCCTCGCGCTTGTTCATCGGTGATCATCGATCAGTCCGTCGTGAGTTGCTTGAGAAGATCCAATTCGTCGAGGACCTTGCCCGAACCCAAAACGACGCACGTGAGCGGATCTTCCGCGATCGTGACAGGGAGACCCGTGCGCTCGCGCAGGAGGATGTCGAAGTTCGCGAGAAGCGCGCCACCGCCGGTGAGGACGATGCCGTTGTCGACGATGTCGGAGGCGAGCTCGGGAGGAGTTTTCTCGAGTGCCGTTCTCACGGCGTCGACGACTTCGCTGAGCGGATCCATGAGGGCGTCGTTCACTTGCGAGCTCGTGATCTCGATCGTCTTCGGAGCGCCGGCGACGAGGTCGCGGCCCTTGATCTCCATCACGCGCTCTTCTTCGAACGGATACGCGTTACCGATCTGGATCTTGATTTTCTCTGCCGATTGTTCGCCGATGAGCAAATTGAACTGGCGACGAACGTAATTGATGATCGCTTCGTCGAATTTGTCGCCTGCGACTTTGATCGACTTGCAATACACGATACCGCCGAGGGAGATCACCGCGACGCCTGTCGTTCCGCCGCCCATGTCGACGACCATGTTGCCGGTCGGCTCGGTGATCGGAAGACCTGCTCCGATCGCGGCCGCCATCGGCTCTTCGATCAAATACACTTCTCGCGCGCCGGCCGAAACAGCCGCTTCTTTCACGGCGCGTTTCTCGACCTGAGTGATGCCGTAAGGAACGCAGATGATGATGCGCGGACGGATGAATCCTTTTTTGTGGCCGGTCGACTTCGAGATGAAATATTTGAGCATCGAGCCCGTCACTTCGAAGTCGGCGATGACGCCGTCTTTGATCGGACGAATCGCCACGATCGAACCGGGCGTACGACCGAGCATTTCTTTCGCTTCTTTTCCGACGGCGAGCACGCGGTTTTGCATGCCGCGATAATTCTTCTGAACGGCGACGACGGAGGGTTCGTCGAGGATGATTCCGCGGCCTTTCGCGTACACGAGTGTGTTCGCGGTTCCGAGATCGATCGCGATGTCGTTCGAGAAATAGTCGGAGACTCTGTCGATAAAGCTCACTTGATGCACCTCGATATTGGGTCATCGTAGATTATCGTTAAAAAAATAGTCAATCCAAGATCTTAAGTACCGAATTCGCTCGTTGCGCTGCCGAAGCGTCGATCGGTACGATGCCGGAATGTCGGCTGAAGAGAGCTTCCTCACACTTAAGAATTTTTTCGAAACGCGGCAGGCCGCGAAACAAGCGCTCTCGGTCATCGACGAGTCCGCGGAGATCGGGATCGTCATCGGCGAAACGGTCGAGTGCGCGCTCGTTCAGCGCGACGGACGTCCGATGGTGGAAAAGCGCGCGGCGGTGAAACCCGACGTCGTTTTTTCGATCAAGCCGGAATCGGTCGTGGTTCTCAACGACAGGACCAAAGACGAGATCGGCGACATCGGTGTGAACGTGATGAAAGAGATCTTGGCCGGAAACATCAGTGTGAAGATCACCGG
Source organism: Bdellovibrionota bacterium (assembly GCA_040384505.1). Classification (GTDB taxonomy): domain Bacteria; phylum Bdellovibrionota; class Bdellovibrionia; order Bdellovibrionales; family JAMPXM01; genus JAZKJB01. The sequence goes on along the minus strand of JAZKJB010000200.1, from coordinate 8,625 downwards.
CAACCTGTTCAATTTACTGCGCCGCGGTTACGTCGAGATGATCAAAGAAGGCGGGGCTCCCGTGGCCGCGTTCTTGTCGCGCCACGGATTGGGTCAAGTTACGAAGATCGTCAGTGCGATCAAACAGATGAAGGGTTGATTCCGAACTTCAGTTTCCACTGCAGCTCGTGTCTCACATAGGCCTGAAGCGCCGCGGATTCTTCGTGACGCTTGGAATCACTCCAACTCAGTTCCCGTGCGAAAACTTTCGAAATCATGGCCAGCAAAGCTAGACCATGGTCGTGCCGCGACAGGAACAGCGGCGCGCGGCGTACGTAGAAGTCGATCAAGCCTCTGCACATCGTGTGGCGAATTGCGTGAACCGCTTCGAACGCCCAGATTCTGTCCTCCGAAGACGAAGAGAAATCCGCGACGTGACGACCTTCCGTGATGAGATCGAGCGCCTCGGCGCCGTGGCGATCGATCATGATTTCCATCGAGCCTTTGTCGATGCCGTATTCTTTGCACCACTCTCCAGCATGTCGTCGGCTCTGGTCCATCAGCTCGATCGTTGCGAGGGGATTGAGCGCCTTCTTCGTGTCGCCGCGACCGAATCTGACTTGCTCTTCGACCGAAAAATTCTTCAGCGCTTCTTCGACCGTGTGCTCCGCCATGCGACGGTAAGTCGTATATTTTCCACCGGCGACGAAGGTCACGTTGCGAGGATCGTTGATGATCACGTGTTCGCGTGACGTCTTCGACTCGGTTGCCGATCCGTCGTCGACGAGCGGACGTACGCCCGCGTAAGTGGAGATGATGTCGTTCGCCGTGAGCTTCGCGCCCGGGAAATATTGCGATGCGACCCCGAGCAGGTACTTCACGTCTTCTTCGTTCGCATCGACGTCGTAAGGATCGCCCGAGTAATCGGTGTCGGTCGTTCCGATGATGATCATCTCGTGTCTCGGAATCCCGAAGACGATTCGCTTCTCCGCCGCCATGACGACCGCCTGATGGAGCGGCAATCGTTTGCGATCGAAAGTGAGATGAACGCCCTTCGATGGACGCAGGAGCTTGCGCCAGTCACCGAGGAGTTGGCTCGCCACTTGATCGGTCCAAGGGCCCGTCGTGCTGATGAAGTGCTTCGCGCGAATGCGGAACGATTTACCCGTGGTCGTGTCGGTCACGCCGACGCTCGCGACTTTTCCGTTTTTCAATTCCGCATCGTCGGCTTTCACGTAATTCGCCGCGACCGCGCCGAGCTTCGATGCCGCCCGGTGCGTCTCGATGCAAAGACGATCGTCGTCCATGTACGCGTCGGAATAGACGTAGGAGCCGAGGAGCTCTTTCGTCTGCAAGAGTGGCAGTCGTTCCGTCGATTCTTTCGATGAGAGGCGTTCGTGCAGCTCGGGCGCTTCGAACATCGAGAGCGCATCGTAGAGCCACATTCCGAGACCCATCTTGAACATTCCGACACGTCCGCCTTTGTACAGCGGAAGAACGAATCTCAACGGATGCACGAGATGAGGAGCAAGCTCGAAGAGGAGTCGTCGCTCGGAGAGCGCTTCGAAGACGAGACCGAATTCCATGTTCTCGAGATATCGGATACCGCCGTGGATGAGCTTGCTCGAGCGCGAACTCGTGCCGATCGCGAAATCTTTCGCTTCGACGAGTGCGACCTTCATTCCCCTGGACGCCGCGTCCCGCGCGGCTCCCGCGCCTGTGATGCCGCCGCCGATGATCAAGAGATCGAACTCTTCGCTCGCGAGTCTCGCGACATTTTGAGCTCGATCCGCGACGGAAAACGTTTCAGAACGTTTCGCTTCCATGTTCATCCCTTCGTGGTTTTCACGATTGCGATCGAAGTCTCGAGTGGCTCGGGGTTCCAGCGTTTCAATTCCGACGCGAGCGACGGCGCATTCGCGAAGAGCACGCGCTGAAGATGTTTCTCGCGCGCGACCTTGACCGCGACTTCGACGAGAACGTCGGCGACCTCTGGCTGCGAGGCCTCGATGTGTTCGACCCATAGCGTTTGCGTCTGTCCGCGAAAGAAGAGAAAGGGCTGAGCCAGAAAGAAACCTTCGATCTTGCCGTTCTCACGGGTGATGAAAGACCAGCCGAGTTTCAAATGATGCTCGAGCGCTTCTCTGCGCCAGGGTGCCGACCACGAGGCGAACGTTCGCTCTTGTTCATCGGGGATCGCGAGGGCCAAACGCCCGGCGGCGAAGTCATAAACTTCGTCGATGTCGGGAAGGCTCAAGACCTGATGAACTAGATTCACTGTGCTCGTCTTTGGTGGAATACTCGAAAAATGATTTCAAAGAACACTACACCGGTCAATGAGTTCGACCCAGAGCTTTGGTCGCGCCTTCGCTCGAGTCTCGATCGCGCCGAGCGAGAGGGCGTTCCCAAGATCGCCGCGTTCGACGCCGACAACACCCTTTGGGATTCGGACGCCGGCGAAACGTTCTTCGAATGGCAAGTTCACCATGCGAATCTCCCCGGTTTGCCCTCCGACCCCTGGGCGCACTACAAAGAGCTGAAGAAACCAGACCCTCGAGTAGGTTACGTCTGGCTCGCGCAGATCAGTGCCGGGCAAAAACTCTCACAAGTTCGAGAGTGGGCGAAGCAGTGCTTGAAACAGCACTCACCTTGGCCGGTTTATGCCTCTCAAAAAGCTTTGATCGCCGAGCTCCATTCCCGCGGCTACGAAGTCTTCATCGTGACCGCTTCGATCAAGTGGGCGGTCGAGCCTTTCGCCTCGCTGGTCGGCGTCGACTACGATCACGTGCTCGGGATCGAAACGAAAGTCGTCGACGGAGTCGTCACGGACGAGCCCGTGCTGCCGATGACTTGGCGAGAAGGAAAAGCGGCCGGTTTGCTCTCTCGAACCGGAGGCGTTCGACCCGTCCTGGTGAGCGGAAACACCTACGGTGATACGGCGATGCTGGAGACAGCGACGCACGCCCCGCTTGCAGTTTGTACGCAAGATCAGCCGTCCGGCTTGTTCGACGAAGAAACCAAACTCTGGGTCGAGGCGAAGTCGCGCGGGTGGCTGACCCACGCGTTCAGAAAGCGTGACTGAAAATTCAGACTAAGAAAATTCCTTCTCGATCGTAACGAGAAGAGGAGGACTCGAATGAAACGGATGAAAATGAAATTCCTCGCAAGCCTCGCAGCCGCCGTGACCTCGCTTTTTGGGGCCCCGTTCCCCGCTGAATCGAAAGCAATTTCGAAAGCGCCGACCAATGCCACCCCCGCGGTGAGCTCGAAACCCGCTAACGAGCTCGCATGGAAGATCTATCGAGCCGTCGGGACGAAAGGAGACAATGTCTTCGTCTCTCCCGCCAGCATTTCGACCGCGATCGGGCTCGCCTTCGAAGGAAGTTCGGGCGCGACCCGCGCGAAGGCTCGCAAATTCCTCACGCTGAAAGAGGCCGGCGAAAAGGAATCGCTCGTGCCGACGGTGCGAAAGTCGTTCGAAAATTCCGGCGACTCGATCACGCTTCGAATGCAGAACGCGGTGTGGACGGATCCGGCGAAAGTGGACCCGACTCCCGAGTATATCAAGCGAGCGGATACGTTTTATTCCGCCAAGGTCGCGAAGGCGCCGTTCGGAGACGGCGTGAAGCTCAGTGAAGAGATCAATGCGTGGGTCAAAAAGGCGACCAACGGAATGATCGACAGACTCGTCGCACCCGACGACTTGCGCGAACGCCATCTCGCGATTCTGAACGCGGTTTATTTCCTTGGAACCTGGAAAGAGCCTTTCGAAGAGTCGCGCACCATCGAGGACGACTTCACGACCACCAGTGGCGCAAAGGTTCGTGCGCAGTTGATGAACAACACCGATCATTTCGCCTATGCGGAAACGGATCGGTATCAACTCCTTCACCTCCCTTATAAGAATCAAGATTATGTCATGTCGATCATCTTGCCGAAGCAGGGGTTGAAGCTTTCCGACGTCGAGTCGAATCTGACGGCGGGGGCCTTCGAAACTCCTGGTGAACCGAGGGAGGTTTGGGTTCAGCTCCCGAAGTTCAAGATCGACTGGGGTGTCGAGAACATCCTCCCCGATCTCGTCTCTCTAGGAATGCCGAACGGTGGCCCGCAAGAAGAGTTCAAAGTTCTCGGCGCAAAAGACATGATCATCCTGACGGCGGTTCTCCACCGCGCCGTCGTGAAGGTCGACGAGAAAGGAACCGAGGCCGCAGCGGCGACTGCGATCATGGCTCTCGGTGGTTCAGCTCCGTCAAAGAAGACCGAGTTCCACTGCGATCGCCCATTCCTCTTCGCGATTCGAGACGTGAAGAGAAACGAAATTCTCTTCATCGGACGCTTCGGCAAGCCTTGATTTTTACTCTGCTAGCAAAGCTTCGATCGCTTCGATCACCATCGGGTCTTCGGGCTTCACGTCGGGAGCGAAGCGGGCGACGATTTCGCCGTCGCGACCGATGAGGAATTTTTCGAAGTTCCAGAGGATGTCGGCCGGTCCGCCGGAAAGAAGGCCGAGACCCTTCAACTTGCTCGCGAGGCCGCTCGCGAGATGTTTCTTCGATGTCGGCTGACTCTGGGTCAATGCCGCATATAGCGGATGGATGCCTGGCCCTTTCACGACGATCTTCTCGAACATCGGAAATGAAACTCCATAGTTCTTCGAGCAGAACTCGACGATCTCGGTGTTCTCGCCAGGCTCTTGCGCGCCGAATTCGTTGGCCGGGAAACCCGCGATCACGAGTCCCTTCGACGAGTATTTATCGTAGATGCGCTGAAGGCCTTCGTACTGCGGCGTGAGTCCGCATTTAGATGCGACGTTCACGATGAGCACGACTTTGCCTGCGAACTCTCCGAGCGTCGTCGGCTTGCCATCGATTTTGCGTACGGGAATTTCCATGATGTTCGTTGCCATCTCGAGACCTTTTCTTCAGGACCAGCGTGAGCCGGTACCGATGATCGCTTCCATGTCGGCGATCTCTTTGGGTGCTTTGATCGTGAGGTTCTCGCTGCCGCCCGCGGTGACGACGATGTTGTCTTCGATGCGAATGCCGATTCCGCGGAACTCGGCGGGTGCAGACGTGTCGTCGGCCGGGATGTAGAGACCCGGTTCGATCGTGAACGACATCCCTTGCTCGAGTTTGCGGGGCTCGCCATTCACGATGTGAAGACCGCAGTCGTGGACGTCCATGCCGAGCCAGTGTCCGACTCCGTGCATGTAGTATTTTTTGAACGCGTTCGACTCGATGAGAGTTTGGCGCGCCCCTTTGAGCAAATTCAATTCGATCATCACGTCGGTCAATGCCTCGATCGTGCGCTCTTGCATCGACTTGAAGAGCATCCCCGGCTTCACCGCAGTACAGAGCTGCTTTTGGATGTCGAGGACCGCTTGATAGACTTTCTTTTGGGGCACGGAGAACTTTCCGTTCACCGGGAACGTTCGCGTGATGTCGCCGGTGAAGTATTGATACTCAGCACCTGCGTCGATCAGGAGAAGGTCGCCCTCGCGGCACGGCTGATCGTTGAACGTGTAATGAAGAGTCGTCGCAGCCGAGCCGGATGCGACGATCGTTCCGTATCCCTCGCGAGTTGCGTTTTGCATGAGGAAGCTTCCGACCAAGACACCGTGGACTTGTCTTTCGTTCACGCCGGGGCGAACGAACTTCATCGCTTCGATGTGACCGAGAGCCGAAATCTCGCATGCCTTGCGCATCGTCTCGATCTCGCCCGGCGATTTGATCAAACGCATTTCGCCGATCAGCTCGGAAGAATCGTGAACGGGCAAATGGCCGCGGCCCGTGCGCCCGAGGCTCGAGCGAACTTGATCGAGAACCGTCAGCATCTTCTCGTCGAAGCTGCGATCGGTATTCCAGCGGTAGAAAACTTTCTCGACGGGCTTCAAGAGCTCGACGATCACTTTGTCGAACTCCGAGATGAGATACGCCTTGTCGACTTTGTATTCCCGCTCGGCACCTTCGGGACCGTAGCGGAAACCGTCCCTCGTCTCGCGCTCGACGTCTTTCGGCCGAACGAAGAGTACGGTTTCGGGAGTGAGGCCCGGGCGGAAGACGAGAATGGAATCCGGCTCTTCGAATCCCGTGAGATAGAACATGTTGCTGTCTTGGCGATACGAGTGATGGACGTCGTTGTTGCGAATCATCTCCGGGTGCGCGGCCACGATGACGGCCGAACCTTTGGCGCGATTGGCGAGCATCTGGCGGCGTTCGCGGAACACGTTCATGTCATAACCAGGGCGACGCATGAGAAATCTCCTCGGGGTCTCAGAACCCGTATTGCGAAACCATTTTATTCAAAACGTCGGTCGCGGCTTTTTGGCCGGCGTCCATCAGCTCGCGGCGGCCGTTGAAGTCCGTCACGGGCTTGCCGGTCGTGTTCACGTGAATGACGTGATTCACTTCCGGGGGACGTGCGCGGTAGAGCTCGCGGCGAATTTCGCTCCAGATGAGATTCTCGGGTGAAAGATCAGCGGCGTTTTTCGACGGCAGGTAATCACCCTGCCCGAGCACGTTCACCAACAGAATGACATTGGCTCCGCGCGAGCGCAACCAGGCGGCCGCATCGTCTACCGAGAACGGCGACGCGATCCAGCCTGCGTTGTCCTGGTAAAGCGGTGAATACGGGACGCATTTCGCGACCGAATCCTTTAGCGAACCTTTGTTCAGCCAGGAAACCGTCGCGGCTCCCTTCGAAACTGCGGGGCACGCGAAGTCGACTTTGAGAGCGGTGATCGCGGTCGAACCGAAGGCAGAATCGAGAAACGGCATGAGCTTCGAGATCGGAGCCGCCGAAATGTCGCGCGAGAGAAGACCCGATGCGGGCATCTCGCTTTCACGTAGCTTGAACGCTTTCCATTCGGCGTCGTTGATCTGACCTTGCGTCGCGAACGCACCCGCCATCACCGCGCCCCACTCGAGGCCCACGATCGCGTGAACGGGAATGCGCGCGCGATTCATTTCTCTCAAGACACCGAGATGAGCGAACGTCTTCATTCCTCCCGCCCCCAGGATCACGCCGATCTTCGGGAGAACTTTAGCGGGAAGAGGCGTCGCGGTCGCAATCGGAGCCGAAGGTGGCGGAGGACTCGGCTGCGGAGCCGGCGCCGTTTGAGTCGTAGTTTGAGTGGGCGTCTGACCGGTCGATTGCTCGCCACCAACGGGAAAATCGATGTCGTTTCTGGTCTGCGGTTGCGAGGGACGCGTCGGCGCCTTCGTTTTTTCGCGACGCTCGAGAGTGTTACATCCGGCCAGCAGAGAACAGATCAAGAGACAGCTCAGGAGATTTAGCGACGACGAAGAATTCGCGATTGCCATCCGAGCCTGCGATAGAGCTTTCAAAGTAATCCTCCACGATCAAGCCCGAGACGCGACACGCGTTCCGAATCTTCGCTTCGACCCCGGTGTAGAGGGCCGCGTCTTTCACGATGCCGTTCTTCCCGAGGTTGTCTCGTCCGACCTCGAATTGAGGTTTCACGAGCGCGACGATCGAAGCCGAGTCTTTTAAATACGAGATCACCTCGGGCAAAACAAGCGTTAGCGAGATGAACGAGACGTCGATCACGACGAGGTCGAACTTGTGACCATCGTTGAGCTGGACGATTGGTGACGATGAGAGCTGGCGAGCGTTCACGCCCTCGACGAGTTTCACTCTGGGGTCGCGTCGAAGCTTCTCGGCCAGCTGACCGTGGCCAACGTCCACACCGACGATGGCCGATGCGCCGGATTGCAGCAGACAGTCGGTGAAGCCACCGGTCGAAATCCCGATGTCGAGCGCTCGAATGCCTTTCACCGTGAGCTTCGCTCGCGCGAGCGCACCCTTCAGCTTCAAGCCGCCACGCGACACGAAGTCGTCGTGTTCACTGCTGTGCTCGATTTCGAACGTCACGTCGTCGCTGGGCTCGATCTGGAGACTCGATTTCTTCACCGGTTGCTTGCGGCCATTCGAGACGAGAACGACTCGCCCGCTCGCGATCAGCTCTTGAGCGCGGTTGCGCGAAGGAGCGAAACCCTTCTCGACCATGAGGAGATCAACGCGCATGACCTTTCGCCCATCTGAAGTTCTTCAACTTCTCGAGATCTTCAGGTCCGAAGCGTTCGGAGTAGAGACTCTCCACCAATTCTTTTTTCAATATCGCGAACTCACCTTGGCCGGTGACGACCACTTCGCCCGTCGGTAGGCGCATCTCGCTTGCAGTGAAGACGCGCTTTTCCGTCGTCTTCGTGATCCAACCTTCGACGGACATGTCGACATATAGCGGAGTCATCTTCGCATAGCTGAAGTTCAAGTTCACGGCGACGACGGGATATTGATTGAGCCAACCGACCGCACCCATGACTTCATCGAGCACGTACGCGATCGCACCACCGTGAGCGTTGTTCGGCGGCCCGTCGGTGCCGTCGCCGAACCAGGCACGGCCTACGAGGCGATCTTTTTTTCCGAAGAACGCGAGTCGCAACCGATTGTCGCCAGCCATGTCGGAATAAACCGTGCGGCCCGAGCCGATGTTGAACGGGAGTGAAATCGGCTGCCAGCCCGCCTCAGGCGTGACGGTCGGTGGTTTGCCGGTTGGTTTTTTGGGTGGCGGAGTCGCGCTCGACATGCGCCAAGCCTAACAGAAGTTAGACCGAACGTCTTTCG
>JAZKJB010000199.1:0-1862 GCA_040384505.1 Bdellovibrionota bacterium | reverse complement strand
GAAGATCGAAATTCCCCTCGACACGCTCGACACCGGAATCGCGCTTCGTAACGAGCACATGAAGACGAAGCATCTCGAGACTGCGAAGTATCCGAACGCCATCGTCACCGACGCAAAAGGGAAAGACGGCAAGGGAACGGCCAACCTCGAAGTTCACGGCGTGAAGAAGGCGATCTCCGGAACGTACAAGATCGACGGCAAAGATCTCGTCGTGAGTTTTCCGGTCAATGTCTCTGATTACCAAGTCGGCAAAATCCGTTACATGGGTGTCGGCGTGAAAGAGGAAGCCCTCGTCGAAGCCCGCATCCCGATGAAGTGAGTTTTTCGTGACCCGCTCGCGCACTGCTCTCGCTTTATTGGCTCTTCTTACCGTCGTCGGCTTCTCCGATCGCGCGAGCGCCTATCCGGACTTCATCGGTTACGGCTACACGAGTTGCGCCGTCTGCCACACCAACAGCTTAGGTAACGGCCCCCTCACCGACTACGGTCGCGCGCTGTTCTCGCAAGAAATCGCGGCTCGTCCCTGGATCTCCGAGAGCGTGACCGACGAAGAGCTCGCACAACTTTCGGGCTTCATTCCCGGAGTCGAGCTGCCGTACTGGATTCGTCCCGCGATCAAGACGCGGTCGTTGTGGTTTCAAACTCAGCCGGGCTCGTCAGCGTCGCAGACGCGGACGATTCCCATGCAACGCGACCTGAGTTTGCAATTGGCGGCCGACGAGGACCATCGCACCATTCTCACCGTCACCTACGGACTCCTCGATCGACCACGCGATTACTACGGTCACGGCTATCGAGACGAAATGGTCTCACGCGAACACTATGCCCGCTTCTACTTGAGCGATCAGTGGCTCGTCGCGGTCGGTTTGATGGACAAAGCCTACGGCATCCGCACGCCAGATCACACCGCGTACAGCCGTGCGCCGCTCGGGTTCGGTCAAGACGATCAAGTTCACGGCGTTCTCTTTCATCGACTCGAAGAAAAGTGGGACGTCGCCACTCATGTGTTCGCCGGAAATTTGCTTCGCACCGAACCCACACGTCACAAGGGGCTCTCGGTCACCGGCGAGTACGAAATCGCCGAGAAGCAACGGCTCGGTGGCTCCGCCGCATACTTCACTCACGACACGGTCGAGTACGCGAGAGTCGGCGTTCACGACCGCTGGGCACTTCCGCGTACGCACGGCTCGAGCTTGATGGTCGAAGTCGGGTTGAAACAGGACAAGGTGAAGGCGACGGGAAACGCGAAGATCGGAAACTACATGTTCTTCGAATCGCTGATTCGCATGACCCGCGGCTACAATCTGATCACGACCTGGGAGCGCTACCAAGATGAAATGCGCCTCACCGCCGTCGACAATCAGCGCTGGACGTTCGGCGTTCTCGCCTTCCCTTTCCAGCGCATCGAAACGCGCTTCACCGGCGTTCAACAAAAAAGCTTTACCCCCGACGCCGCCGCCGAAGATCAATGGAGCATCCAAGGACAAATCCATGTGTCGTTGTAAATTCTTGGCGCTGGCGCTCGTATGGGTCGCGGCCTTCGGTGCTCGAGCTGACGAGGGATCGAACTTCGAGTCGACCTCGGCCGACAGAACTCCCGCCGCCGAAAAATCCGCGAAAGTTTACCCTCTCGCGAGTCAGTTCGAAGCGGGCTTGAGTTACGTGCAGTGGAACGAAACGATCGGCATTTCGCGAGGTGCGACGGCTTCGAAAGGATACGTGAACTACGCCGGGCCCGGCTTGACCTTCGACTACAACCGCCGACGTGCGCGCTGGCAATGGGGCGCCTCGACGACGATCGCGGCCGGCAAAGCGGCGGCTGGTGGTTTCTCGAACTTCCTGACCTATCCAGATGGCGTCGA
>JAZKJB010000198.1:0-1572 GCA_040384505.1 Bdellovibrionota bacterium | reverse complement strand
GTCGACGAGATCTCGGCTGTCGCGGGAAAATTCTTTCTTCATCGAGAGCACCGAAGCTAACGACGACGCCCAATCTTGTCACGGCCGCTTGTGTTTATTGCCCATCGGATAGGCCCGGGAAAAGCGAGGAGCCTCGCCGAGGGTGGTCTCGAGGTTGCTCAAGGATCAGGTATCGAAATCATGCAGGACCTCGCACCGTATGGGCTGGCCAGCTCTCGCCGTCACTTTAGGGTTGATGACGGCTCGAAGAGCGCCTGAGCCGCGAAAATGGGTCTAAAGTCCCGAGGGCGGCGGTTATGCGGCCGCCGCTCTCGGGCAAAATTTAAGGCTCGCGTTCTGCGGCCCTCCTTGCTCCCTCGATCGACGTAGCGATACGATTCCTCCGTAGCCACCGCCGGAGGTTTTCGCGTGTCCAACGTTTATGAACCGTTGTCAGGACGAGAGTTCCCGAGATTCTCTGGGATCAAGACCTTCTTCCGCCTTCCGCACGTGCCACTCGACGCCGATTACGACGTCGCGATGATCGGTTTGCCGTTCGACGGTGGGCTTTCGTATCGTCCCGGCGCTCGCTTCGCGCCGAGCCGAGTACGAGAAATCTCGGCGCTCGGGCGCGTGTTCCATATGGGACGGATGGAAGCGTTCACGAAGAAAGTGAAAGCAGCGGACATCGGCGATTGTCCGACGGTCCCTATCAGCCTCGAAAAATCATACGAGCGCATTCAAGCTTTCTACGGAAAAGTCCTCGCTCAGAACAAACGAACCATCACCGTCGGCGGTGACCACTCGGTCACGCTTCCGATTCTTCGCGAGATGCGGAAGAAATACGGAAAGCCACTTTCGTTCATCCACTTCGACGCTCACCTCGATACGTATCCGCCCGCCTGGGAGATGGATTATCATCACGGCTCGTTCGCGCGGCACGCCGTGGAAGAAGGACTCGTCGATCCGAAGAAATATCACATGATCGGAATTCGCGGACCGCTCACGGGTTCCGACGATCTCGCGTTCGTGAAAAAACACGGCGTGACCGTGCACACGATGGACGAGATCCGCGACATGGGCGGAAAGGCATTCGTGCAGTCGTTACCCGATTTCGGCAAAGAGCCGACCTACATCACCTACGACGTCGACTGTCTGGATCCTTCGTGCGCACCTGGAACTGGAACGCCCGTGCCTGGAGGGCTTACGACGTACGAAGTTCAGCAAATCTTGCGTGGATTGAAAGTGAAGAACTTGGTCGGAGCCGACGTCGTCGAAGTTTCGCCGCCGTTCGACGTTTCAGATCTCACGTCACTCGCTGCGATGGATGCGATGTTCGAGTTCTTGGGAATCTACGCCGCTCAGGCTTGATCCCGACGAGTCAGCGGGGAGTGCAACTCGTGGCGGTGTGCGGTCCGCACATTCCCCAACCGCAAAGGCACGGCATGCCGCCTGTGTTGCAGGCAGTGAACATTCCGAAAGCGTCACACGCGGGATACGGATCCGTCGTTGTCCAGGTATCGCCGCACCCGTTGACGCAATCGACGGTGATCGCCTCCGTTGGCAAGCCGATCAAAATTGTCAGACGATGAC
>JAZKJB010000197.1:1302-11372 GCA_040384505.1 Bdellovibrionota bacterium | reverse complement strand
AGGAAGTCGATCCTCAAGCCACGATGGTCTACGAAGGACCCGACGAAGGAGTCGGAGCGAAAGCCAGCTGGGACAGCACGGGTCAGCTCGGAACGGGAAGCGCGACGATCGTCGAAACGATTCCGAATCAGCGTGTCCGAATCCAGCTCGCGTACACCAAGCCGATGGAAATGGTGCAGACCTCGGACTACATCATCGAACCGAGCGGGGAAGAGTCGAAGGTGACGTGGCGAGTGGAGGGGAAGAACTCTTTCATCGGTCGAGTGATGTGTCTATTCATGAACATGGACAAAATGGTCGGCGGAATGTTCGAGAAGGGTCTTTCGAATCTGAAGTCGGTCGTCGAGAGCGCGGGCTGATCGGAAGTTCGGTCAGGCTTCGCGGGTGAGCTCGAACAAGCGCATCGCGACCGGGAACCGCTTCATCAACGAGTCGAGTTGGTTCTTGGCTTGCGTGTTGGAGCGCTGAATCTTTTCCGCGAGGATGAGCTCGTTCTTCATCGAGTGTTCCCAGCCGATGAGCTCGGTCACCCGGACCTTGTAGCCCTGCGATTCCAAGAAGAGCGAGCGAATGACGTTCGTCAAATGGGAGCCGAATTCCCGCCGGTGGATGCCGTGTCGCCACAGATTCTGCAGCTCTTGAGCTTCGCGGCCGGGAACTTCGTCGAGAAGTCTCGCGACTTCGGCTTGGCAACACGGGACGAGGGCGATCAGTTTCGCATTCTTTTTCAGCGCGAACGCGATCGCTTCGTCGGTCGCCGTATCGCAAGCGTGAAGCGCCGTGACGACGTCGATTTCTTCGGGAAGGTCTGAGGCTTCGCTCGCATCGACGATCGACTGGGGTACGAAGGATATTCGATCGAAACTCGATCGACTCGCGATCAACTTGCAGGCGTCTATGAGCTCTTTGCGTTGCTCGATCGCATAGAGGCGAGTCTCGTCGTGCTCTCGCAGCCAGAGATCGTAGAGCATGAATCCGAGATACGATTTTCCTGCCCCGAGATCCGCGAAGGTACCCAGGCCCTCGAGGTGAGGCGTGATGAGCTGCACGAGATGTTGAACTTGCTTGAGCTTTCGCCGCGAATCTTGGTTCAGCCGTCCGTCGCGCGTGAGGATGTGCAGCGACTTGAGCAGGTCCATCGACTGACCGGGCCACAGCTGGGAAATCTCGTTCGCGTCTTCGTTTTTCTTCATTCGGCCGCCATTGGGGGTTTGTGTACCTCGCAGCGGAGTGAAAATAAAGGATCTGTTTCGAACCCCAGGTGACGGGTAGGGCGAGACCCTCTAGTTGGTCCGAAGTCGAGATGAATTCGACGAAGTTGACGTCGTTTCTCGCGCTGTTACCGTACGTAAACACCCAATGTTAACCCTCCCTGAAGGAGAACTCATGTCTTTGCGGTCTTCGCTTTCGTTCGTTCGATCAATCGCGTTCGCCTCGGCCGTCATGATGCTGACCGGTTGCGGTTCTTTCGCGGTGAAGTACCAAAACTACTTCACGAAAAACTTCGCTTACTTCGCGTCGAACTACGACGGGAACCCGGGCCTCGAGTTGGCCTCCGGAGCCGAGTCGAACAACTTCGAAGACGGAAACCTCGAATCTTACAGCGCCGGAAAGTTCCCTACGGTGATCACGGGCTTCCGAACTCTCGAATACCAGAACTCCGACTATTCTCGCGCCGGTAGTTTCGACATCGAGTTCGGTTGCTGGATGGTGCCCCCGGGAAAGAGCGAAGCCGAGGCCGTGTCGGTCGCGACATTCAGCTTGAAGGGAAAAAACCTTTCGTACGTGAAGCAGCTCGCAGAGGCGAAAAACGTGGTCATGATCAAGATGAGCTATCCGGCGCCGATGGTCTATCTCGACAACGCCGCCCTTCAGAAGACCTACGGCAGCGGCGTTTATACGATGATCTGGAAGGCGACGAAGGAAGACGGGAAAGACAGCTCGCGCGAGCTTTCGCGTGTGACGACGAACCTGACGCCGTAAGGTTTTCTGCAAGTCATGAAGATCGGGAAAACCCGCCAGAGATGGCGGGTTTTTTCGTTTCGATGGATTGGATAAAGTTCACCATTCGAAGGTTCTCCACGAATGAACTCGCACTCTCGAGGCGCACGAGAGACAACCAAAACCATGACAGCATTCACCAATTTCAATCTGTTGCCGACCCTTCAAGCCACCCTTTCAGAGAAGGGCTTCACCAGCGTCACTGAAATCCAAGGCCGCGCTTTGCCCCGGCTACTGGATGGAAAGTCGGTCGTCGGAGTTTCTGAAACCGGGAGCGGTAAAACTCTGGCTTACGCGCTTCCGATTCTCCATCACATCAAGAGCCTCGAGCTCGACTCCAAGCCGGTCACGGTCGAGGGTCAGCCGCGCGCTGTGGTGATCGTTCCGACTCGCGATCTGGGCGAGCAAATTTCGAAAGTCTTCAAGCCGTTCACGCACACGACTCGAGTGAGAGTTCGCACGGTTCTCGGCGGAACCGAGTTCGACGTCGCGAAGCGGAACGTCAGCGGAATGTTCGAAATCCTCGTCGCGACTCCGGGTCGGCTCGTTCAACTTCTCGATCGCAAGCTGGTGAACTTGAGTGACGTTCGCATCCTCGTCTTCGACGAGGCCGATCAGATGCTCGACCAAGGGTTCCTGCCCGACGCCAAGCGAATCGCGAGCGAATGTCCTGCCGACCGGCAGCTCGCTCTCTTTTCGGCGACCGTGACGGCTCCGGTTCAGACTTTGATGAAAGACCTCTTCGCCTCGGCGGAAGTCGTTCGCAGCGGAGGCAGTCACCGCGTCGTCGCCAGCCTCAAGACGATCAATCGCACGATCGAAGACGGCAAACGTTTTCCCGTTCTCGAGGCGCTCCTCGATAAAGACGTCAAAGGTGGCACCCTCGTTTTCGTCAATACCCGCGAGCAGTGCGACAAGTTGGCGGCGCTTTTGAAGGCTTCGGGGCGCGAGGCGCTCATTTACCGCGGTGAGATGGACAAGGTTCAACGACGAACCAATCTGAAGACGTTCCGCGAAGGAAAAGTCGGCGTCCTCATCGCGACGGACGTCGCGTCGCGAGGGCTCGACATCGAACACGTCGGTCGTGTCGTGAACTATCACATGCCCCAGCAGATGGAGAACTACATCCATCGAGTCGGCCGCACGGCCCGCGCCGGTCGCGAAGGTGTCGTGATCAACTTCGTCACCGAGCGGGATCTCCCGTTCGTGGAAAAGCTCGAGTCGATTCAATGAAGCCCGGCCTGGGAGCGTTGCTCGGCGCGGATTCGACGGAAACGTTCCTGACGAATCATTGGCCGAGCTCACCATTTTCGCTCCACGGTCTGGCTCTCGAGCCGTTTCGCAGAATCGAAAGTCTCCAGTCGCTCGAAGCCTTGCTCGCCGTATGGCAAGGCGCCGTTCAGGCGCATTTGCCCGATGTCTCGGATGAAGCGAGTTCGGTCGATGCATCGCCTTCGGACGCGCGAAAACTTTTTACGAATCGGATGGGCCTCCTTTTCAACGACGTCCAAAAGCGAATTCCGGAGCTGGGCGATTGGGTCGCGGCGCTTCGGTCGGATCTCGGGATGCCGGCGATGACCCACGGACGATGTCTCGTGTACGTCACGCCTGACGGCAAGGGCACGGCGCCGCATTTCGATCAGAACATCAACTTCGTCCTGCAGCTTCACGGCACGAAAAAATGGACTCTCGCCCCCAACAGGTACGTCGACAATCCGACCGTGCGACACACGATGGGCCTGCCGATGGACACCGAGCTCGCGCCGTACGCGCTACCGATGCCGACGTCGATGGCCGCGGAAGATTCGATCGAAATCGTTTTGAAACCCGGCTCGCTCCTCTACGTCCCGCGCGGATACTGGCACTCGACTGAAGCCGACGGAGAAGCGCTCGCCCTCAACTTCACGTTCAACCAACCCAACTGGGCGGACCTCCTGACAGCCGCACTCCACAGCCGTCTTACGCTGTCGCCGGAGTGGCGTGAGCTCGCCGACGGAGTTTCGTCGAGCGATCCGTCTCGTCGTGAATTCGCCGAAGAGCGATTCGACATGTTGCTCGTCGAGCTCGTCGCCGATCTGCCGAACTGGCGAGCGGCGGAGATTTTGGCTGCGACCGAAGGCTGATCGAGCCTGAGGGCTCACGAGCTTACGCGTTCATCTCAAAATGAGATTCTCGACTTGAGAGTGGTAGCGGAAATGATCGCCGCTCGACCCGATCTAATTGAACACGCGCGACTAGAAGAACTGTCAGGAACTCCTCACGCCTTCGGCCTGCGGAGCCGGGCGTAATGAATGGAGTAGCGGGACATCCTTGCCGATGAGGCTGACATGGTTGGGAAATTGAAAACTTCAATCCGGGTTTTGAAATTCGCTTTCGCGACCATCGTCTTGTCGGCTCTCTACACGAACTGCTCGGAGTTCAAGGTTCTGAAGTCGACCGATCTTTCTTCGAACGAAACGAACTCGTTCACTTCTTTGAAATGCGCGAATCCGGAGTCGGTCGGTGCGACGGAGCTCCGTCGACTTTCTAAATCCGAGCTCTCTAACACGTTGAACGAGCTTCTCGGCGCTCCTCTCGCCGCGAATCTGCAGCCCATACTCTCTCGCTTGCCGAGTGATAAGCCGAATGCGGATGCCTTCGAAAATTCATATTCCGATCTCCACGTGTCAGCGTTTTCGGATTTGGCGTTCAACGCTGCGAATCTCGTGACGGGAGCAAGTCTCAATGGCTTCCTTGCGCGCCACACCGCTTGCAGTAGCGCAGCGTCGCTGACGAGTCCGTGTGTCGACAGTTTCATCGCCAAGTTCGGACTTCGCATCTTGCGCCGTCCACTTTCTTCTTCGGAAGCGACGATGTTCAGATCGCTTTACGATAGTGGATCGACGCCGCAAGAAGGATTGCAGATCGTTTTGATGACGATGTTCCAGAGTCCGCAATTTCTCCATCACGTGGAGATCGGCACGGAAGCGACCGGATCGGACACCGAGTTCGAAGTGACTCCATACGAGGTCGCGTCGCGGATCCCTTACGCGCTCTGGGACTCGATGCCGAGCGATGCACTTTTCGCTGCCGCCGCAGCTGGCGACTTGCAAGACTCGGCACGGCTGGATGCGATCGTTTCCGGCATGATCGACGATCCTCGTACGAAGGATAAGCTGAAAGGGTTTTTCGCATACTGGCTCAACACGAGTGCGCTTTCGAATCCGAGCACGAACGCCGATTTCTTGAACGGACTCGATACGACGGGCCTCGTTCCGGAAATGAAGCGTGAGATGGATCAATACATCGATCACGTGATTTGGCAGAAGCGACAAGGCTACGAAGAGCTGATGACGTCCAAAACCTCATTCGCTCGTACGCCGGCACTCGCGGAAATCTACGAACACACTTTGGCCGCCAATCCGGACGACGGTTCGCAAACGATGGGCGGGCCGAGAAAAGGCCTCCTCTTGCGAGCGCCGCTTCTCTTTGCTTCGGATGACGAGACCCATCCGATCTTGCGAGGCGCAACGCTACGGAAGAGAATTCTCTGCGATCAGATGGGTCTTCCCTCGAACGACGCGTTCGGTGTTCGGCTCGACGTCGACACGGTCGAATTCATCACGGAGCATACGCTGCGTGAGCGGATCACCGAGAAAACTTCGGGCGGTTCGTGCGCGGGCTGTCACTCGATGATCAACCCGATCGGCTTCGTGCTCGAAGGATACGATGCGCTCGGACGTCGGCGTTCGACGGAGAAAGCGTACGATTCGACTGAACAACTCATCGCTGAACATCGGATCGACTCTTCGGTCACGAACCTCAGGATCGATTCGGACGGGCCGAGCGCGGCAAGCTCCGGCGAAGAGCTCGTCGACATCATCGCGAACAGTGACAAAGGTTCGGCTTGTTTCGCCAGGCAGACTTTCCGTTACTTCAATTTCAGATCCGAAGACATCACGCAAGACGGTTGTTCGCTAAAGGGAATCCGCGACTCCATCGTCGGGCAGAATGGTTCGATCACCGAAGGTCTCAAGCGGACGGTGATGAACCGGGCATTGAACAAAAAGATCGTGAAGGGCGCGCCATGAAGAAGCATCAAATGAACCGAAGAGACTTCCTGTACAACGTCGCTGGCGTGGGCGCCGGGCTTTACCTTCCATTCCTCCCATCGCTTTTCACGAAAGCTCACGCGCAAGCGATGAAGGCTCCGAGGCGCGTGGTTTTCATCCAGAGCGTGAATGGACAATTCGCTGCTAACTTCTGGCCCAAATTCGCGTCGCTCCAGACAGCGCAAACGAACGTCATGTATGCCCCGTTGAGTAGTATCGCGGGCGATCTCTCGGCGATTTTCGGATCGACGTTCTCGCCGTACAAAAGCAAGATGTCCCTCATCGAAGGCCTCGACGTCGCTTCGCCTGGCGGTGGTCACCAGAAGTGCACCTTCCTGACTTGTGATGGCCAGGTTGGACCAGCCGATTCGCTCGCCCCGGGCGACGTGATTCCGAGAAAGAGTGCTTCGATCGACTGGATCATGGAGAAATCGCTGGCCGTGTATCCGACCGCGCCGCGACTCCGAACGATCCGTTACAATCCATGGTCGAGCCTCGGCATGTCCTTCAGCCGTATCAACGGCGTTGCGAAACCGCTTCCGTATCTCAGCTCCGATCAAGGAATCTTCGGGACGTTGTTCCCGGCGATGGCGACTCAATCTCAACTGCTGGCTGCGAAGGCCACGACGCAGTCGGTGAGCACGCAAGCCATCACTCAGGCGGCCACTGCTCCGACGACTGAATCCGGTCGTAGAATGCTCGCTGCCGAAAAAGCGATCGACATGATGAACGCCCTGACTGGCAACCGGCGCCTGAGTACGGCAGACAAACTGCGCTTGCAGGATCACGTCGATCTCTTGAACGACGTGAAAAACACGTTCACACCGACGCCGACTCCGATCCCCACACCGGTCCCGACTCCGACACCGATGCCGACAGCCACTCCTCGCCCAACGGCGACACCGGTCCCGACACCGACACCGCCGTCGGCAACGCCAACACCGACTCCGACGGCAACTCCTACCGCAACTCCGACGCCGACACCTTCACCGACGCCGCCACCCACTCAAGTTTCGTGCACGACTCCGAATGTTTCGTTCGCTACGTCGTCCGATCCTTTGCGGAAGAGTTACGAAAACGTGAACAGCATGATCGTCGCGGCTTTCGCCTGTGGACATACGCGTATGGCGAGTATCTTCATGCCGGATTACATCGACGCGAATCCTGCGCACCAAAATTATCACGGGTGGTCTCACGAAGATTCCGCGAGCTCGGTCAACTCGTTGGCCGTTGCCAATCGTTGGGTCGCCGAACGCGTTCTCGATCTCATTAAAAAATTAGACGCGACGATCGAAGCGGATGGCACTCGCATGCTCGACAACACGCTGGTCGTTTGGGGCAACGAACAAGGCATCCAGGTTTCATCGCAAGGTCACAAGTCGAACAATCTTCCACTCATGGTCGCAGGCGGAACCAACATGGGTTTCGTTCAAGGAAATTACATCGACTACCGAACGCGCCCGTTCGTGCACGAAGCCAATCGAACCGACTTCGCAGCACTCGGCCGCCCGTACAATCAGTTTCTCGCTTCGATCATGCTGTCGATGGGCGTTCCGCGCGCGGAGTTCAGTGCGTACGGCGAGTTGCCTGGAAAATTCGGCGCATTCAAGGCTCCGACTGAATACTTCAACGGGTATTACGATCGGTACGCTTCGACGTACGACGATGCGATTCCGTTTTTCTATCGCGGGTAGGGTGAGTGCGGGCGCGGGTGCCGCGGCAGTCGGTGGCTTCCTGTATCCATCGAAGGTCGAGATTCCTTGAACTGTGATCCTTGTTTTTTTGCGGGCTCATGATTTCATAAACAATGCATATTTGACGAACGTCCGGATTTTGGATGGATGCAGCGCACATCTGTGCGTCGCCTTGCCAGTGATCGATGGACTGATACGATTCGATCTTCTCAAAGAGGAGACCGAAGATGAAGTTCAGCGCCTGGATCGTAGTAGCTATGTTGATTTCCGCCCCTTTCCTTGGCGGATGCGCCTCGATGATCGGCAAGATAGTCGCGAATATGGCGACCACCAAGACGACCGACCTCTCTGAGGCCGCGATTCAAGCGAGATACATAACGAACTTCTACCCGAAGGAGGCGGCGACCCAAGAGATGAGCTTGGTGTCCTCCGATTGGAAGGAAGGCGACTTCGCCGTGGTCGTGAATCTTCTCAAGCGCTACGGTGCGGGACCGATCGAAGTCGACGGGACCGTGACCGTGGACGGTGAGCCCGCTCAGTATATGGGCCTTGGCGTTTACTCAAAAGTGTTCTCGGGTGGAGCGACCGCGGCCAAAACAGTCCGTATCAGCACTTCTAGCGGGCAGGTAGCCGAGTTCCAGGTCGCGCCGCCCAAGCCACTGAAGCTCGTCTCCGTGAACGGCGCCAAGAGCGACGCGGCGATCGACATGACCAAAGATTTGACCTTGGGCTTTGATGGAGCGGGCGAGAAAGACTCATTCATCCGAGTTGCGCTCGTAGCTGAAGGCCTCGGTATGCGGAATTTTTCCGACATCGGAATTTACAAGCTGGGCAAAACAGTCAAAATTCCGGCCGCAGCGTTTAGGCATCCGTCGCTCCAGAGCAACGCTTCGGCGCGACTTGAAGGAAGAACGACGAAGTCGAGTGTGGAAGAGAAAGATTCCATCATCCTCTCGGGACCGAACACTCTTCTCGTGGAGCGCTTCGAGACGAAGACTCTGAATGCACCTGCAGCCGGAGCGGTCGAAGGTATCTCGCAAGGCTGGGCTTGGATGCGCGTTAATGTGAGCGGCAAAGTACCGACCATATTCAAGATTGAGACTGCGGGCGCAAAAGGTGGCATCGAGTACAACGCGGAGAAGCCCAACGCGTCGACCGGCAAGCCGCTGGTTGAAGCGAAGAAGCTCGCGATCATTTCGCTCACGGTCTACGGCGCTCTGATCCGGGCGACGGAGAGCCAACTGGGAGCAGCCGGACTTGGTGACGTGACGACGACTACGAAGACATTTATTTTCCCTCGCGTCCCCGTTGCGTACTGGGACAACACGCTCGAGAACATCCATGACGGTCTTAGTAAAATGCTGAAGACACAGTTTGGTTCCACGGTGATCTCGACCGACAAAGTCCTCGCGGCCAAAACTTACGGGGAGCTAGCTCCGATCACGGAGGTGGACACGGACCACAACATCACCCACGCCTACAAGGGACTGAAGATTCTCTCGGTCTCGCAGGGCGATGTGAAACGAGTCACCGCGACTTTCGCTGACGACCGGACCGAGACGAGGCTGATGCGTGAGCTCGGCGTCGACGGCCTTGTCGAGGCGACGGTTCACTTCGGTTTGACGGATGCGAAAACGCTCACGACGACGACGACCATCAACTATCGAATCATCGGCGGGCCGAACGGGTACCAGAGCAACACCAGCTACGCACAAGGCCAGGTCACGGACGTTGCGGGCAAGAATTTTAGCGCAGGCCAATTCAAGACTGAAGACTCACTCGGGACTGTCATTCCGGTGAATGAGCTCATTTCGGCGATCGGTCACGCATTGTCAGAGCAGGAAGCAAAGGCGAAAGAGCTTGGCTATCATGCGATTTGGAACATGCAAGAAAACTGAAGCTTCTTCCTGATCCGATAAATCATTGCGACAAAAGTGAAAACCCGACCGCACACGGTTGGGTTTTTTATTTTCAAAACAACCGCCAGTGGGTGTCGTCTATCGAAAAGATTCGCCCTTTGCCATCATCGCCAAGATTTTCTCCATACGCCTTTTGCGCGTCTCGGGTGTTTTGGCGGTCTGAAGTCGATATGAAATCGAATAGAGATTCGTCTTGTTCAATGACTTGAAGAAGGCCTCTGCTTTTTTGTTCCGACGAAGCGCTTTGAGAAAATCTTCCGGGATGCTCGCGTTGCTAGGGGAGTCGTAGGCAGCTTCCCATCGGCCGTCTTTTTTTGCCGCTTCGATTTCGCCTAGGCCAGCTGACTTCATCTTTCCGGCGCGTA
>JAZKJB010000197.1:0-1292 GCA_040384505.1 Bdellovibrionota bacterium | reverse complement strand
GAGCGCCCTGAGCTCCTCCCATTCGGGCAGATTTACACTTTCGCGATCGCGCTTCTTGCGCAAATCCCAAAGCCGCCGATCGTGGAACTCGAGGTGGTCCTTGGCCTCGATAAACTTCGAGGACGCCTCGGAGTGAACCTTTGGAGCCACGAGCTTTCGTCGTGACTCTTCTTCTGACCATCGATCCATCCGTAGCAGAGGGCGACGTCGAGAGCTTCGGCATAAGTCGGGGACTTTTCGGTCGAATCTTTTTTCTGGAGTTGGAGCCAGATTCCAGCCGACTTTGTTTGGTTTGCCTTCAGCCATGCTTCCCACTGCTTCGCGGATGCGGGGGCGAGGATGTCTTTTCCGCTGGGTTTTTTCTTCGGTCGAGCGGTGGTCATGGTGGGGAGGATAGCTGTTCGAGAGAATGGGGTGAAGTAGTGTTCATCACCGAATCAGGTAGTTTTCGAACCTTGGCCTCTAAATTTGCGATCATTTCATTCAGCGCCGCATCGATTACGTCCTGATTTGAGGCCGGCCGGCCGAGTGTTTTCGAAAGAACGCCTTTCACGCGAAACCAACGACGTTTCTCCTTTGCGTTCATGAAAATGGAAATCGTTTTACTCTCTTCGTTGAACTCAATCTTCATGTCGTCCTCCCACCAGATTCGAACTGCAATCAATGAACGAGCTCGAATGGTCACTGAAATGATTTGGAGGATTCTTGGTTGTTCAGTCTTCGGACTCTATCGCGGTACTTGATTCGTTTGCGCTGTCTGTGGAGGGTCCTGAATTTTGCTGAGGTACCGACGTTTTACTAAGGAGAACCAAATGAAGACATTTAGAACGTTGGAGCTGGCAATCGAGTTTCATGGATTAATCGACTCAATGGAGATTCAAGGTCATCTGAGAGACCAGCTATTTAGAGCCACTACGTCGATCTCTCTGAACCTATCTGAGGGAAATGCGAAGCGTTCAGCGAAAGAGAAGAAGCGTTTTTATCAGACGGCTTATGCATCTCTTCAGGAGTGCAAAACCATCCTGCAGCTGACGAAATCGAAAGACGAAAAAATCATAGATACCGCAGACAAGCTCGGTGCGTGGATTTTCAATCTTTTGAAATCGGAGATTCCGACTTTGGATTTCAGGAATACTTGAATACCTGTACTGGGATCCGGGTATACCGGTTAACTCGTATACCGGGATCCCGGTATTTTTGAATGGCGTCCCCAAGGAGATTCGAACTCCTGTATCCTCCGTGAAAGGGAGGTGTCCTAGGCCTCTAGACGATGGGGACACGCGAGAATTTCT
>JAZKJB010000196.1:6613-7181 GCA_040384505.1 Bdellovibrionota bacterium | reverse complement strand
ACCTTCGAATCGCGACAACTTCGAGAGTTCGCTCCGCTTGCTCGATCCCTCGTGCGATCAGTTCATCATCGCGAACTTCGCGCTCGGCATGGTCGTCGGCAAAGCGCGAGTCGGGCATTTCGCGCCGATCGTGAGCTACTCGAAGAAGACCGACGAGGTCTTGCTCTTCGATCCCGATACGGAATTCCATCAGCCCTACTGGGCTTCACGTGAAAAACTATTCCAGGCGATGCTCGAGCGCGACCAAACGGGCGCGGCACGTGGGTATCTTCTAATTCGGCGGGAGTGAGGCGGGCTTCAGCCCGCGCGTTGATTCTCGTCGATGGCTTTGACGTTCGGACGCGGAAGGTAGGCGATCTTGCGCAAGCGAGCGTAGAGCGCGAACGTGTCCTTCAAGAGGCTGTAGGCGATCTTGAAGACGTGGAACACTTCGCCGACGACATGTCGTTCGTTCTTCCCGAAATAATCCATCTGAATCGGCGCTTCGAGAATGCGGCCGTAGCCGAAACGTTTCGCGAGCGAGAGGATCTCCAGATCGAAGCCGTAACGGTTGACCTCGAGATGGGGG
>JAZKJB010000196.1:5167-6603 GCA_040384505.1 Bdellovibrionota bacterium | reverse complement strand
GGCGATGCCACGGATACGCGACACGCGACTGCGGGTGGCGCTTCGAGCCGATGACGATGTCGCACTCGTAGACTGACATGAGGCCCATGAAGATGCGGATCACTTTCGGATGGATTTCCATGCCGCCGTCGATGAAGAGAATGTAGTCGCCGGTCGCCATCTGGAAGCCCTTGCGAACGACGCTTCCTTTTCCGGAGTTTCGTTCTTCGAGGACTGCGCGGAGATGGGGATGTTTGTAATCGAGGAGCTTCGAGCCGGTCGAGTCGGTGGAACCGTCGCTGATGACGATGACTTCGTAGTTGGAGAAATGCCGCTCGATCTCGTTGGTGAGAAGCGTGAGGTTCTCGATGATTCGGGGCGCCTCGTTGAACACGGGTACGATCACCGAGAGTTTCGAGTTCTTGTAGGCCGATTCGCCTGACCACACCATAGACTCATTATCGGACATTTCCGTGGGGCGCTTTACGGTTTTCGTTTCAGGACGAAACACACCGGACTCGACTCGACGCGACGTTCAGTAGGTCTTCGCGACCTAGATCCAGTGACCGTGGGCGGTGAATGGGTTAATTCAGGTGAATGCAAAAGGTTTTGGTCACGGGAGGATTCGGTTACGTCGGCAGCCGCTTGGTGCCGCGCCTCCTATCGCAAGGGCACGAGGTCCACGTCCTCGATCTCATGCTCTACGGATCCGCGGGCCTCGAGGCGCTGAAAGGCGACGAGCGGTGGCCCGAGTATCGATCGCGCTTTCGGTTGTTCGAAGGTGATCTACGTGACCGTACGTGCGTTCGTTCGGCTTTGGTCGGATGCGATGCCGTCATCCATCTCGCTGCGATCTCGAACGATCCGACCGGCGAGATCGACGAAGTGCTCACGCGCCAAGTGAACTTCGATGCCGTCGGAATGCTCGTCGCACTAGCGAAAGAGAGCGGAGTTCGGCGCTTCATCAACGCATCTTCGAGTAGCGTGTTCGGTTCTCGCAGCGAATCGAGCGTCGACGAAACTTTAGAGCCGGCACCGCTCACGTCGTATTCCAAATACAAGGCACTCTCGGAGTGGATCGTTCGTGCGGCCCACTCGCCGGAGTTCATGACGGTGAACGTTCGACCGGCGACGATCTGCGGATATTCTCCTCGTCAGCGCTTCGATCTCACGGTGAACAAGCTGACCGCGGATGCCGTTCGCAAAGGTGTGATCACGGTCCACGGGGGCGAGCAGCGGCGCCCGAACGTCGGGATGACGGATGTGATCCATCTCTACGGTTCGCTCCTCGAATCAGATGCCAACGCGATCAACGGCCGTACTTTTAATTTCGGTTTCGAAAATTTAAAAGTTATTGACATTGCCAATGTCATAAAAGCAGAATTGAAAGATCTGATGGTAGAAATTAAAATAACCGAGACTCAAGACTTAAGAGATTATCACATCAATTCAGATAA
>JAZKJB010000196.1:3377-5157 GCA_040384505.1 Bdellovibrionota bacterium | reverse complement strand
GGATGCCGTTCGCAAAGGTGTGATCACGGTTCACGGGGGAGAGCAGCGGCGTCCTAACGTCGGGATGACCGACATCATCGCTTTGTACTCGCAGCTCTTGACCGCGGATCCGGAAAAAATCGGCGGGAAGACTTTCAACTTTGGTTTCGAGAATCACAAGGTGATCGAAATCGCGCGCATCATCCAGAAGCAACTGGGTGAGTCGCGAGTCCGGATCGTCATCGAAGACGTTTTCGATCACCGCGATTATCACATTTCCTCGAATCGCATTTCTTCCGCTCTCGGCTACACCCCAGTGAGTTCGATCGTGAAGGAAGTCGAAAACCTCTGTGCTCGTCTTGAAACCGATTTCGCGAATGTCGACGATCCGAAGTTCTACAATATGAAAACGATGAACTTGGCGCGTTCGGCCGGGGCCTACGATGGCCTGTGAGATCGATCTCATGAAAGATTATCCGCGTTCGGCTCGCGACGTCGTCGCCCGAGGTGCAGAGAAGACCGAAGAAGATCGTCGAATCGCGCGGCGGTTCGGTCGCGAGTTCTTCGATGGTGAACGACGGCATGGTTACGGCGGCTTCGAGTACCATCCTCGCTTCTGGGAGCCCGTGATCCCTGCATTTCAAAAGCATTTCGCGTTGACGGGCGAGAGTTCGGTTCTCGATGGCGGTTGCGCGAAGGGTTTCATGCTCTACGACTTGTCTCGGATGATTCCCGGCATTCACGTGGCGGGAATCGACGTCTCCTCATATGCGATCGAGAACGCGAAAGAAGAAGTCCGCGCGTTCGTGAAAGTCGGGGACGTTCGCGAGATGCCTTTCGAGAGCGATTCCGTCGACGTCGTTTTCTCGATCAATACCTTGCACAATCTCGAGCTCCAGGATTTGGAGCGAGCTCTAAGAGAGATCGAACGCGTTCAGAGACGGGGTTCATTCATCACGGTCGATGCCTACCGCAACGATGCCGAGCAAGAGCGAATGAACGCCTGGAATTTGACCGCGAAAACCGTTCTGCATGTGGACGGGTGGAAGAATCTTTTCACTAAAGTCGGTTACACGGGCGACTACTATTGGTTCATCGCATGAGCGACTCGAAGATTTCTCCCGACATTCGATTGGCACTCGCGCACGAGATGCGCCGGCTCCGTGCGTATGACGAAGCTATTGCCGCACGCTACTCCGAACAGAAAATGCGATGCCCAACCCATCTCTCGATCGGGCAAGAGGGCGCGGCGTCCGCGTTGAGTCAGATCCTTCGGCGCGAAGACACGGCGGTCAGCACGCATCGTGCTCATGCGCACTATCTTGGTAAAGGTGGCGACGGAAAGCGTTTGATCGCGGAGATCTATGGAAAGGTCACCGGTTGTGCGGCTGGCAAGGGCGGCTCCGTCCATCTCGTCGATACGAGCGTCGGCTTCAAGGGGAGTACCGCGATCGTCGGCAATATGATCCCGGTCGGTGTCGGCATCGGCTTGGCGTTAAAGCTCGATGGCGGCGACAATGTTTCAGTCGTTTATCTCGGGGATGCCGCTGTCGAAGAGGGAGCTTTTTACGAGGCTGTCAATTTCGCGGCTCTTAAGAAACTTCCGGTTCTCTTCGTCTGCGAGAACAACATGTATTCGGTCTATTCGCCGCTCTCCGCGCGGCAACCGGAAGGGCGACGCATCTTTAAAATGGTCGAAGCGATGGGAGTTCGTTCGGTCGAGGTCGACGGCAACGACGTCGAAGCGACTTATCTCCTCATGCGAGATGAAGTTGCCCGGATTCGCGAAACCGGTGCCCCG
>JAZKJB010000196.1:1729-3367 GCA_040384505.1 Bdellovibrionota bacterium | reverse complement strand
CCCGTGCTTCGTCGAAGTTTCGACGTATCGGTGGCGCGAACACTGCGGCCCGAATTTCGACAACCACATCGGCTACCGCTCCGAACAAGAGTACATGGAGTGGAAGTCGAAAGATCCAATCGCACGCCAAGACGCAAAGTTGCTAGCGGAGGGCATTTGTAACCCGGAGCGCTTTGCGGAAATGGACGCGCGGATCGCAATCGAAGTTCGTGAGGCGTTCGAGTTTGCCGAAAGCTCACCGTTTCCCGAGGCGATAGAAGGCTTCCGTCACGTTTTCCTGGAAGGCTCCGAGCTATGAGCCAAGTGAAGTTCACCGATGCGATCTCGAGAGTGCTCTTCGATGCGATGACAAGAGATGAGAAGACGCTTCTCTTCGGTCTCGGTGTCGCGGACCCGAAGCGCGTCTTCGGCACGACGAACGGGTTGCTTGAAGCCTTCGGGCCCGAGCGCGTTTTCGACACTCCCACGTCTGAAAACGGAATGACCGGAATCGCGATCGGTGCGGCGACGATGGGTTATCGGCCCGTGATGGTTCATCAGCGTCTGGACTTTTTCTTGCTCGCGATGGATCAGCTCGTGAACAACGCGGCCAAGTGGCATTACATGTTCGGCGGCCAAGGCAACGTTCCGCTGACGCTTCGTTTGTTGCTCGGCCGTGGTTGGGGCCAAGGGCCGACTCACTCGCAGAATCTTCAATCGTGGTTCGCGCACGTGCCGGGCTTGCGCGTGGTGATGCCATCGACCGTCGAAAATGCCTACGGACTTTTGTGGTCGAGCATCTTCGATCCGAACCCGGTCGTCTTTCTCGAGCATCGTTGGTTGCACAACCAAGAAGGCCGTTTGCCCGAGCCGGGAACCGCGGTTCCGATCGGAAAAGCAGCGATCATGCGCGAAGGATCCGACGTCACGCTCGTGAGTATGTCGTACATGGTGCTCGAGGCGCTGAAAGCCGCGGAGTTTCTGAAGTCCTTCGGGATTTCAGCTGAAGTCGTCGATCTTCGTACGATTGCACCCCTCGACTGGCAGACCGTGACGGCGTCGGTGCGAAAGACCGGTCGAATGATTGCCATCGATACCTCGACCGCGGAGTTCAGTGTGACGAGTGAGATCCTCGCCCACGTGGCGCAGAATCATTTCTCGAGTTTGAAAGCAGCGCCGATCAAGATGGGAAGCCCTCATGCGCCGGTGCCGACATCGGTCGGTTTGTCGGAAGGATTCTATCCTGGGGCGGCGGAGATTGCTGCGGCTTCGTTCAAGGTGCTCGGGATTTCTAAGGTTCCGAATCTTGAATCGCTGCGGCCCGAGCGTCACGATGTGCCGGGAGCATGGTTCACGGGGCCGTTTTAAGCGGGCGGCCGCTTAGACCCCGGAGATACCGTAGAGGTCGCGAGCGTTTTTGAATGAGATGGCTTCGCGATCTTCCACCGAAAGTTTCAGCTCGTCGCAGATCTTCATCAGCAGCTCGTACTGCTTCTTCGGCGAGAAGTCCGGGAAGTCGGAGCCGAACATCATTTTCTTCTTGTCCGTCCACTTGATGAGCTTCTTGAAGTCCATCAAGAGCGACGAGTCTTCGTAATACTGAAGGCAAAGCGAGAGGTCGTGGTGCACGTTCTCGAGCTTGCGAAGATGAACGTAATA